>JBBIPO010000146.1:0-2904 GCA_037442805.1 Deltaproteobacteria bacterium
CGTCCGTCAGGGGGTGCTCGAACAGTTTCAGGACCACTCCGAACGGGATGGTCGCGACGTCCGCGCCCAGGAGCGCCGCGCGAAGCACGTGCATCGGGTGCCGCACCGACGCCACGATCACCTCGGTATCGAAATCGTACTGATCGTAGATGTTCAGGATCTCCTCGATCAGAGCCATCCCGTCCGAGGACACGTCGTCCAGGCGCCCGATGAAGGGGCTGACGTAGGTGGCCCCGGCCTTGGCGGCCAGAAGGGCCTGGGTCGCCGAGAAGACGAGCGTGACGTTCGTGCGGATCCCCGCCTCGACGCAGCGCCGGACCGCGACCAGGCCCGCCGGGGTCATGGGGATCTTTACCACGACCTTCTCGGGATTCCGGGCCGACAGGGCCCGTGCCTCCTCGAACAGTCCGTCCGCGTCCTCGGAAACGGCCTCGAGGCTGACCGGTCCCGGGACCACGGCGAGGAGGTCCCGGATCACCTCGTCGTAAGGGCGACCGGTCTGCGCCACCAGGGTCGGGTTCGTGGTGACACCGTCGCACACGCCCATGGCGACGGCCTGTTTCACTTCCTCGATCCTCGCGCTGTCAATGAAGAACTTCACGGCTTCGCCTCCCTGTCGGTGACGAGACGGGACGCATTCTACGACCGGATACAGCGCCTTGACAATCCGTTGGGCCGCAAAGAGAATCGCATCGAGACGGCCCTAGTCGGAGGGCTGACGCAGTCGGTGGCCGATGGATCGGCGAGCGGGTGGCCCCAGATGGGGTCAGCAAGCCGGCGAGGCGCGGCCAACGGCAAGGAAGCCCGACGATGAGGGCCTGACCCGGGAGATGAGATGTCCCAGGGAGCGCCGCAGTCCTCCGCGCGACCCCGGCAGTTCGGCAAGTACCTGCTGCTCGAGAAGATCGGCTCGGGCGGGATGGCCGAGATCTTCAAGGCCGTGGTCCAGGGGGCCGAGGACTTTCGCAAGGTCCTCGTGATCAAGCGCATCCTCCTGCCGTATTCGAAGGACCCTTCGTTCGTGAAGATGTTCGTGGACGAGGCCAAGATCACGGCCCCGTTGCAACATGCGAACGTCGTCGCGATCCACGAGTTCGACCAGGTCGAGGGCCAGTACTACCTGGCGATGGAGTACGTCCACGGCCGGGACCTCCAGCAGGTCATGGCCCGGGCGAATCGTCTCGGCCGGCAGGTCCCGACGTCCATCGCGCTGTACGTGGTAGGGGAGGTCTGCGAGGCGTTGTGGTACGCTTACAACGCGCGCGACCCGTACGGGAACCCCTTGCGCATCATCCATCGGGACGTGTCGCCCAGCAACATCCTCGTGTCCTATGACGGCGAGGTGAAGGTCACGGACTTCGGCGTGGCCCGCGCCGCCACGTCCCGCGAGTCGGGTGGGGCGGTGCTCAAGGGGAAACTCGGCTACATGTCCCCCGAGCAGGTGCTCGGCCGGGACCTGGACCACCGCTCGGACCTGTTCTCCCTGGGCATCATCCTGTTCGAGTGCCTGACGCTGAAACGCCTGTTTCTAGGGCGGACCGACCTCCAGACCCTGATCAACATCCGCGATGCCGACGTGGACCGGAGGCTCGCGCGCCACCCGGAGATCCCGGAGCCGGTGCAGGCGATCCTGCGCAAGGCCCTGGCGCGGGAGCCGGAACGCCGGTACGTCAACGCCCAGGCGTTCCTCGCCGAGATCCAGGACTACCTCTTCAGCACCGGCAAGCGGGTGGGGTCGGATTCGGTGGCGGCGTTGATGCACGACCTCTTCACGGAGGAGGCAGAGGCCGAGATCCTGCCCCTGGACATCGAGGAACTCTCCGAGGTACGGCTGGCGCGGACGGGGCAGATGCGGGTGGCACCGCCACCGACTGAGCCGTCCGCGGAGGAGGAGGGACGTCCCGAGGCCCCGCCGGCCGCCAACGCCCCGGCACTCCCGAGGGAGGAGGCCCAGGCGACCCTCGAGGTCACGAAGCCCAGCTCGCGGTTCATCCCGTCCCGGTCCGTCTTCTACCTTCAAGACGGGGAAGGCGGGCGTTTCGGCCCGGTCACCTTCGCGAACCTGCTGAGCCTGATCAAGAGCCACGCGGTCAGTGAAGACGAACTCTGCTCCATGGACGGGGGGCCGTGGGTCAAGTTGCGCGATATCTCGGCCGTCCACGAGCAGTTCCGCGCGGACCGCGAGGGAGCGGAGCGCCGCAAGGTCCTGGTCGAGGGGACGATCCAGCCCGAGAATGTCGTGAACCTGATCTTCGACGTGTCCCGGAAGAAGAGGCTGTCCGGGATGCTGGTCTTCAAGGCCGGTTCCAGCCAGAAGGAGGTCTTCTTTCGCGACGGGCGGCCCCGGCACATCTCGTCCAACGTGCGCCAGGAACTCCTCGGCGAGTTCCTGGTTCGGCGGGGCGTGGTGACGCGCCAGCAGATCGAAGAGGCCATCCGGACCACGAGTGGTGAGAAGTTCCGGCTCGGGGACGCCCTCGTGGCGAAGGGGTTCGTGTCCGCCCACGACCTGGCCCAGGTGATCGAGTGGCAGTTTCGCGAACGGTTTCTGGACCTGTTCCGGTGGAACCGCGGCTGGTACGGTATCTTCGAACACACTGAGCCTCCCCCGGGGGCGGTCGCCCTGGACCTCGACCCGGTGCCCGTGCTGGCCGAAGCGGTCCGGTCCGTGGTCCCGATGGACCTGATCCGGTCGGTCCTGGACGACAAGCGCGACCACCGGCTCCTGCGGTCCGAGTCGCCCCGGGTCCAGGTGACCGAGTTTCACCTCCTGCCGAAGGAGATGCGAATCGTCCACCTCCTGGACTTGCACCCCTCGCTGTCCGAGGTCCTCGCACACGTCCCGACGAGACCCGACGCCCAGGAAGCGGCGTGGCGCGTGGTCTATCTGTTGCTCCAGACCGA
>JBBIPO010000146.1:3004-9465 GCA_037442805.1 Deltaproteobacteria bacterium
TGGTCGCCGAGGTCGAACAACGTCACGATGTCCTCGTAGAGCATCTGCTCGGACGGCCCCCAGTGGACCGGAGGCGCGGTCGGGACCGGGACGGGGCGGGTCGGAGCCGCGCCGGGTTCCGGGGTCCCCAGCGCGGGGACGGCCATCGTCGGCCTCTCGTGGAACTCGAAGGCGGGGAGGGGTTCCGTCCCGTGCCGGACGGGGGCCTCCTGGGTGCTGGGGTCGCGTGGGGCCGCCTCCACCCGGGCCGCGTGCGCGCGCAACTCAGTCACGCACTCGGCCACGGCGCGTAGGAGGGGGTCCTCGTCGCCGAGCCGGGCCATGGCCTCCCGGAGGGCCGGGACCTCGTCGGGCCGGGGCAGGTTGCGGACGAGCCGCATCAGGAGCTCGTCCGGCCGCGGCTCGGGCCGCGAGGATGGTTGCGTGTCGCCCGCCATCGTGGACCGGATTCTAGCACGGATCCCGAGCGCGTCCGGAAATTCGTGCCGGGCAACCGCGTCACAGGATGTAGCGGCTCAGGTCGTCGTCCTTCAGGATGTCCCCCAGGCGTTCGCGCACGTAAGCCGCCGTGACGGGAATGGTCTGGCCCGGGAGGTCGGAGGCGTGGAACGAGATGTCCTCGAGGACCTTCTCGAGAACGGTCTGGAGGCGCCTTGCCCCGATGTTCTCGAAGCGGGCGTTCAGGTCGGCCGCCAGCGAGGCGATGGTCTCGATGGCCTCCTCGTCGAAGGTCACGGTGAGGCCCTCCGTGGCCAGCAGGGCCTGGTACTGCTTGACGAGGGAGTTGTCCGGCTCGGTCAGGATGCGAACGAAGTCCTCCCGGGTCAGGCTTGCGAGTTCCACCCGGATGGGGAAGCGCCCCTGGAGCTCCGGGATCAGGTCCGACACCTTCGCGACGTGGAAGGCCCCGGCCGCGATGAAGAGGATGTGGTCCGTGCGGACGACCCCGTGCTTCGTGGGAACCGCGGTGCCCTCGACGATGGGGAGGAGGTCGCGCTGGACCCCCTCGCGCGAGACGTCCGGCCCCCGACCGCTCTCGCGGCCCGCGATCTTGTCCATCTCGTCTATGAACACGATTCCGCTGTTCTGCACGCGCTGAAGCGCGACGCGCGTGACCTTGTCGGGGTCGAGCAGTCGGTCGCGCTCCTCTTCCTCGAACACCCGGAGCGCCTCGGACACGGTGACGCGCCTCTGGCGGGACTTCCGCGGCAGGAGGTTGCCCAGCATGTCCTGAAACCGGAGCCCGACCTCCTCCATTCCCGCGTTCGAAAAGACGGACAGCACGGGCGTGGCGCTTTCCGACACCTCGATCAGGATTGGTCGCTGCGCGTGCTCCCTGGCCGCGACGGCCCGCACGAGGGACTCTCGGGGCTCCTGGGCGAGGGCAGGGTCCTGGTCCGCGAGGGCCTGGGCCACGCGCTCGACCGCGCGCTGCCGGGCCTGAACCGACACGGCCTCCGCTTCCTCGGCCTTGACCATGTTCACCGCGATCTCGGTCAGGTCGCGGATCATCCCCTCCACGTCCCGCCCCACGTAGCCGACCTCGGTGTACTTGGAGGCCTCGACCTTGACGAAGGGGGCCCGCGCGAGCCCCGCGAGGCGGCGCGCGATCTCGGTCTTGCCCACTCCGGTCGGCCCGATCATCAGGATGTTTTTCGGGATGATCTCGTCGCGCAGGGGACCCTCCACGCGCAGGCGGCGCCAGCGGTTGCGCAGCGCGATGGCCACCATGCGCTTCGCCTGGGCCTGCCCGACGATGTAGCGGTCCAGTTCGGACACGACCTCCCGGGGCGTCAGCGAGCATCCGTCCGCGGTCATGCGTGGGTCTCCTTCGCGCCTTCCCCTCCGATTTCTTCGAGGGTGATGCGGTCGTTCGTGAAGACGCAGATGGAAGCGGCGATGGTCATGGCCTCGCGCGCGATCTCGGCCGCGCCGAGGTTCGTGTGACGCAGGAGGGCCCGGGCCGCGGCCAGGGCGTAAGGCCCCCCGGACCCGATCGCGATGACTCCCTCGTCGGGCTCGATCACGTCCCCGCTCCCCGTGATCAGGAAGGTCCGCGAGGCGTCCGCGACGAGCAAGAGCGCGTCCAGGCGCCGCAAAGCCCGGTCGGTCCGCCATTCCTTGGCGAGTTCCACGCTGGCCCTCGCCAGGTTGCCGTTCAGGTCCTTCAGGCGGGCCTCGAAGCGTTCGAACAGGGTCAGGGCGTCGGCGGTCGAGCCGGCGAATCCGGTCAGGACGCGGCCGTCCAGGATGCGGCGCACCTTGGCGGCCCCGCTCTTGACGATGGTGTTCCCGTGGCTGACCTGGCCGTCGCCCGCCATGACCACGCGACCGTCGCGCCGTACGGCGATCACGGTGGTCCCGTGCGTTTCGTGAGCCCTCGTGTCGTGCATGGCGCCTTACTCCTTGTCGTCCGGGGGGGCGACGTGGGTCCCGGGCCCGCGCCGCCGGGCCTTTCGCGACCCGTGTGCCCTCGGGTGGGCCTGATCATAGACCTCGCGGAGCCGGGCGAGGGTGACGTGGGTGTAGCGCTGGGTGGTCGAGAGCCTCGCATGCCCCAGCAATTCCTGAATGTCCCGCAGGTCGGCCCCGCCGTCGAGCATGTGGGTCGCGTACGAGTGGCGCAGGGTGTGTGGGTGGACGCGCCGCGAGAGCCCCGCCCGCAGGACCGCCCGCTCCAGGAGGCGCCCCACGCTTCGCGCGGACAGCCGCCCGCCGAGCCGGTTCAGCAACAGGGCCCGCGGGTCACCCGGTCCCCGGCACAGGGACGGGCGGACCGCCAGGTACGCCTCCAGGGCCGCGATGGCCTTGGACCCCAGGGGGACGATGCGCTCCTTGCGGCCCTTGCCCAGGACCCGGACCTCGCGGGCGGCCATGTCCACGTGGGACACTTCCAGTCCCACGAGCTCCGCCACGCGCAGGCCGCCCCCGTACAGCATCTCGAGGATCGCGCGGTCCCGCACGCCGATCGGGTCCTCCGGGTGGCGCGCGTCCAGCAGGACGAATGCCTCGTCCACCGGAAGAAAGTCGGGAAGGCGGCGCGGCTGCTTGGGTCCCCGCACGCCCTGGAAGGGGTTGGCCTCGACGAGGCCCCGGCGTTTCAGGAACCGGAACAGGCCGCGGACCGCGGCGAGTTTGCGGCCGATGGTCGCGGGGGCGTGACGCCGGTACAGGGCCGAGAAGAACACCTCGACGCCGCGCGGGTCGGGTCGCAGGGGGTCGAGCCCGGCCGCCCTCAAGACCTCGAAGAATTCGGCGCAGTCCGAGCGGTAGGCCTTGAGGGTATGGGGGGACGCCCCGCGCGAGACGCGATGCCACGTTAGGAACTCGTCCAGGGCGCTCGCGCAGGGGTCGCGGGGAAGGGCCGGGGCCGTTCCGGGTATGGAATCCGGACGGGCGTCTCGCCGCTGTCCGTGACGGGTCATCTTCCGGTCACTCCCTCAGGATCGAGTAGGTCTCGAGGTGCTGGTCGTCCTGCCGAATCAGGCGGATCGGCTTGTGGGCGGCGGTCTCAATGTCCGCGAGGGACAGCCGGTAGTTGTCAATCAGGCACTCGATCACGCGCGGGTGGGCCTGGATGCGGACGCCGCGGACCGCGGACGAGCGGAGTTCGCGGGTCACCTTGCGCAGGATCTCTCCGCACGTCTGCTCCACGGACCGGATCCAGCCCCGCCCGTCGCAATACGGGCACGGCTCCGTCAGGTGGGCAAAGAGGCCCTCGCGCACTCGCCGGCGCGACAGCTCGACCAGCCCCAGCGGCGACATGGGCACGATGTCCATCACAGCCTTGTCGCTCGAGAGGCTCGCCCGGAGGGCGTCGCAGACCTTCTGGCGGTTCTCGGGGAGGCGCATGTCAATGAAGTCAATCACGACCAGCCCGCCGATGTTGCGCAGGCGCAGTTGCTCACCGATCTCGTGGGCCGCTTCGAGGTTGGTCTTCAGCGCCGTCTCCTCGGGGTCCGCCTTGCCCGTGTAGCGCCCCGTATTGACGTCAATCGCGGTGAGGGCCTCGGCATGGTCAATGACGATGCACCCGCCGGACTTAAGCCAGACCGTGCGGTCGAGGAGGGACGAGATGGCGGTTTCGACCCCGTGGCGTTCGAACAGGGGTTCCGGGTCGCGGTACCATTCCACGAGGCCGGTCATCTGGGGCATGAACGAGTCCACGAACTGGAGCAGGCGGTCGTAGTCGGCCTCCGTGTCCACGATCATCCGGTCGCAGCCCTCGGTCAGCAGGTCCCGGGCCGTGCGCAGGAGGAGGTCGAGGTCCTCGTGCACCAGGGCCGGGGCCTCCAGGTCCTCGGCATACTGCTCGATGCGTTGCCACAAGGCCGCGAGAAACTTCACGTCGTCGGCGAGTTCCGCCTCCGGCCGATGGAGGGCGGCCGTGCGGATGACCACGCCCGCGCCCGCGGGAAGGACCTTGCCGACCGCGGTCTTGAGGCGGACGCGCTCGGCGTGGTCCTCGATACGGCGGGACACGGCCAGGACCGGGGTGCGCGGGAGGAAGACGACGTTTCGTCCCGCGAGGGAGATGTTCGCGGTGACGCGCGGACCCTTGGTCGGTGTCGGGGGACGGAGGACCTGGACCAGGACGTCCTGTCCCACGGCGAGGGGCGCGGGTCCCGGGACGGGCGAGGTCACGGCCTCGACCTCGGCCTCGTCCCAGCCGCCGGAACTCGTGGCGCGCTTTCCCCCGGGGTCGGGTCCGGCGGGCGCCAGGTCGGGCCTGGCCGATGCGCTCACGGACGGGAGGTCCTCGGTCTGAAGGAAGGCGGCGCGGCCCACGCCGATCTCGACGAAGGCGGCGTCCATCCCCGGCATCACCCGGACGACCCGACCCTTGTAGATGTTCCCGACCAGGCCCCGGTCGTAGCGGTACTCGGTGTAGTACTCTCGCAGGTGGGCCCCCTCGAGCAAGGCCACGCGCCGCTCTTCCGGGGTCGTGCTCACGAGCAGGGTGTAGGCCATCGAATTCCTCGCGCAGTCCCCACTGTCACGGGTCTATTTTTCGTACTGAAAATGTCCGTCCACGATTGTCACGGGTGGGCCACCCGGGAGGCAGTCCTCGAGTTCGGCCTGGTCGAAGGTGCCCGAGACCATGCTCGCGTCCACCTGGAAGGCGTCGAGGGTCACGACGCAACGAGTCGCCTGATAGTCGTAGTCCTTGCATTCACCGCCTTGCTGGTACTTGCCGAAACGATACCACAGACGCACCGAATCGTCTTCGCACCGGAAGGTCCCCGTGGTACCGGGGGGGAGGCCGGGGAAATGCAGTTCCACGACCTGCCTTCTGTCCTGGAGGTCCGGGAACGGGATGCCGTCCACAGGGGGCGAATGAAGGGTGACCATGAGTTCGCCCGCGACGAGCGATGCCTTGACGAAGTCGGTGAACGCGACGGGGTTGCCGTTGATGATGGCCCGGTTGGGCTGTGGGGGTGGGGTGAGGTCCTCCTGGGGTCCGGGGTCCACGGGGCCCAAGTCGTCGGGTCCGGCGAGGTCGTCAGTGGGGCCAGGGTCTGGCGGGGTCGGGCCGGAGTCCAGGCCGGCATCTGCGGGTCCGGTGTCGGTGGGCGGGGGTGGGGAAGGAGTCTTCGAGAAGCAGTAGCCTTCCTGACAGACCTGTTCGGTGGAACAGGGGTTCTGGGAGGCCCAATCGGTGCCGTTGAGCCCGCACACGAGGCCGATCTGGAGTCCCGGCTGGTTCGGGTGCGTGATGCACGTGCCCTCTCGCGGGACGCAGACCTGCGGGACGCACTGGTCGTCCTTGCACGCCTGGCCTTGGGGGCAGGGGACGGCGACCCAGCCGGGGTTCGCGCAGGTGAGGCGGGTATCGTGAAGGCACCGGACCTGGCCCGGGGTGCACTGTTCGGGGAGGCAACCGGCGTCGTAGCAACGGTCGCCGAGGGCGCAGGGGAGGGGACGGGTCTTCAGGCCGTCTTCGCAGACGAGCGCGTTCCACGGGTCCTCGCAGGTCGTGCGACCAGGGGTGCAGACCAGGGCCCGGCACTGGCCCTCGAAACACGTCCGTTCGGTGCCGCAGAACCCGAGCGTCCACGAGGTGCCGTCGGCGCCGCAGGTCCCGAGGTAGTTCCCGAAACAGCGGTTCTCGCCGGGGGCGCAAGTGGAGGACCCTCCGCCGGACGACGAGCAACACAGGAGCGCGACGGTCCACGATGTCACGGCGACCATCCTGGCGACCATGGATAACCTCCCGAGCCGGAGTCCACGGACGGGATAAACGTACCACATTTCATTCGAGGGGCACGCCGCCTGCCGGGGGGGGACGCGAGCGCCTGCTCGCGCGTGGAGGCGCGGGTGCTGCCCGCGTAGGACCGGGGGTCCGTGACCGGGACGGTGACCGTGTCCGTGACCGTGGCCGTGGGCCGTGACCATGTCCGTGACGGCCCATTTTGACCACCCTGGTGTAGTCGTACTAATGATTACAATGGGTTGCGTTG
>JBBIPO010000147.1:0-9399 GCA_037442805.1 Deltaproteobacteria bacterium
GCGAAGACGGGGCCCCGTGTGGCACTCGGACGGCATTACAAGCCGTCCTCGTGCCACTTCACCCCCCACGCCGGCCCCCGGCTATTGGCTGTCCCACTGGGACAGCCTCCCGGAGCGCTTCGCGCTGGGAGCCGGGGCCCCTGCTGCGGCCGGGTCGCAATCCGCGCTTACAGCGCGGATTGCTCGTGGCGCGATCGAGGTTGCAATCCAGGTGGGAAGATGGTAAGAATCGGCTCCGCGCGTCGCATGGGGCGGCGCGCGAGAACGACGCACATCCCCATGGATGGGCCTCCGTGGCGTCCCGGCGAGGGGCGCAGGCCGGGGATGGAGGGCGCGGGTCCGCGGCGCGCGACCCGCCGCAACGGAGGAGACGCAATGCCTGTCACGATCAAGGAACTGCTCGAGGCCGGGGTCCACTTCGGCCACCAGACGAACCGCTGGAACCCGAAGATGAAGCCGTACATCTTCGGGGCGCGCAACGGCATCCACATCATTGACCTCCAGCAGACCGTGCGCCTGTTCCAGGAGGCCATGAACTTCCTGTCCCGGGTCGCGGCGGACGGCGAGGCGGTCCTGTTCGTGGGGACCAAGCCCCAGGCCCAGGCCGTCATCGAGGAAGAGGCCCAGCGTTGCCGGATGCCGTATGTGACGAACCGCTGGCTCGGCGGGACGCTCACGAATTTCGTCACCCTTCGCAAGAGCCTGGACCGGATTGACGAGATTGACGGGCTCCTGGCGGAGGGGTCGGTCGAGCGCCTCCCGAAGAAGGAGGTCGTTCGGCTCGAGAAGGAGCAGGCCCGCCTGCTCAAGAACCTGCGCGGGATGCGCCGCATGAAGGCGCTTCCGGGCGCGCTCTTCGTCGTGGACCCGAACCGCGAGCGCATCGCGGTCCGTGAGGCGGTGCGCTGCGGCATCCCGGTGGTGGCGCTTGTGGACACGAACTGCGACCCAGACAACGTGACGTACGTCGTGCCGGGGAACGACGACGCCATCCGCTCCATCCGGCTGATGGCCTCGGCTGCGGCCGATGCCTGCATCGAGGGCGGCCAGGTCCGCAAGGGCAGCGGCGAATGGGAGGCCGTGTCGTACGGGGCCGGCGCGCAGGGCGCGGGCGGACCGGAGGTCGTGATCCGCGGGGGCCGATCGCACGCCGGTCACGGAGAAGGGACGCGGGTGGACGCGAACTGAACGGGCTGGGGGTGGCTCGGCGCGATGACAGGAGGACGCACGATGGCAGTGACGGCGGAACAGGTGAAGGAGTTGCGCAGCGCGACGGGCGCAGGGATCCTCGATTGCAAGAAGGCGCTCGAGGAGGCGGGAGGCGATTTTGACAAGGCGGCGGAGATCCTGCGCAAGAGGAATCAGGCCACCGCGGTCAAGAAGATGAGCCGCGAGGCCAAGGAGGGTCGCGTGGCCGTGTACCTGCACGGGGAGGGTCGCATCGGGGTCCTGGTCGAGGTCAACTCCGAGACGGACTTCGTGGCGCGCTCCGAGGTGTTCAACCAGTTTGTCAAAGAAGTCTGCTTGCAGGTCGCGGCGATGGCGCCGCTGGCGGTGTCGCGGGAGGACCTGCCCGCGGACCTGGTGGAGAGGCAGAAGGAGATCTTCGCGGCCCAGGTCGCAGACCAGAAGAAGCCGCCCGAGATCATCGCCCGGATCATCGAGGGCAAGATGGCCAAGTGGTACGCGGAGGCGTGCCTGCTGGACCAGCCGTACATCCGGGACGACACGAAAACGGTGCGGGACCTCCTGACCGAGGTCGTGGGCCGGACGGGCGAGAACGTGCGCATCCGGCGGTTCGCGCGTTACGAACTGGGCGAGGGCCTGTGAGCGCGGCGTCCCCACGATACCGGCGCGTCTTGCTGAAACTGTCGGGGGAGGTCCTGATGGGACCGGAGTCCCACGGGGTCCATCCCGACACGGTGATGAGGCTGGCCGCCGAGATCGCGGAGGCGCAGGCCCTGGGCGTCGAGATGTCCCTGGTCGTGGGCGGGGGGAACTTTTTCCGTGGCACGTCCGGAGCGGGCCGGATGTTCGAGCGCTCGACCGCGGACACGGTGGGGATGCTCGCCACGGTCATGAACGGCCTGATCCTCCAGGACGCGCTCGAGCGGGTGGGGTTGCAGACGCGGGTCCTGTCGGCCACGCAGATGCCCCAGGTGTGCGAGTTGTTCATCCGCAGGCGGGCGATCCGGCACCTAGAAAAGGGGCGTCTGGTCCTCTTCGTGGCCGGGACCGGGCACCCGTACTTTTCGACGGACACGGGTGCGGCGCTGCGCGCGCTCGAGATCGGGGCCGAGGCGATCCTCAAGGGGACCAAGGTGGACGGCGTCTATACCGCCGACCCGGTGACGAACGCGGACGCCCGGAAGTTCGAGCGCATCACCTATCAGGAGGTGATCGAGAAGGGCTTGCGGGTCCTGGACCAGACCGCCGTGGCCCTGTGCCGCGAGAACCGGCTCCCGCTGCACGTGTTCAACATCCGGGTCCCGGGGAACATCCCCGCGATCCTCAGGGGAGAGCCCATCGGGACCCTGGTGACGGAGTAGAACTGGTTTCAAAATGGAGATCGTCGCGAGACGCGTGATGCGCCGCGCGGGTAAGGAGCGGGGTCCCCGAAACGCCGCAGGCGTAGTCGGAGCCTACGTCGAGGACGTTTCGGGGTGCAGCGACGCAGCCCCCGCGGATGCAGCGCGCGTCGGAGCAGATCGGAGTTTTGAAATCAGTTCTAAGGTCAGGAGGTCGTCATGATCGAGGAAACCCTGCGAGACATGGACCAGGCGTTCAAGAAGGTCGTCCAGAACTACGAGAAGGAGTTGTCGCGGGTCCGGACGGGCCGCGCCAACCTCGCGCTCCTGGACGGGATCAAGGTCGAGTACTACGGCGTGCCCACGCCCCTGAATCAGGTGGCGGCGGTGGCCGTGGCCGATCCTCGCCTCATCACCATCCGCCCGTGGGAAAAGAAACTGATCCCGGCCATCGAGCGCGCCATCGCCCAGGCCGACATCGGGCTGAACCCGTCCAACGACGGCGACATCGTGCGGCTGCCGATCCCGCCGTTGAGCACGGAGCGGCGCAAGGAACTGGTCAAGCAGGTCAAGAAGATGGCCGAGGAGGCCAAGGTCGCGGTCCGGGCCGTGCGTCGCGAGCACCGGTCCGCGCTCGAGAAGGCGGAAGGGCTCCCCGAGGACGACCAAAAGCGCGCCCTGGAGCGGGTGGACAAGGCGACCGATGGGTACGTCAAGGAAATCGAGGCCATGACCGCGAAGAAGGAAAAAGAGATCCTGGAGTTCTGACGGCGGTCCGTTGGGTGTCGGCGTCTTCCAGGGCCGCCTTCCATCGGCGCGCCGGCCGTACCTCCCCATCCCGCGTGGGTCCCACCCGCCCGCCGACCTGCCGTCCACGCCGCTCTACGCTTCACGGCGCACCCCGGGGCCTCCCGCCGGCTGCGGCGGGTTGTCGCCGGACGGTGCACCCGAGGACGGGCCCTCCCCCTCGAGTCCGGGGGACCTTGTCGGCCCAGTCCCCCGGCTCTTTCGCCAGAAAGCATCAGGCGTGCCAGCCCCCTGCAATATGAGATGCGGAAGCAAATCAGGCACTTCTACGATTGCCGCGCCCCGGCCGGTCTGGACGGCGTTGGACAAAGGTCCAACCTTGTCCAACGAGGCGTCCCGAGCGGGCGCTTTCGCGGTCTCGCCATGCGGGATGTGTGTTGTCCGATCATTGTCAACTTCTGCCGTGTTCTTCGTTGACACTCGCGGCTTCCAGGGGACATGCTGGCCCGCGGGAGGACGTCCGGCCGGGCGCCCTCGGGACGCGGACTTGAACGGACGGAGGGTACGAGACATGGCGAAACGAGAGACCCCGATGCTGGACGAACTGAGGAAGGGACCCTACCCCAGTTTCGTCAACGAGATGTACAAGGTCCAGGGCCGCAAGCCGATGGTCCAGGACCTTCTGGGTCAGCTTGAGGACTCCTACGAGCAGCGCATCGGCCACTGGAAGCACGGCGGGATCGTCGGCGTGATGGGCTACGGCGGTGGCGTCATCGGGCGCTACTCCGACCTGCCCGACAAGTACCCGAACGTCGCCCACTTCCACACCATGCGCATCAACCAGCCCGCGGGGTGGTTTTACACGTCGCAGGCGCTGCGGACCCTCGCAGACATCTGGGAGAGGCACGGGTCGGGCCTGACCAACATGCACGGCTCCACGGGCGACATCATCTTCCTGGGCACCACCACGGACGAACTGGAGCCGACCTTCCAGGAACTGACCGCGGCCGGCTTCGATTTGGGCGGCTCCGGGTCGTGCATGCGCACGCCGTCGGCCTGCGTCGGCCCCGCGCGCTGCGAGTGGGCCTGCTACGACACGCTGAAACTCTGCTACAACCTGACGCAGGACTTCCAGGACGAGCTGCACCGCCCGATGTTCCCGTACAAGTTCAAGTTCAAGTGCGCGGGCTGCCCGAACGACTGCGTGGCCTCCATCGCCCGCGCGGACATGTCCATCATCGGGACCTGGAAGGACGCCATCCGGATCGATCAGGCCGAGGTCGAGAAATACGCGAAGGCCGGCCTCGACATCGAGAACGCGGTCGTGGCGAAGTGCCCGTCGCAGTGCATGTCGTACAATGGGAAACTGAAGATTGACGACGGCGAGTGCGTGCACTGCATGCACTGCATCAACGTGATGCCCAAGGCCCTGCGGCCCGGCCAGGAGCGCGGCGCCACGATCCTGCTCGGTTCCAAGGCCCCGATCATGGAGGGGGCGCTCCTGTCGTCGGTGATCGTCCCGTTCATCGCCATTGACGACCCCGACGAGTACGAGCAGTTCAAGGAACTCGTGCGGCGGATCTGGGAGTTCTGGGACGAGAACGGCAAGAACCGCGAGCGCATCGGTGAGCTGATCCAGCGGCTCGGGATGGCGACGTTCCTGGACGCGGTGGGGCTGGACCCGGAGCCCGAGATGATCTCGGCCCCGAGGGACAACCCGTACATCTTCTTCCAGCCGGAAGGGGAAGAGGCGTGAGGTTTCGCGCGGGGCCGGCGCACCCGGAACCCGCCAGAGGAGGATTGAACGATGGCTGAAGCACCTGCGAAGAGGATCACGGACATCGGGCCGCCCCACTACGAGAAGTTCCTGCCACCTATTGTGAAGAAGAATTACGGGAAGTGGAACTATCATGAAATCTTGAAACCCGGCGTGATGGTCCACACTGCCGAGTCCGGGGACAAACTGTACACCGTGCGCGCGGCGTCTCCCCGCCTGATCGCGGTGGACACGCTGCGGATGTTCGCGGACCTCGCGGACAAGTACTGCGGGGGTCACCTGCGGTTCACGAGCCGCAACAACGTCGAGTTCCTGCTGACCGACCCGTCGAAGATCGACGCCCTGATCGCGGACCTCGCGCAGGAGGGCTTCCCCGTCGGCGGGCTCGGGGCCGAGATCTCGAACATCGTCCACACCCAGGGGTGGGTCCACTGCCACTCCGCGGCCACGGACGCCTCGGGCGTCGTCAAGTCGGTCATGGACGCGCTGATGCCGTACTTCAAGGGCGAGAAGCGGCTGCCGGCGAAGACCCGCGTGGCCCTGGCGTGCTGCCTGAACATGTGCGGCGCGGTGCACTGCTCGGACATTGCGATCCTGGGCGTGCACACCCGGCCGCCCAAGGTCAAGCACGACGTCCTGAAGAAGATGTGCGAGATCCCGACCACGGTGGCGTCGTGTCCGACTGGCGCGATCCGGCCCGGCAACGTGGATGGCTTCGAGTCGGTCACCGTGGAAGAGAAGCTCTGCATGTACTGCGCCAACTGCTACACGGTGTGCCCGGCGATGCCGCTCAACAACCCAGACACGGACGGCCTGTCCATCTGGGTCGGCGGCAAGGTGTCGAACGCGCGCTCGGAGCCGCGGTTCTCGAAACTGGCGATCCCGTTCCTGCCGAACAACCCGCCTCGCTGGCCCGAGGTGGTCCAGGCGGTCACGAACATCATCGAGGTCTATGCGGCGAACGCCCGCAACTTCGAGCGCATCGGGGACTGGATCGAGCGCATCGGCTGGCCGAAGTTCTTCCGGCTGACCGGCATCCAGTTCACGCGGTACCACATTGACGACTTCAAGCACGCGGGGTGGACGTACAAGCGCTCGACGCACATCAAGTTCGAGCAGTGACGGTGAATTCGGCCCGTCCGGGTCCCCGGCAGAGCCCGGGACGCCCGGGCGGGCCTGGCGAAAAGGAGGTGCGCGATGGCCGCTCCCACCGTGGAACAGATCGCCGAAGAGATGTACCAGATGGTGGCGGACTCCATGGGGAAGAAGAACCTCAAGGCGTCCGACCTGTCCAAGGCGATCGAGGCGAAGTACCCGGGCGTGGGCCGCGACGCATGCAAGGCCGCAATTCGCCTACTGATGGACTCGGGTCGCTGCGTGTACGCGTACTTCGGGGGCTCCTACATCCAGCTGCCCCACAAGGAAGGCGCGGCGAACGAGTGACGCGGGCCCCCGCGGGCGAGATGGCGGATGCACGGCGCCGTTCGGGCCGGCCGAGGGGTCTTCCTGTCGAGGTGACAGCATGAAACTGAAGACGCCGAAGAAGGACATCGTGGTGCGCGCGACGCCGGGCGGCGGCGCGGGCGAGACCTCGAACCTGCGGCCGAGGCCGACGCCGAAGACCCCGCCCTGCGTGTGCGGATGCCCCCAGGGGACCGACATCCGCGGGTGGGTTCAGGCCCTGGCCCAGCACGAGGCGTACGGAAAGAGCGTGGATCAGGTACTCGAGGAGGCGTTCTACGCGATTGCCGAGAACAACCCGTTCCCGGCCACGTGCGGGAGGGTCTGTCCCCACCCCTGCGAGGACCAGTGCAACCGTATCGAGGTGGACGAGCCGGTCCACATCAACGCGATGGAGCGGCACATCGGGGACTTCGCGCTCGAGAAGGGCTTGCCGCTGCGGCGGGAAGGAGAGACCCGGTACGACGAGAAGGTCGCCGTGATCGGCGCGGGGCCGGCCGGGCTGACATGCGCGTATCACCTGGCCCGCAAGGGATACCGCGTCACGGTGTTCGAGGCGTTCCCCAAGGCGGGTGGGATGTTGTACTACGGGATCCCCCCGTACCGGCTGCCTCGCGACGTGCTCCAGAAGGAGGTGGACCGGATCCTGGCGCTCGGCGTGGAACTGCGCCTGGGGGTAGTCGTCGGACGCGATGTCTCCTATGACGATCTGAAGAAAGAATATCGCGCCATTTTTGTCGGCATCGGGGCGCACAAGGGCAAACTGTTGCGCATCCCGGGCGAGGACGCGCCGAACGTCTGGACCGGGACGGAGTTCTTGAACCGGTGCAACTCCGGCGAGAAAGTGGACGTGGGGAACAAGGTCCTGGTCATCGGTGGCGGAGACACGGCGATTGACGCGGCGCGCGTCTCGAGGCGTCTGGGCGCGGAGGTGACGATCCTGTACCGGCGCACGCGGGTCGAGATGCCCGCGATCAAGCCGGAAATCGAAGGGGCCGAGGCCGAGGGCGTCAAGATTGAACTCCTGGTCGCCCCCAAGGAGGTCATCAAAGGGCCGGACGGGCGGGCCGTGGCCTTGCGCTGTCTGCGGTGCGAACTCGGCGAGCCGGACGAAAGCGGGCGGCGTCGCCCCGTGCCCGTGGAGGGATCGGATTTCGATGTGCCGTGCACGGCGATCATCGCCGCGGTCAGCCAGGAGCCGGACTTCGAGCCCCTGCCGCACTTGCGGGAGGGCAAGGACTGGGTCAAGGTGGACGCGCACGGCCAGACGAAGGAGCCCGGGGTCTTCGCGGGCGGCGACGTGCTGGACCTGGGCCTCGCGACCATCGCGATCGCCCAGGGCAAGCGGGCCGCCGTTGCGATTGACTGTTTCCTGCGGGGCCGGCCCATGTACGAGGAGCCGGCGAAGCCGCCGGTGATCAAGGGCGACCGGATGAAGTTGTCCTGGTACAAGAAGGCCCCGCGTCACCGGCCGGCCGAGATGCCGGTCGCCGAACGGCTCGCGAATCCCGAGGCCGAGATCACGGCGGGCCTGTCGCGTGACGAGGCCATCGCCGAGGCGAAGCGCTGCCTGTCTTGCGGGATGTGCTTCGACTGCGAGACCTGCTGGATGTTCTGCCAGAACAGCGTGTTCGAGCGCCTGCCCAAGGGCCAGCACTACAAGTTCAAGATCGAGTTGTGCAACGGCTGCAAGAAGTGCGCGGAAGAGTGCCCTTGCGGCTACATCGAGATGGTCTGACCTCCCGCTCGTCTCCGACCCGTCAGTCGCGGGCTGGCAGGAGCCTCGCGACCGCGGCCGCGAAGTCCTCGAAATCGGTCAGGTGTTTCGACAGGATCGCCTTCAAGATCGCCGGGTCCAGGGACTGGTAGTCGTGAACCGCGATGTTGCGGAAGCCGACCATCGCGCGCATCCGCCGGGCGAGTTCGCTGCCGATCACGCCTCGCTTCTCGATGATCGTGAAGTTGTCCGCGAGGGAATCGGGAAGCCCCCAACCGTTCGCGGCAAGGACGTGACTGGCGAGATCGATGGCGGCCTGTGCAGCCCTCTCGACGTTCAGCACGACGATCTCCTGCACGTCGAGGTCGTCGAGACGCTTTGGGTCCATCCCGGTGACGTTCCGGATGGCGCGAGGCACCTCTCGATGGAAGCAATCTTCGCCAGGACCACGTCAGCGTCCAGCATCGAGGATCCTCTTTTTGAGCGCCTCCTCCACCGGGGCGCGTGACCGCTTCAGGTCTTCGTACATCGAGGGGACGACCATGACGAACCGGGCCGTGACGGTCGGGTTGCGGTCCACGAGGATCCGGCCCTTGCGGATCACCTGCATGGCCACGATTGGCGAGGCATCGCGCAGGGAGACCACGTCCACCGGTACGCCCAGGAGGTCGCATACTCGTCCTTGCGCCTCGAAGACCGCAAGCGGGTCCAGCGCGTGGGAAGAAAGCACGGCCAGATCCACGTCGCTGTCCTGGGTCATCCGTCCGCTCGCCGCGGAGCCGAACAGGAACACGGCATCCGCGTCGAGCCACTGGGCCAGCGCTGTCGCCGCGGAGCGGAGGTCCTCCTCGGTTGGCGTGGACGCTCGCACGGCCCGATCATAACCCGGCTTTGCGGGAGCGGCATGCGGAGAAGAACGGGCCGCCGGCGGACCAAGGCGAGCGTCCAGACGACGCAGTCCGTGGGGGTACTCCGCGCGGGGGACAGGGCGGCGTTGACCCGCCGCAGTCCCGAAGGGCCGTTTCGCGGTCAGGACAAGGCTGCGCTTGCACGCCGCAGTCCGAAGGCACGCAGCGCGCGCAGGACCGTGACCGTGGGCCGTGACCGTGTCGGAGTCCGTGACCGTGTCCGTGTCCGTGACCGTGTCGGAGTCCGTGTCCACCTCGGAG
>JBBIPO010000148.1:0-9349 GCA_037442805.1 Deltaproteobacteria bacterium
CTGTGGCACTCGGACGGCATTACAAGCCGTCCTCGTGCCACTTCACCCCCCACGCTGGCCGCGCTGCGGCCGGGTCGCAATCCGCGCCTACAGCGCGGATTGCTCTTCATGAAAGGCCCCCTTGTCAAAATCTTTCTCGATTATCTACAATGGGCCGGCGGATCGCCAGGGCCGGTCGGGGGACATCGTCCGCCTGGAGGTCGGTTGCCAATCGGGCAGGAAGGAAATCAACGATGCTTGGTGAACCACTCGCTTCACGGTACGAGCCGTCGGACTCGGTCACCGAGGACAAGTACGGCCGCCACACCACGGGGCGCCGCATCGAGGACGGGAAACCGGTCGTCCTCTCGGTGCTCGACCCCCAACTGAAGGCGGGCGTGCCGGAGGTCGTGGCCGTGGCCGAGGTCTCGAAGCGACTCGCGGAGGCCCGGCTTTGGTCCATCCTGCACTGCCTCGAGGCGGGGCGGACGGACGGCGGCAACCTGTACCTGGTCTTCGAGGCGGCCGGGCACGATTCGCTGAAGGCCCTGGTGCGCGCCCGCAACGGCTTGCCGCTCGATGCGGCCCTGTCCGTGGCCTGGGGGATTGCATCGGTCTTGAAGGCCGCGTTCGACCGGGGCATTTTTCACCTGGACCTTTCTTCCTCGAATATCTTCGTGGACCCGGAGACCCTGCGCGTGCGAGTGGCGAGATACGGCTTCTCGCGCCTGCTCCCGGGCTACGCCCCCGCTCGCCGCAACGAGCCGTTCCATGGAACGGCCGAGTACCTGGCCCCGGAGGTCTGCTCCGGGAGGACCGGGGACGCGAGCGCAGACCTCTATGCCCTGGGCATCCTGATGTACGAGATGGTCGCGGGCAAGCCCCCGTTCGTGTCGTCCAGCCCCTCGACTACCATCAAACGCCAGGTCTACGAGAAGCCGCTCCCCCTGCACGTGGCCAGGCCGGGAATCCCGGGGATCGAGGGGTACGAGCGCCTGATCGCGCGGCTGCTGGCCAAGGACCCACGGGGACGCCCCGCCGATCCGGCGGAAGTCCTGGCCGAGATGGAAACCTTGCGGGCGTCTTTGCTGCCGGGGACGGAGTTTCCCCAGGAACCGCCGCGCGAGGCCCCGGTCGAGGTCGCCTGCTCCCTTCAGGCCGAGGTGGAGCGAGAGCCGGCCCCGATCCTCGGGGTCCGACAGCCCGAGTCCCGCGAGACGCGCGTGTTCACGGGGCTCGCGACGGAGGTGGCCCAGGCCGCCGCCGCGCCGGCGCCCGCACCGGCGCCCGCGGAACTTGGGGTCGAGGGGTCGCGCCCGACCGAGGCCTTCGACCCGTCCCTCGTGGAGGCAGCGCTCCGGGAGGAGGCGGCCCAGCGAATCTCGGCACCCGCCGAAGAGCCGAGCCAGGCGGCCGAGGTCCCGGCCCCGGCAGAACCGGTGGCCACGTCCGCGGCCGGGGCAGAGGCCTTGGCGACGGCCGGGCCCGCGGATTCCGTAGAGGCGGCCCGCAAGGCCGCCGAGTGGTTCGTCGAGGGTTCCCAGCCATTGCCGGAGTCCGCCTTTCCGCCCGAGGAAGAGGAGCGCAAGGAATCCCGGATGTTCTGGGTCATCGTGGGGGCCGTGGCGATCCTCCTGGTCGTGGGCGCGGTCGTCTACTTCGAGGGCGCGAAGCCCCCGCCGCCGGAGCCGTCGCCGCCCGTGGTCGTGGCCCCGCCGCGGCCCGTCCCACCTCCGCCTCCTGCCCCGGGCCTGCCCGCCGCGATCCCCGACCCGGGTCCCGCCGTGGTCGTGACTCCAGACCCGGGCCCGCCGCCGGAACCGCCCCCTCCCCCGCCTCCTCCCCCGGAAGCGTCCCCCGAGGAGGTCAAGGCCCGCCAGGTCGCGGACCTCTTGGCCACGGGGCGGCGGGCCTTCGAGGCGGGGAACCTGGACGAGGCCCGCAAGGCCGTCGAGTCCGCGCTCGCGCTCGACCGGCGCAACGCGGAGGGGCAGGCCCTCCTCGCGGACATCCGGAAGGCGGCCCGCGCCGCGGAACCCCGGCGGCCGCGACCGCCCGCGCCACCGCGCCCGGCCCCGGACAACATCGGACTGAAGAAGACCCCGCCCGCGCCGCCGCCGGCCCCACCGGCCCCGCCGCCCCCGCCGGACGAGGAGGCCCAGGCGAAGATCAAGCAGCACATCCGCGCGGGGCGCGACGCGTACAATCGCGGGGACTACGACAAGGCCATCCAGGCATACAGCCAGGCCCTGCAACTGGACCCGAACAACGCCCTGGTCAAGAAACTCCTGGACCAGGCCAGGGCCAAGACCAATCCGTAGGATTGTTTCCCCCGACAGCCTCCTCTACAATGCGCCGGTGACGGACCGAGATAGACGACTGTTCCAGCGAGGTCGTGTATGGACGCGAATCGGATGGAGTCGGCCCGGTTTCCCTCGCACGTGGCCTGGCCGTGGACCCTGGCGTTGCGGACCCGGGACGGGGTTCACGCCACCGCCCTGCTTGTGTATGCCGCGAACCGCCTGCTCCGGCTAGCCCTGATGCTTCGCGACGGGGCCGACGCGGCCCGCCTCGCGCGCTTCAGCGACCTGACCGCGGCCCTCTTGAGGGGTCCGGAAGACGAGCCGACCGGTCATTCGCTCTCGGGGCTCAGGGACGAGGTCCTGTGCGCCTCCTTGCAGGACCTGCTGGCGGCCGGGGAGATGTTCCTGGAACCGTACCTGGCCGGGCGGCCGGACGAGGCCCAGTCCCTGGCGGGGGAGGTCGAGGGGTCGCTTCGCGCCGGGGCCGCCCTGTTCGAGGGGTGGGTCGTGACCGCGGACTCGAACCGACGCGACCTTGTCGAGGTCTGGGCTGGACCCCGAGGGCTCGGGCCGGTCCGGGCTCCATGCCCCGACGAAGGACGCGCGACCCTCTGGTGGGAGGCGGGCTCGGATGCACGGCGCCGGCTCGGCCCCGCGACCGACACGGACCCACCGCGACCGCTCCTCGCCCTGCCTGGACCCGGGTGGTGGGAGGACCCGGAAGGCGCGGTCTTCGGCGCGGACGGGCGCGCAGCCGCCCCCTCCCCGGGGCTGTCGCCCATGACGGCCCTGGGCCGCCTGCTCGCCTGGCACCTTCCGGAGGGGGGCGACCCGGTGGCGCTCGCGGCGGCCCTGGCCGAGGCGCGCCTTCCCGAGGCCGGGGCCGAGGTGGTCCTCGTGGGTCGGGGGATCCCCCTGACGGACCTGTCGGCCGAGCAGGTCGCGGAGGTGCGGGGGTTCCTGTGCGACCACCATCTGGACGCGCACCTGGCCGCGACGGACGCCCTCCTGGTGTCGGCGCTCCAGGCCGAGGAGGCCCGGCGGCGAGACGCGGAGGACTGGAAGGGGGTCGCGGACGTGCTCTTGTTGCGTCAGCAAGTGGAATCCGGCCCGGCGAAGACCGTGACCCTTGTGCGGCTCGCCAACCTCTTCACGACGCGGTTGTCCGACGCGGAAGCCGCGTTCTTCTGCCTGCGCACCGCGGTCGAGGCGAATCCCTCGGACCCGGACCTCGTGTCCGAGATGAGCGACGCGGCGAGGGCGGCGGGGCAGGCGAACGAAGCCGGCCGCTTCCTGCTGACCCTGGCCCGCTCGGCGACGGGGAAGGCGCGGGGGGAACTGGCGCGGGAGGCCGCGTCGCTCCTGGCGGACACCGGCGGCGACGACCGGGAGGCCCGCGAGGCCCTGACCCTGGCCCTGGAGGCCGATCCCGAGGACCACGACCTGCTCCGGCGGGCCAGCGAGGTCGCGGCGCGCCTGAAGGACGACGCCTGGCTCGAACGGATCCTGCGCGCCCGCAAGGCCGCGGCCCCGGACCGCGCCTCGCGCATCGAGGCCACCCTGGCCCTCGCGGTCCTGCTGCACGAACGGCCGGAGCGGGCGGACGACGCCGCCGCCGAGTACCGCGAGGCCCTCGCCCTAGACCCCGGAAACGCCGAGGTGTTCGAGGCGCTGTGCGCCCTGTACGCGACGCTGGGACGCCACGCCGATGTCCGGACGTTGTGCGAGGAGACCGCCTCCCGCCTGCTCGACCCTGCGGCGCGGCTTTGGGTCTTGCGACGCCTCGCGGCGCACCTGCGCGAGCACCATTCGGACGACCTCGAGGCCGAGGCCAGGGTCCTCGCTGAAATCGCGGCGCTGGAACCCGGGGACCGCGCAGTCCTCGAGCGCCTGGCGGAGGTGTACGAATCCCTCGGCGATCTCGTCCGATTTCTGCTGGTGAAGCGCCGCCTGGTCGAGGCCGCACCTGATCAGGCCGTCGCCCACCTCCTCGCCATGAGCGACGCGGCCCTGAAAGGGCTCCAAGACCCGGTGGCCGCGATGGGCTTCCTGGTCGAGGCGGCCCGGCGCGAGCCCGATCACCCCGACCCACCGCGACGGCTCCGGGAGGTTCACGAGTCCCTGGGTCTGTGGGCCGAGGTCGCCCACGACCTGGAGGCCCAGGCCGCCCGCCTGGAAGGGGACGCCCGGACGGACCTCCTCGTCCGACTGGCCGACGTGTGCCTGGAGCGCCTGGCCCAGCGGGAGCGCGCGAAGGCTGCCCTGTGGAAGGCCCTGGAAGGTTGCGCGCCCGCGCGGGTGGCCGGGCTGGCCCGGCGGCTCGCGACCTGGCACCACGAGGACGGCGAGGTGGACCGGGAGCGCCAGGCCCTGGAGGTCGCGGCCCGGGCCCTGGGCGACGACGAGGCCGCGGCGGACGTCCATACGGCCCTGGGGCGCCTGGCCCTGCTGCCGCCGACCCCGGACCCGGCCGCCGCGCGGGCCCACTTCGAGCGCGCCGTGGCCTTGAATCCGCTGCACCCGGAGGCCGTGGAACGCCTCGTGGAACTCCTGATCGGCGCCGGGGAGCCCGCGTCGGTGGTGGCCCTCGTGGACCCGCTCGCGCGGAAGGCGGCCGGCGATGACCTCGCCCTGGAACGCCGACTGCGCCTGGTCGGGGCGGCAGCCGCGCTCCAGGCCGGGGACGTCTCGACCGCGGCGGAGTGGTACGAGAGGGCCGTGGACCTGGACCCATCCGACGCGCGCACCCGCGTGGTGCTGGGCCGGGTCCTCGCCCAGGTCGGGCGGGACGCCGACGCCCTGAAGACCCTGGGCCCGGTCCTGTCGGGGGCGCCGGAGGCCTTGATCCCCATGGACCGCAGGGAGGCGCTCGAGACCGCGGCCGGTTGCGCCGCGCGCCAGGGGGACCACCGCCAGGCCCTGGCGTATCTGGACCAGGCGTATTCCCTGCGCGGCGCCACGGACCTCGCGGCCTTGCGCGCGCTCGTGAAGACCGCCGAGCAGGCCGGGGATGGCCGTCGTGTGGCTTACTACCTCGAGAGGCTCGTGGGCCTGGAACCGCAGGGACCCGAGCGATTCGCGAACAAGATGCGCCTGGGCGATGTGTATCGGGAAGTCTGGAAGGATCCGAGGACCGCCCTCCACTGGTACCTGGAAGCCGCGTACGAAGGCACGTCCCCCCGCACGGCCCTCATCAAGGCCTTGGAGGTCGCGGTGGGGGCCTCGATGCACGACGAGGCCCGCGAGGTGCTCGAGCGCCTGATTGACGTGGAACAGGATGGTCGCAAGCGGGCCCGGTATCACTTCGCGCTGGCGGCCCACCTGCGCGACCACCTGGGGGACCGCAAGGGCGCGCAGGTGCACCTGTGGTCCGCGCTGGAACTCGATGCGGACCTCGAGGAAGCGGTCACGGCGTTGGAGGCGTTGCTGGAAGCGGAGCACGACCACGAGGACGTCGCGACCCTGTACCAGTGGCTTGCGCGTCGCGATCGTCTGACCGGGCGGACGGACCGGCTGGTCCAGACGCTCGATCGCCTGGCCACCTTGTATGTCGAGAAGCTGGACAACCCGGCCCTGGCCGCCGAGACCTTGGGGGAGGTCCTCCAGATGAACCCGGACGACCCGGAGGTCGCGACGCGCCTGGCCGCGGTGCTGACGCGGATGCCGGGTCGCGAAGCCGAGGCCCTCAAGGCCCACCGCCGGGTCGTCGCGCTGGACCCCACCCATGTCGAGTCCTACCGGGCGATCCGTGACCTCTGCGTCCTGACAAAGGACCGGGACGGGGCCTGGTGCGCGGCCTCTGCCCTCGTGGTCCTGGGGGTCGCGACCGAGGCCGAGCACGCCGCGTTCGAGGCGGGGCGCCAGCCGTCCCTGACGCTGCGCCGAGATTCCCTGCCCCCGGATGCCTTCGACCGCCTGATCCGGGATGCCGCCGCCGACGCGGGGATGGCGCAAGTCTTCGCGATCCTGAAGGTTCCCCTCCTGCGCATTCTGCGCCTGAAGACCTTGCGGGACCTTGGCTTCGGGGACGCCGACCGCGTGGACATGACGGTGCGCGCCCCCTTGCAGAACATGGCCGCCGCGGCCTCGAAGGTCCTCGGGATTCCGCTGCCGCCGATGGTGCGGGCCGCGGGCAAGAGCGGGATCGCGAAACTCCCCGTGAACCCACCCGCCCTGGCCGTGGGAGACGACGTGGCCATGGCCTGGCGCGGCCGGGAACTGCGGTTCGGCCTGGCGCGTGCCCTGGTCACCTTTGCGCCCGGCTTCGAGATGGCCGGGATCTCGGACGCCGCCTCGATGAGGTTGTTCTTCCTGGCGGGCCTCCGCGTCGCGTTCCCGGACCTCCCGCTGCCGGAGGACGCCGTGGGGATCGAGGACATGGCCCGGGAAATCGGTGCGATGCTGTCGCCCGAGTCGCGCACCACGCTGGTGGCGGTCCTGACCGAGTTCCGCCGAGCGCACCGGGCCATTGACCTTCGAGCGTTCCTCGAGGGCGTGGATCGCACCGCGAGCCGGGCCGGCTTGTTCCTGTGCAACGACCTGAAGGTCGCGGGCGTCTTGCTCCAGGAAGACGTCCTCTTCGTAAGCGACCTCGAGTTCGGGGACCGCCTCACGGACCTGTGCGCGTACGCCGTTTCGGAGTCCTACGCGGAGTTGCGGCGGCTGATGCTCAAGACCTGACGTGGGTCCTCGCTCAATACTGGACCTCGTTGGCCACGTCGTAGCGCACGGCCTCGGGGAACAGGTTCCGGTACAGCGCGGCGCGTTCCTCGGGGGTCAGGTGCAGATAGGCGTAGCGCGTCAGGTGGCCGGCGACCATCCGGCAGTAGTTGCGCGCCTCGTTGTACGAGATGTGCTCCACCATGGCGTCGAAGGGAAGTCCTCGATGGCGCGCGAGGAACCTCGCGAGCGGTGGTGCGCCCGCATTGTAGGCCGCCGAGGCGAACACGACCTGACCCCGGAACTCGCGCAGAAGCGCCCCCAGATAGTAGTGCCCGAACAAGAGGTTGCGCCCGGCGTCGAAGAACCCCTCGACCTGGAACGGGACCCGCAAGGCCGCGGACACGACCTTGGCCGTCTTCGGGATCATCTGCATGATGCCGAGCGCCGCGGTATGCGAGACCTGGCGCGGGCGGTAGCGGGACTCCTGGCGCATGATCGCGTAGGCCCAGTGCTCGGGCATCCCGAAGCGCCGCGCGAGGACCCGCACCAGGTCCCGGTGCGCCCGGGGGTAGTACAGCATCCAGAAGACGGCATTGTCGCGGGTCGGGAGGCGCCCCATTTCGTGGCCGAACTCCCGGGGCGCACGCTCGTACAGCGAGTGATAGTCCTCGATGGCGTCGTACACGGTCAGCAGGAGCCGCGCCTTCTCGACCCCGGAAAACCGCCGCTCCACCGCGCGCGCGATGGGGCGATACGCGGCTCGCGCGCGCTCGATCTCCCCCACCTCGGCGAGGTCGCGCACCTTGCGCAAGACCCGTGCGGGCCCTGACGGGAGTCGCGCGAAGGGCCAGAAGGGTTCGGGGTCGGGCAGGCCCACGGCGGGCCCGACCATCCACTTCGGCAGCGGCTCGCCGCCCCACTCGCGCAGGCGCTGGGCCGCGAGGACCGCATAGTACGTCAAGGGATAGCGCCGCACCGCCTCGCGCATCCAGCGGGAGGCCTCGGTCGCGCGGCCCAGGGCGCGATGAGCCATCCCTCCCCAGTACCACGCCTTGCCCGCGACCAGGGCGTTGCCCATCCGGGTCATGTCCTCGAAGACGCGCAGGGCTTCCTCGTGGCGCCCCAGTTTGTACAGGGACCACCCCTTGGCCCACACGATGTACGAGCGCAGCCGGTCCCGCTTCACCGACCGCAGGAAGGCGTCGAGGTCCGGCAGGGCCTCTTCGTAGTCGCCGTGGTCATAGGGGAGCCAGCCGAGGTAGTACAGGGCCTGGACCCGGTTCGGACCGCGCGGTGCGACCGCCAGGTATTCGCGGTAGAGCGCGCGGGCGCGGTCGTATTCCTCGAGTTTGGCGTGGGCCCGGGCGCGCCACCACACGGCCTCGGCCCGGCCCATGGCCCCGCCCGCCTCCGCGATGGCGATGAGATCGAGCGCCCGGCGCGGGTCGTCGCGCACGAGGTTCAAGTGCGACAGGGCCAGGTCGCGCGCCAGGGCCGGGGTCCGCCGCCCCGAGGCCCACAGGGCCTCGCGGATGCGCTGGGATTCCTCGTAGTCGTAGGCGTCGTGGAAGGCCCGGGCACGGCGCTCCAGTTCGTCGGGGGTCAAGTCCGCCTCGCGGACCCCCGAGCGCGCCGCGGCCTCCGTGTGCGGGAACTCGATGAACAGTCGGCGCCGCAGGGCCGCGCCCTCCGCGTCACCGGATGCCTGCGCGAGCAGGAGGAGGGCCTCGGCCCGGCGGGCCTTCCCCGGTGCCCCGGACAGGACCTCCCGGGCCAGGCGGACCGCCTCGTCGCGGGCCCCGGCCTGGAGGTCCAGATCCGCCAGGAGCAACCGCGCCTCGTCCGCCCGGTCCGAGCCGCCGTACGCGTCGAGGAAGCGCCTGAGCGCCTCGCCCCCCTCGGTCCGCCGCGCGGCCGCGAGCGCCCGTGCCCGCTCGAAATCGTACAGGTCGCGCAGGTGGGGCGCGATCTCCCCGGACGGGACCGCGTCCAGGGCCGCGAGTGCCTCCTCTGGCCTTCCGGCCTCGGTCCTCGTCCTCGCGAGAAGGATCGCTGCCTTTCCCCGTTCGGTCCCGTCCTTCGCTGCCTTCCACGCCTCGGACAGCCGGGCCTCGGCGCACTCGAGGTCTGCGGTCCGCAGGCACGCGAGCCCCTCGCGGAGCGGGGGTGTCCCTTCCGCCGCGCCGAGGGCCGGCGATGCAGCCAGGACCAGCGTGGCGAGCAGGATGGCGTGTCGCCGTTCCACGGCGTTCTCTATAGCAGACCCCGCCCGGGGGTGGCCAGTTCGTGACATTGCGAAGGGCCGCGGCCCGACGCTCACGTCAGGTGGTAGTCCTGCTCGCGGAAGAGCCGGAGGCAGGCCGAGACCACGTCCGCATCCAGGGTCTTGCCCGCCTCGGACTCGA
>JBBIPO010000149.1:0-9187 GCA_037442805.1 Deltaproteobacteria bacterium
ATTTTCGGAACTGCATGAGAGCCGCTTGTATCTTGGCCCAATCAACATCGCGGATGGCTCGCTTATCGCGCTCATCTCCAATGGTCATCCGCAATATCGAGCACGCGAGGGGTCTCAATGCGCGGGAGCCATGAATCAGCGCGGGTCATCCAGGGTCGCGGCTGGTAGGAAGACCCGAAAACACGCGCCAGGCCGTGGGGCTGGTGCCGGGGCTTCCGGGGCGTCCGTGACCTCGATGAGGCCCCCGTGCGCCTCGACGATGCGGGCCGAGATTGACAGGCCGAGGCCCGCGCCATCGGGGCGGGTCGTGAAGAGGGGATTGAAGATGCGTTCGCGCAAGTCCTCCGGCACGCCTGGGCCTCGGTCCACGACCTCGATGGATGCGAAGCGACGAGAACCGCGCCGCGCCTCGCCGAGGCGCACGAGGACCTGTCCGCCGCCTGGCTGGGCCTGGATGGCGTTCAGGAGGAGGTTCATCAAGACCTGGGCGATCTGGTCCGCATCGCCCAGGACCGCCGGGGCCTGACCCGTGGGCTCCTCGATGCGCACCCCCGCCCGGCGGGCCTGGGGCTCCACGAGGGCGAGGACCTCCCGCGCCACGCGCATCAAGTCCACCTCCTCGCGCTTCACCGCGTGGGGCCTCGCGAAGGCCAGGAACCGGTCCAGGGTCGCGGCGAGGCGGTCAATCTCGCGCAGGTGCAGGTCGAGCATCCGGCGTCTGGGCGAGTCGGGCGCGATCTCGTCGCCGAGGATCTGCGCGGTTCCCTTGAGCGAGGCGAGGGGGTTCTTGATCTCGTGGGCGAGGCCCGCGGTCAGTTCCCCGAGCGCGGACAGGCGCCCCGCGCGCACGAGTTCCTGTTCCATGACGCGCTTGTCTTCCAGGGTCGCCTCGAGGGAGCGCACGAGGGACTCGGCGCGGCGGCGCTCGCGGCGTTCCCGGTCGGCGAGGAGGCCCGTGACCACCGCGACCACGTTGTACAGGAGGATCTCGAGGACCTTCTCGATGCCGTGGGCGGGGTCCATGACGACGAAGGTCGTGAACGCGTGCGGCACATAGACCACCGACACGACGAGGGAGGTGATCACCGCGCCTCGCAATCCGAACAGGAACCCGGCGAGCACGATGGGGATGTAGTACAGGCGCCGGAAGATGTCGTGCAGGTAGTGCAGGTCGTGGCCGGTGAGGTAGTGCGCCGCGGTCACCGCCGCGATCGGGACCCACAGGGCGAGCGATGCACGCCGGGACAGGAGCGGTCGCAACGAAGCGCCGAACCCTGCGGCTCCCGTACGCCATTCCACGGCTCATCCCCTCCCCGGCCCTCGCGGGATGCCGAACTTCTTCATCCGGTACAGGAGGACATGGCGCGGGATGCCCAGGGCCCGCGCGGCCCTGGCCTGGTTGTATCCGGCCTCGCGCAGCGCCCGCTCGATCGCGGCGCGCTCGATGTCCCAGAGCGTCCCGCCCGCTTCGGGGTGGGGCTCCGGCTCGAACACAGATGCGGACACGGCCTCCCTGGCCATCGTTTCGGTCACGCGCCCCCCGGTCGCCAGCAGGCAGAAGCGACGGCAGACGTTGTCGAGTTCCCGGACGTTGCCGGGCCAGGCCGCGGCCTTCAGGACCTGGATGGCCCCGGAATCGATCTGAAACGGACTTCCCTCCCCCCATTTTTTCATGAAATATTCGACTAGCAACGGGATGTCCTCCGGGCGCTCGCGAAGGGGTGGGACCCGGATCTGGACCACGTTCAGTCGAAAGTAGAGGTCGCGCCGGAGGCGGCCCGCCTCCACCGCGGTCCGGATGTCCTGATTCGTCGCGGCGACCACGCGCACGTCCACCTCGCGCTCGCCCGCGAGGCCCACGACCGGGACCACGCGCTCCTCGAGGACCCGCAGGAGTTTCGGCTGCAGGTCGAGGGGCATCTCGGTGACCTCGTCCAGGAACAGGGTCCCGCCGTGCGCCTGCTCGAAGCGGCCCCGGTGGTCGCGCACGGCCCCGGTGAAGGCCCCCTTGACGTGCCCGAAGAGCTCGCTTTCCAGCAGGTCGCGTGGGATCGCCCCGCAGTTCACCGCGACGAAGGGTCCGGCCCGCCTTCCGGACCGCGCGTGAAGACGGCGCGCGAGGACCTCCTTGCCGGTCCCGCTCTCCCCGACGAGGAGGACGGTCGCGTCGCTTGTGGCCACGCGGTCCACCAGGTCCACGACCTCCCGCATCCCGCGCGACGCGAAGACCAGGGCCCGTTCGCCCCACTCCAGGTGGTCCTCGAGCGCCGCGACCCGCCCGCGCAGGGCCACGACCTCCAGGGCCTTGCGCAGGACCGCGCGCAGGTGGTCGCGGTCGAAGGGCTTGGCGATGAAGTCGTAAGCCCCGGCCTTCACGGCCTCGACCGCGGTCGGGATGTCGCCGTAGGCCGTGATCACGATGACCAGCGTGTCCGGGGAGCGACGGCGCACCTCCCGCACGACCTCCATCCCGTCCACGCCGGGCATCCGGAGGTCCGTGAGGACGACCGCGTGCCGGGACGCGTCGAAGGCCTCAAGCCCTGCCCGCCCGTCCGGGGCGAGCGTCACGTCGCGGGCGACCTCCCGCGCCTCCCACCCGAGGACCTCGCGCATGGCCTCGTCGTCCTCGATGACCAGGATGCCGGTCCGAGCCACCCTAGCCTCCCCCGGCCCTCGCCGGAAGCCCGCGCCGCTTCCACGCCTTGTAGATCGCGGGATACACGAGTAGTTCCCCCAGGAACGACGTGACGAGCCCGCCGATCATCGGGGCCGCGATGCGCCGCATGACGTCCGCGCCCGCCCCGGTGGACCACAGGATGGGCAGGAGCCCCATGAAGGCCGCGAGGACCGTCATCATCTTGGGCCTCGCCCGCTTGACCGCGCCGTGGATGATCGCCTCGTCGAGGTCATGGAGGTCCTTCAGGCGGCCCTCCTGCCGCGCCCGATCATAGGACAGGTCCAGGAACAGGAGCATGAAGACGCCGGTCTCGGCGTCGAGGCCCATCAGCGCGATCATCCCGACCCAGGCCGCGATCGAGACGTGATAGTCGAGCAGGTGAAACAGCCAGATGGCGCCCACGGCCGAAAACGGCACGGCGAGGAGGACCACGAGGGCCTTGAAGGCCGATCGGGTGTTCGCGTACAGGAGGATGAAGATGAGCGCGACCGTGATGGGGACGAGGACCTTCATGGTCCCGCGCACGCGCTGCATGTTTTCGTACTGGCCGCTCCAGACGAGGGTGGTCCCGGGGGGGAGGGCCACGCGCGCCGCAACCACGCGCTTCGCCTCGTCCACGTAGCCGCCGATGTCGCGTCCCGCCACGTCCACGAACACGTAGCCGGCGAGAAAGCCGTTTTCGTCCCGGATCATCGAGGGACCCTGGACCAGGCGTACGTCCGCGACCTGGGACAGGGGAATCTGGGCGCCGGACGGGGTCGCGAGGAGCACGCGCTCGAGGCGCGACACGTCGTCGCGCAACTCGCGCGGGTAGCGGACATTGACCGGGTAGCGGGCTCGGCCCTCGATGGTGGTGGTGACGTTCTCGCCCCCGATGGCGCTCTGGATCACGCGGTGCAGGTCGCCCACGGTCAGGCCGTGGCGGGCGAGGTCGTCCCGGCGGGGCGCGATGTCCACGTAGAAGCCCCGGACCGTGCGCTCGGCATAGACGCTACGGGTCCCGGGGACGTCGCGCAGGGCCTGTTCGATCTCGGTGCCGACGCGCTCGATGGTGTCGAGGTCGGCGCCCAGAATTTTGATGCCGATCGGGGTGCGCACGCCCGTGGTCAGCATGTCAATGCGCGCCTTGATGGGCATGGTCCAGGCGTTCGTGACGCCCGGGATGCGCAGGGCGCGGTCCATCTCGTCCACCAGTTCCTCGAAGGTGATGCGGTCGGGCCAGAAGGGGCGGAAGAGGGGCTTGAGCCACTCCGGGGCCCAGGAGGAATAGAAGCGCTCGCGCGGGCGCCAGTGGTCTTCAGGCCTCAGGATGACGGTGGTCTCGATCATCGAGAGGGGCGCGGGGTCGGTCGCGGTGTCCGCGCGCCCGGCCTTGCCGAAGACGGTCGCCACCTCCGGAAACGACGCGAGGACCTCGTCCTGGGCCTGGAGCAGCCGCGCGGCCTCGGCGACGGAGAGGCCCGGGAGGGTGGTGGGCATGTACAGGATGGACCCCTCGTGCAGGGGCGGCATGAACTCCGACCCCAGGCGCACATAGGCTGGGATGCTCGCGGCCACGAGGCCCGAGGCCAGGAGGATCGTCACCCACGGGCGGCGCAGGACCAGGCGGCACAGGGGCTCGTACACGCGGAAGATGGCGCGGCTGATGGGGTGGCGCTCCTCCGAGACGTAGGTGCCCACCGCGACCTTGGTGGCGATCCAGGACAGGACGCGGGGCCGGAAGGTGAAGGGGTCGGCGCGGGCGAAGAGCATGCGCATGGCCGGGTCCAGGGTCACGGCGAGCAGGGCCGCGAGCGCCATGGCGAGGTTCTTCGACCACGCGAGGGGCTTGAAGAGGCGGCCCTCCTGCTCGACCAGGGCGAAGATGGGGAGGAAGGCGACCGCGATGACGAGGAGCGAAAAGAAGACCGAGGGGCCGACCTCCTTGAGGGCCTCGAGGCGCACCCCGTGGAAGTCCCGCCGGCGGCCCTCCTGTTGCCAGAGATAGATCTTGTTGTAGGCGTTTTCGACCTCGACGATGGCCCCGTCCACGAGGACCCCGATGGAGATGGCGATGCCGGCGAGCGACATGATGTTGACCGTGATGCCCATCGCGTACAGCGGGATGAAGGCGAGGAGGACCGAGATGGGGATGGTCAGGATCGGGACGAGGGCCGAGGGGATGTGCCACAGGAAGACGAGGATGACCAGGGACACGATGATCATCTCGATGACGAGTTCATGTTTCAGGGTCGCGATCGCGCGGTCAATCAGGTCCGAGCGGTCGTAGGTGATCACGACCTCCACGCCCTCGGGGAGGGAGGGCGCGAGTTCTTCGAGGCGCTTCTTGACGCGGGCGATGACGTTCTTCGCGTTCTCGCCGTGGCGCATGACGACGATGCCGCCCACGGTGTCGCCGAGTCCGTTCAGGTCCGACACGCCGCGCCGGATCTCCGGGCCGACCTCCACGCGGGCCACGTCGCGAAGCCGCACGGGAACGCCCCCGGGTCCGGTCTTCAGCACGATCCCCTCGAAATCCTCGACGGCGCGCGCGTAGCCACGGCCACGCACCATGTATTCCGTCCCGCTCCATTCGATCAGGCGGCCCCCGACCTCGGCGTTCGAGTCGCGCACCCGGTGGACGACCTCGTCGAGGGCGAGGCCGAAGGCCGCGAGGCGATTGGGGTCCACCGTGATCTGGTACTGCCGCACGAACCCCCCGATGGAGGCGACCTCCGCGACGCCCGGCACGGCCTGGAGGGCATAGCGCAGGGTCCAGTCCTGGAAGGAGCGGATCTCGTCGAGGGAATGGCGGCCCGTGCGGTCCACGAGGGCGTACTGGAAGACCCAGCCGACGCCGGTCGCGTCCGGACCGACCTCGGTCTGGACCCCCTCGGGCAGGCGGCCCTGGATCTTGGACAGGTACTCGAGGACACGGGAGCGCGCCCAGTAGAGGTCCGTGCCGTCCTCGAAGATCACATAGACAAATGAATATCCGAAGTCTGAAAAGCCTCGGATGGCCTTGACGCGCGGGGCGCCGAGCAGGGCCGTGACGATGGGATAGGTGACCTGGTCCTCGACGATGTCGGGGGAGCGGTCCCAGCGCGACAGCACGATCACCTGGGTGTCGGAGAGGTCCGGCAAGGCGTCCAGGCGGATGTGCTTCAGGGTGGTCACGGCCAGGGCGCACAGGGCCGCGACCCCGAGGAGGACCAGGGCGCGGTTGCGGGCGCTGAACTCGATCAGGCGCGGGATCATGGCGCGTGCCCTTCATGCCCGGTTGCAGGCGCCTCGCCCGCGGAGGCGCCGGACACGGCCGAGCGGATGCGCGACTCGGAATCCAGCAGGAACGTGGCCGCGCGAGCGACCGTCTCGCCTTCCTGGAGGCCGCTCCCGATCAGGGCCTTCCCGTCCGCGCGGAGCGACACCACCACGACCCGCGGGACGAATCGCCCCTGCCCGGCGGCCACGAACACGACCGCTCGCTCGCCCGTGTCCAGGACGGCGGTGTCCGGGACCACGACGCCCTCGCCGGATTCGAGCGCGACCTCCACGTTCGCGAAGTCGCCCGGGCGCAGGCGGCCGTCCGGGTTCGTGAACTCGAGCCGGACCTTGAGCGTGCGGGTCTCGGCGGCGAGGACCGGGTATAGGAGGGTGACGCGGCCCGTGAGGGCGACGGTCGCATCGTACGACAGCGTGGCCGTCGCGGATTGCCCCACGGACAGGCCCCGGGCCTCGTGCTCGTAGAAATCCGCCTCGACCCAGACGCGGGACAGGTCCGTGATGGTCATGACCTCCGTGGCCGGTTCGATACGCTGGCCCTCGAAGACCCCCTTCAGGGTGACCACGCCGGAGGCCGGGGCCAGGAGGGTCACGGTCCGCCGGGGCCGGCCCGTGCGCTCGAGTTCCTTCAGGAAGGACGCGGGGACATCGAAGAGTTCGAGGCGGCGGCGCGCGGCCTCGAGCAGGTCCTGGCCGCCCTTTCGCACCTCGGGAAGGGAGGACGTCTGGAAACGCCTGGCCGCCTCCAGGGCGCGCAGGAACTCCTCCTGGGAGGCGAGGAGTTCCGGCGAATAGAGGGCGAGGAGCGGCTGCCCCTTGCGGACCGACTGCCCGGTCTGGTTCACGGAAAGCCGCTCGATGTAACCTGCGATCTTGGTGTGGACGCGGTGGATGCGGGTCTCGTCCGCAGTGACGTGACCGACCGCGCGGACCGTGCGGGACAGGCGACCTCGGGTCGCGGCCGCCGTCTGCACGCCGGCGATGCGCAGACCCTCCGGGGAGGGGGCGACCTCGGCCAGGTCGGGGGGCGGCGCATGGCCGGCGTGGGCAGGGCCTGGACCCTCGGGGGCCGGCACGAGTTCCATCCCGCACTTGGGGCAGCGGCCCGGCTCGTCCGACACGGTCCCACACTCCTCCATCGGGCAGACGTACTTTCCTGTCGGGGCCTGGGCGGGCGGGTGCGGTGGTTTCGCTTCGGTCTTTTCCTGGCCGACCGGCACCAGTTTCATCCCGCAGATGGGGCAGTCGCCGGGGCGGTCCGAGACGTACGTCGGGTGCATGGGACAGTGGTACAGGGTCCGCTCTTCGTCGGCGCCGCGCGAGCACGACAGGCCCGTGGCGAGCGCCGCGGAGAGCGCGACCGCGCGAAGCAGGGAGAGGAGGACCAGGCCGCGTCTCATGGCGATTTCTCCTCGATGGCCGGGATCGGGGTCACGAGTTCCTGGACCCCGGCCCAGGCCACGTAGCGGTCGGCTTCGAGGCGCGCGAGCGTGGTCCGGGCATCGAGGAGCAGTCGAAAGTCCTCGGCCACGGTCGAGAAGTCCCCGGTCCCGGCACGGTACGAGGCGAGCGCGGCATCGAGGGCGACCTGGGCTTGGGTCACGATCCCCTCGCGATAGACGACGAGCAGTTCCTCGGCCCGGCGGAAACGTGCCAGGGTCGAGCGGAGTTCCGAGCGGACCATGGCCTCCTTCTCGCGCAGATTCGCCTCGGCCGCCCGCCACTCGAGCAGGGCTTCCTGGATCTCCGGTTCCTGCTTCTCGGACGCCCAGAACGGGACCTCGATGCCGAAGCGGACCGTGAACACGGGCTCGGGGATGAGGGTGGAGCCCGCGCCGACCCCGACGAGGAAGTTCGGGCGGGTCTCGAGGCGCGCGGCTTCGAGGTGCCTGCGCGCGGCCTCCACGCGCGCCCGGGCCACCGCCATGATGCAGCAGTAGGCGATGGCGTCGGCCTCGATGTCGCCCGGGGGGAGTGCGACATCGGGCAGGTTCGCGACCGGGCCGATCTCGAACGAGGTGGGCTCGTCGAGGAGGGCCAGGAGGGAGGCCACCACGTCCTCGCGATCGGCCTGGACCTCGGCCAGGCGCTCGCGCACGCGCAGGCGCTCGATCTGGACCTTGACCAGGGCCTCCTGGTCCGCCTGTCCGGTCGCGTAACGGGCCGCGGTCGTGGCCGCGAGCAGGTCGAGCAGGTCCGTGGCGTCGCGCAGGATCGCGCGCTCCCGGTCCAGGGCGTAGAGGCGGCCGTACAGGATGCGCACCCGCGCGATGAGTCGCTGCTGCCACTCCCGCGCCTCGGCCTCGACGACCTGGGCCTCCGCCTCGGCCGCGTCGCGTCGCGCCTGCCGCTTTCCAGGATACGGGATCGCCTGCGTGACCGTGGCCTCCGCCATGCTGGCCTGCCGCATCGGGTCCCACGGCCGGCCCTCGCTGCGGTAGCCGAACTCGACCATCGGGTCCGCGAGGGCGCCTGCCGGGCGGATGGCGCGCCGCGACGCGAAGTATCGGGTCTTGAGCGCATCGAGCGTGGGCGAGCGTTGAAGGGCCTGCTGGACCAGGTCCTCCACCGGGGGGCCAGGGACGTCGGGGTCCCCGGCGAGGGCCGGGGCCGCGAGGAGGACGAGCAAGGCCGCAACCAGCGGAGCCGCATGCTTCCGTCCGTGCGCCATCGCCCGCCTCCCGCGCCCGGCCCTTCCCGGGAATCAGTGCGCCTGGTGGCCGCACCCGGAGGCGCCGGAGCAGGAGTGCTCGTGGCCCTCATGTGCGCCCTGCTGGCCCTTGCCCACGTACTTCTCGGGGTCCTTGTCGAACTTCTCCTTGCAGGAGGGGCAGCAGAAGTAATAGGTCTTTCCCTTGTACTCGCTCTTGGGGGCCGAATTCAGGTCCTTGACGGGCTTGCCCGTCACCGGACAGGTGACCTGGGGCTGCCCGTCCCTGGCCTTTGCCGCGGGGAGGGCCTGCGTCAGGAACCCCGCGGCGACCACGGCGATCATCACGCGCTTCAACATCTCCGTACCTCCATGTGAAAGAGAACGTCCGGACCACCCGGACGGGTCCAGGGGAAAGCAAGGGGCGTGCCTAGGTGTAGCCCATTGTCACGGCGACGTTTTTTGAGTGCGCCGACCCCGGCGACCCGACAACGTGCAGAATGCTCTACAGCCCAGTGTGGAATATTGTTCATTCATCGAGCGGGAAGAAGTGTGTGGGGGGCACCGAGGTGTGCCTTGCGCAGACGCCCGGGCCCGAG
>JBBIPO010000150.1:0-9161 GCA_037442805.1 Deltaproteobacteria bacterium
AACCGAGGCCTCGCGCCCTCGTGACTCGGGGACCGCCGCCACCTTCTTGCGCGCCGTCGCCCGCGCGCGTCGGGTCGCGGCCCCGGTCGCGGGGCGTTCCTCGGTCTCGGCCTCCTCCATCCCCGCGACCGGCGGCGGGGCCTGCATCACCTGGTCCGCCGCGGGTCCGGCCGGCTTCCCGACGGGCTCTCCGGCCGGCTCCGCCCGCGACATCGCGGCCCTCTCGGCCCGCTCGATCCGGGTCAGACGGTCCTCCGTCCCCATCTCGAACAACAAATGAACCCCCACCCCGAGTGCGACCGCGACCACCAGGGCCCCGGTGAACGCGGGCGACAGGAGGAAGCGCTCGAAAAACGACCAGAAGACCGGGGCTCCCCTGGCGTGCTTGCGCGCGTACCGCTCGGCCTCGCGCAAGAGCCGCACCCGGACGTCCACGGGCAGGGGCACGGCCGCAAGCCCCGAGGCCGCCCCCCGCACGGCCCGCACCGCCTCGACCTCGGCCCGGAGCGCCTCGTCACCCGCGAGCAGGGCCTCGAACCGGGCGGCCTCGTCCGGGGACATCTCCCCGTACACGAAGTCGAGGACCTTTCCCCTGGCCTCGTCGTGCGTCATGTCCCGTCCCCGAACGCGGCCAGGTCCCTGCGAAGGGTCTGGATCGCGTAGTGCATCCGGCTCTTGACCGTGTTCTCGTTCACCCCGAGGACCTGCGCGATCTCCGCGAACTTCAACCCCTCGGCCTCGCGCATCAGGAAGACCTCGCGCTGCTCCGGCGGCAGGCGGGCGAGCCCCGCCTCGAGGGCGCGCGACAACTCGCGCGACAGCCCCCGGTGCATCCCGTCCGGCTCCCGGCCGGCCACGACCTCGGACAGCGGGCGGTCGTCCGGGTCCTCGACTGCGTCCAGCGAGGCCGCCCCCGCGTCGGGCCGGGCCGCACGGGACCTCATGACGTCCACGCACAGGTTGCGGACCACCCGGAACAGGAACGTCTTGAAGGAGCAGTCCCCGCGGAACGACGACGCCCCGGTGATGACCCGCATGAAGACCTCCTGCACCAGGTCCCTCGCCGCCTCGCGGTCCCCGAAGAACCGCACCAGGTACCCGAACACCCGGTCGCCGTGTCGGTCCAACAGGACCTCGAAGGCCCTCTCCTCGCCCCCCGCGAATCGGCGGTACAGGTCCTCGTCGGCGAGCCCGTCGAGGGGATAGACGGGGCGGCCGGCCTTCGGTTTTTCCGCGGGCACCCGGAGGATCCACAGGAACGCGAACACGTCCGCTCCCCGTCCGATCGCCCCGTCCCCCGCGAGAGGGTCACTCTGGCTCGACCTCTCCCGGCAGGACCGACTCGACCCCGATCCCCCGACCGCGAAGGGTCGCGGCCACGTACCGCGCGATCAGGTCGGCCTCGACGTTGACCTCGTCCCCGGGCCGCAGCGACAGCAGGGTCGTGTGGCGAAGCGTGTGCGGGACGAGCATGACCGAGAACTCGGCCCCTCGGACCTCGACCACGGTCAGGCTGACTCCATCCACGGCCACCGATCCCTTGATCGCGAGCAGGGGTCGGACCTCCGGCGGGACCAGGACCGTCAGGCGCCTGGACTCGCCGTCCGGGGCCACGCGGCGCACCCGCCCCACCCCGTCCACATGCCCGGACACGAAATGCCCGCCGAGCCGCGCGCCCACCGCGAGCGCGCGTTCCAGGTTCACGGCGCGCCCCGCGCGCGCATGGGCCAGCGTCGTGCGGGCCAGGGTCTCGGACGACGCGAACGCCTCGAAGCTGTCCGGGGTCGCGTGCTCCACCGTGAGGCACGGCCCCGACACCGCGACGCTCTCGCCCGGCGCCAGGGGTCCCGACTGGAACATGGCCCGGACCACCAGGCGCAGCCCACCCCGCTCCGGCCTCGCGTCCGTCAGGGTGCCGACGGTTTCGATGATCCCGGTGAACACGCGCTTGCCTCGCCGTCGTGGTCCGCGGCCCATTCTACCATGAGGTCCGGGCCGACCCGGCGGGCGGAGCGCAGGACGAATCGCGACGCGTCCGACAGGGTGAACGTGCCCGGCACGCGGACCAGGGGCACGGCCTCGGGGTCCCCGAGCACCAGGGGGGCGTAGAACACGAGCAAGCGGTCCACGAGGCCGGCGCGGACCAAGGATCCCGCGAGCGAGGCCCCTCCCTCGACCAGGACGTTCTGCAAGGACCGGCGCCCGAGTTCCCGCAGCAGGGCGGGCAGGGCCACGAGCCCCTGGTCGTCCTGCAGGACGAGGACCTCGACGCCGTGGCCTCGCAGTAGGGCACGGCGGGACTCGGGTGCCACCGTCGTGCAGGCCACCAGGACCTGGGCGTCGCGCGCCGAGCGGATCAAGCGGGCCTCCGGCGCGAGGCGGGCCGCCTCGTCCACCACCACCCGGACGGGGATGCGAGCCGGGCGGCGCACGAGGGTCGGCATCAGGAGCGGGTCGTCCGCGAGCGCGGTCCCGGCCCCCACGACCACCGCGTCGGACACGCCGCGCAGACGATGGACCAGGCGGCGGGCCGGCTCCGCGGTGATCCAGCGCGAGCGCCCATCCCTTTGCGCGATGCGCCCGTCCAGGGTCGCGGCCATCTTGAGCGTCACGAACGGCATCCCGGTCGTGATCCAGCGGAAGAACGGCTTGTTCAGGCGGCGCGCCTCGGCCTCCAGCAGGCCGACCTCGACCTCGACGCCCCGGCTGCGCAGGGTTTCGATCCCGCGTCCGGAGACGAGGGGGTTGGGGTCCACGGTCGCCACGAAGACCCGCCGCACCCCGGACCTCAGCACGGCGTCGGTGCACGGCGGGGTCCGGCCCTGATGGCAGCACGGCTCCAGGCTCACGTACAGGTCGCACCCCTCGGCGCGAAAACCGACGTGGCGCAGGGCCTCGACCTCGGCGTGGTCGCGCCCCACGGCCCGGTGGTGGCCGGTCGCGACGATGCGCCCGTCGCGGACTAGCACGGCCCCCACCATGGGATTAGGGCTCACGTGGCCCTCGCCCCGTCGCGCGAGCCGCAGGGCCAGGCGCATGAAGTCCACCGCGGTCGCGGGGCGAGTCATCGGGGGGTGTCCTCGGGCGCCGGCGCAACCTTGCGCGGGCGCCTGCGCTGGCCCAGCAGGGCACGGACCTCTGCCTCGAAGGCGGTGATGTCCGTGAACTTGCGGTACACGCTCGCGAAGCGGACGTAGGCGACCGGGTCGCGCTCGCGCAGGAACTCCATGACCCGCTCCCCGATCCAGCGCGACTCCACCTCGTGGACGCCCTGGTCCTGAATCGCGCCCAGCAGGGAATCCACGAACGCCTCGATGTCCTGGACGGGGATCGAGGTCTTCTCGCAGGCCCGCAGCATCCCCTCGAGGACCTTGTGCCGCCGGAACTCCTCGCGCCGCCCGTCCTTCTTGACCACGACCGGGACAAACTCCTCGCGGCGTTCCCAGGTGGTGAAACGGCGCCGGCAAGCGGGACACTCGCGGCGCCGGCGGATGGAGGCCCCGTCCGGCGACACGCGCGAGTCCACGACGCGGCTGTCCGGGTCTCCGCAGAAAGGGCACTTCAACGTGTCACCTCGCCCGGACCCGTCGCACCAATCCCGACCCCTGTCTCGCCCCGTTCCATGGCCGCGATCTGGTCCAGGCGGGGCTGGTGCCGGGGCTCGAACGTCGCCCCGAGGTAGGCATCCATCACCTCCCGGGCGAGTTCCGGGGCTATCAGGCGCCCTCCGATCGCGACGACGTTCGCGTCGTTGTGAGCCCGAGCCAGGCGCGCGGTCGTCACATCGTGCACGACAGCCGCGCGGATGCCCCGGACCTTGTTGGCCGCGATCGCCATCCCGAGGCCCGTTCCGCACACGAGGATGCCCGCGTGGGCCTGACCGGAGGCCACGGCCACGGCCACGGCCCGCGCGTACGCTGGATAGTCCACGGGAGGAAAGGGGGCGTCGGTGCCGAAGTCGAGCACCTCATGGCCGCGCGAACGCAGGTGCTCGACCAGGGCGGCCTTCACAGCGAAACCCGCGTGGTCCGCCCCCACTGCGATGATCATCGGGGATCGAGCGGTGCCGTCCATCGCCATTCCTCGAGGCCGGCGAGTCTGGCGCGGTCCGCGGGAAGGCCCGTGGTCACGCGGCCCCGGCCGCGCCCTTCTTCGGGGCCAGGACGACCCGGTCCTTGTAGAACCCGCACGCGGGGCAGACCCGGTGCGGCAATCGGGGCGCGCCGCACTTCGAGCACGTGACCAGAGACTTCAGCGTCACGCGGTCGTGCGTGGCCCGGCGAGAGTCGCGCTTCGATTTCGACGTCTTCTTTTTCGGGACGGCCATGGCGTCACCTCGTGATTTTCAGAGCCTTGAGCGGGGCCCAGCGCGGGTCCACCACGTCCGCCTCGCACGAGCAGGTCCGCTCGTTGAGGTTCTGGCCGCAGCGCGGACACAGGCCCCGGCACGAATCGGAGCACACAGGAAACCAGGGCATCGAGAGGACGAACTCCTCGGCCACCACGGGCTCGACCTGTAGCTCGTGCCCGTCGTAGAAGGTGAACTCCGCGTCGCCGGGCTCGTCGAGGTCGTCGGGGAGCGCGGTGTGGTGCGAGCGGGACACGAAGACGTGCAAGAAGGCGTGGTCCACCACGTGCGTCGCGTCCCCCGCGCACCGGCTGCACACGTACGCGAGGGACCCGGTGAGACGACCTCGCAGGACCACGTTGCGGCCTCGGCGGGTGATCGAGATCGCGAGCACGACCGGGTGGTCGCCGCAACGGAACTGCGGACCCAGGAGAGGCTCCACCCACTCGGGCGGCATCTCCTGCGACCACTCGAGCCCACCCTCGGGGATCTCCTCGACCAGGAACGTGAGCACGGTTCGCGCTCCCCTCGACCGAAGGGGACGGGGCCATTTCCCCGTCCGCGAAGAAACGAAACTATAGCCTTACGCTTTCGCGAAGTCAACGAGCATCCGAAAAAAACCAGGACTTGCAAATCCAGGGATTCCTGGTAGGATTGGGCCCCGGCGGATGTCCCACGGGACGACGGAGGCGACATGGTGACGTTGAGGCTGGCCCGGTTCGGGGCGAAGAAGCGCCCCTTCTATCGCGTGGTGGCCACGGATTCGAGGGCGAAGCGGGACGGACGATTCCTGGAGGTCCTGGGGACCTACGACCCTCTGACCGACCCTCCCACCGTGAACCTGAAGGGCGACCGGATCCGGTACTGGCTGTCCGTGGGTGCGCAGCCTTCCGACACGGTCCGGCACCTGATCGGTTCCCTGGCGAATGAGCGGAAACCGCAGGCGGAGGGCCCCGCCCAGGCGGGGTAGTCGGGGGGGTTCGGCCATGGCAGCAGATATCAAGGACCTCGTCGAGTTCATCGCGCAGGCCCTGGTGGACCGCCCGGAGGACGTCTCGGTGAACGAGGTCGAGGGGGAACAGACCTCGGTCATCGAACTGCGGGTCGCCAAGGACGACATGGGCAAGGTGATCGGGAAGCAGGGCCGCACGGCGCGGGCGATCCGCACGGTCCTGAACGCGGCGGCGACGAAGGCCCGCAAGCGCGTGGTGCTCGAGATCGTCGAGTAACCCCGACCCTGGCGGACTGCCGGATTCCTTCCCCTCGCGACTCGGCTCCGAGATGGACCCGGATTCCCTCGTACCCATCGGGACCGTCGGCTCGGCGCGGGGCCTGCGTGGCGAGGTGCGCGTGTGGCTCTTCAACCCCGCGTCGCAGGCGGTACGTGTCGGGCGGACGGTCGTGCTCCGTGGACCGGCAGGGGACCGGAGCGTGCGTGTCTTGTCGGCGCGAACGTGCGGCCGGGCGTTGCTCGTCGTTTTCGAGGGCCTCTCGGATCGGAGCGCGGCCGCGGCCCTCGCCGGGTGCGAGGTGGCGGTGCGGCGGGGCGACCTGCCACCGCCGGGTCCGGGGGAGTTCTACCATCACGACGTGATCGGCCTGCCGGTGCGGACGCGAGGGGGGCGCGAGGTCGGCCGGGTCACGTCCGTCATGACCGGGGCCACGGACATCCTGGTGATTGACGGGTCGGGGGGCGAGGTCCTGGTGCCGGTCGTGGAGGGATTCGTGGCGGAGATCGGGTCCGAGGTCGTGGTGATCGAGGACGACGCCCTGGAGTGAGCGCATGGCAGTAGGCGACCTGACGGGCGAGAAGACCCCCTACGTCTTCCACATCCTGACTTTGTTTCCGGACCTGATCCGGCAGGCGGTCGGGTACTCGGTCCTGGGACGCGCGATCGAGGCCGGGCTCATCGGGGTGCGGGTGCACGATATCCGCGACCACACGAGCGACCGCCATCGCACCGCGGACGACGAGCCGTACGGCGGTGGTCCGGGCATGGTGATGAAGGTGGAGCCGGTGGCCCGCTGCCTCGCCAGGGCGCGAGCCGAGGCCGCGCCCGGGACGCGCGCCCTGTTGCTGTCGGCCTCAGGGGTGCTGTTTCGACAGGACATGGCCCGCTCGCTGGCCCGGGAACCGGGCCTGATCCTCGTGTGCGGGCACTACGAGGGCGTGGACGAGCGCGTCGCACAACACTACGTGGACGGCGAGGTTTCGATCGGAGACTACGTCCTGAGCGGAGGCGAGGTAGCGGCGCTCGTGGTCGTGGACGCGGTCGCGCGCCTGATCCCGGGCGTCGTGGGCAACCGAGACTCGCTCGCCGAGGAGTCACACGAGGACGGACTCGTCGAGTATCCCCAGTACACGAGGCCCGCGGAGTTCGAGGGCCATCGGGTGCCGGAGGTCCTGCTGTCGGGAAACCACGCCGAGATCCGGCGGTTCCGGCGCAAGCAGGCCCTCGAGAAGACGCGCCGCAACCGGCCGGACCTGGCCGCGCGGCTTTCCCCGGAACCGACGCGGGGGCGTTCGTGCCCCCCGCGCCTGGGCCGACCCCCGGATCCTGAGGAGGCGCGGTGATGCGGGGAGGGACAGGCGCAGGTTTTCGGGGGTCGGGGGTCCGGGGTCCGGCGTCCGGGGTCCGGCAGGCGCTCCGAGGCGGACACGGTCACGGACTCGGCCACGGACTCGGCCTCCGTCACGGCCACGGTCCTTCGGGGTGGGGCAAAGACGTGGAGGCGGCGTCGTGAGGACCACGGACGCGCAGGGCGAACGGCCGGCCGTGGCCATCGCGCTCCTGCATCACCCCGTGTACGAGCGGTCCGGAGAGGTCGTGACGTCGTCCATCACGTCGGTAGACCTGCACGACCTCGCACGGACCGCGAGAACCTACGCGGTCGAACCCTTCTACATGGTGACGCCCATCGAGGCCCAGCGCGAGATGGTCCTGCGCATCATCAGCCACTGGGTCGTGGAGGAGCCGTCCGGGCACCCGCGCGGCGAGGCCCTGGCCCGCGTGCGCGTGGCAGAGACCCTCGACGCTGCGGTTGCGGACATGGCCGGCCGGGTGGGGAGGCGGCCACGGGTCGTGGTCACCGGGGCCTCGCTCGACCGGGACCTGACGGCCTTCGCGGACCTGAGGGCGGCGATGGCACGCCGGGAGTTTCCCACCCTGATCGCGTTCGGAACGGGCTGGGGGCTGGCCCGCGACCTGACCGAGGCCGCGGATATCCGCCTGGAGCCGATCCGGGGCCTCGATGGCTTCAATCACCTGCCGGTGCGCGCCGCGGTTGCCATTGTGCTTGACCGACTGCTGGGACCTCGACTATAGTGCAGTGCCCTTCCCGAGGCCGGACCGGGCGGGTGGGTCAGGGGCAGGCGGGCGGGGGCGGGTGGGTGGGCCACCCGAACGTCTGACGCGATCGGAGGTGCGCCATGCACGGAACGATTCAGGAACTCCAGAAGATCCAGATGCGGACCGACATCCCCTCGTTCGGTCCTGGCGACACCATTCGCGTCCACGTGCGCGTCCGCGAAGGGGACAAGGAGCGCATCCAGGTCTTCGAGGGCGTGGTCTTGGGGCGCAAGGGTGGGGGCGTGCACGAGACGGTCACCGTCCGCAAGGTCTCGTACGGCGTCGGGGTGGAGCGCATCTTCCCGATCCACAGCCCCATGCTCCAGGCCATCGAGGTCGTGTCCCACGGTCGCGTGCGCCGCGCCAAACTGACATACCTGCGAGGCCGGAAGGGCAAGGCGGCCCGGATTACCGAGAAGCGGACCCCCCTGCTTCAGGCGGCCATGACCGAGGACCAGGCGGACCAGCCATCCGATGCCGAGGCAGACCAGCCTGTGGAATGAGCCCCGCGCCAGGGAGCCCGGGACGGTCGAGGTCTGGGCCCGTGGCCAGGGGTGGTGGCCGGTCCTCGGCGTGGACGAGGTCGGGCGGGGGTGCCTGGCGGGTCCGGTCGTGGCCGCGGCCGTGATCCTGCCGGACCCCGCGGGTATTGCGGGTCTGACCGATTCCAAACTCCTGACGGCGGCACGCCGGGAGGCCCTGGCGGCCCAGGTGCGCGAGCGGGCCCTGGCCCTGGGGCTCGGACGAGCCGAGGTCGTCGAGGTGGACGCCCTGGGCATCCTGCCGGCGACCCTGACCGCGATGCGCCGGGCCGTGGACGCGGCCATCGCGTCGTTCGCGGGGCGCGTCGGGGTCGTCGTGGTGGACGGTATCAGTCCGATCCCCGGCCTTCCCTGGCCGCAGAAGACATGGGTTCAGGGCGACCGCCTGTCCTTGAACTGCGCCGCGGCCTCCATCGTGGCCAAGGTCGAGCGCGACCGGTTCATGGCCTCGTGCGACGCGCTGTACCCGGGCTACGGGTTCTCGCGGCACAAGGGATACGGAACCGCCGCGCACCGCGAGGCCCTGGCCCGCCTCGGCCCCTGCCCCCTGCATCGCCGCTCGTTCGCCCCGCTGAAAGGCATGGTCGTTCGCGGCTAGAAGGCGTCCTCGATCACGCGCACGCGCGCCTGGCCGTCTTCCCAGGTGACCACGGCCGCGAAGAAGCGGACCTCCTCGTAGTCGGTGGGGCGGTCGGCCAGGTAGATCTCGGCCGCGCGGCGGACGTGACGGCGCTTGTTGGCGGAGATGCTCTCGATGGCGTCGTCCTCGCCCGACGTGCCTGCGCGAGACCGGACCTCGACCACGACCACCTCGCGGTCGTTCCGACACACGAGGTCCATCTCGCCCCATGGTTCGCGGTAATTACGTTCCAGGATGCGGTAGCCGCGGCGGACCATCTCCCGCGCGACCTCGGACTCGGA
>JBBIPO010000151.1:0-9124 GCA_037442805.1 Deltaproteobacteria bacterium
TCGCGCGTGGAGGCGCGGGCCCCTGCCCGCGCAGGACCGTGACCGTGGCCGCGACGGTGTCGGTGACCGTGTCGGAGTCCGTGACCGTGTCGGTGACCGTGACGGAGTCCGTGGTCGCCACGGAGTCTCTGCCGGACCCTGGATTCCGGGCGCTGGACGGCGCGGCCTGGAAGCCGCGCAGCCGCCGCAAGCTGGAGGCGCGGCTCCAGGCGCGCTCCGCGCGCGGGAGAACGGGACGGAACCTGCCTCACCGCCTTCTCGCTCGCAGAAGGGGCAAGGAAGCTTGCATGCCGTGGTGCTCTCCGCCGCAGAGATGGGCCCGGGCGAATCTACCGTCCACACCCCCCGGACCCCGCTCCCCCAGGTCCCGCCGTCTGGGGCCGCCCGCCCGGCGGCGCGCATCCCGCCACTTCCAGCTGAAACGTCGGGTGGTCGATCCCGCACTCGCGTTGCAGGTTCTCGGCCATGCGCTCGACCAGGGCGCCGCTTTCCCCGATCCGTTGGTCCGGGACCACCACGTGCGCGCTCATGGCCCGGCGGCGGCTCGACAGGCACCAGACGTGCACGTGATGGACATCCAGGACCCCGGGCGTCGCCCGCAGGCAGCGCGCCACGTCCTCGGCGGTCAAGCCCCGGGGCGCGCCCTCCACCAGGATGTTCGTTGCCTCCGAAAGCACCCCCCACGTTCCCCTCAGGATCAGCAAGCCAATCAGGATGGACAGGACCGGGTCTACGAGCGGCACGCCCAGCGAGATGAGCGCCCCGCCCGCGACGACCGCCAGCGAGTGGCCCGCATCCAGGGCCAGGTGCAGGAAGGCCGCGCGCACGTTCAGGTCCTGGGCCGAGGGGCGGTACAGAAGCCACGCCCCGACCACGTTCACGACCAGCGCGAGCGCCCCGAACGCGAGGACCAGGTCCCCCCGAACCTCCGCCGGTTCCCACAGCCTCCGCGTCCCCTCGACCAGGATGACCCCTCCGATCACGACGAGGGTCAGGGCGTTCAGGAAGGCGACCAGGATCTCGGACCGCACATACCCGAACGTCTTGGTGGTCGTGGCCTTCCGAAGCGCTAGCCGCACGGCCACGAACGCGAGGGCCAGCGACGCGGCGTCCGACAGGTTGTGCAGGGCGTCCGAGATCAGCGCGAGGCTGCCCGCGAGCAGGCCCCCGGCCACCTCGACCGCGACGATGCCGAGGTTCAGGGCCATGGCCACCGCGACGGACCTCCCGGTCCGCCGGATGGCCCGCTCCGAGGCCGCGCTGTCATGCTTGACCAAAGATGGTTTTCCCCAAGAATGTTCTCAAAAGTCTGAACGCCTGCCCCCGGTGGGACAGGGCGTTCTTCTCGTCGCGCGTCAACTGGGCGAACGTGCGTCCCAGGTCGTCACGGAAGAAGACCGGGTCGTACCCGAAGCCGTTGTCCCCGGCCGGGGTGTCCACGATCCGGCCCGCCACCTCCCCGACGGCCACCACAGCCGCGGCTCCGGGCGGGATCAAAGGATGCGCGGTGACCGGCATCACCCCGTCCACCCGGACGCGCTCGGCCGCGCCCCCGAGGACCGCCGCGGGCCCCACGAGTACCGCGTGGCACACAAACCGCGCCCGGCGGTCCGCCACGCCGCGCAACTCGGCGAGCAGGCGCGCGATGTTGGCCGCGTCGTCGTGTTCCCGCCCCCCGTAGCGCGCCGAGTGCACCCCCGGAGCCCCACCCAGCGCCGCCACCTCGAGCCCCGAATCGTCCGCCACCGCGAGGAGGCCGGTCTCTCGAAACAGGTGGGCCGCCTTCAGGAGCGCGTTGTCCAGGAACGTCTCGCCCGTCTCCTCTGGGAACGCGTGGACCCCCACCTCCCGCGGCCCCACGAGCCGCACCTGGACTCCCTCCAGCAGGGCCGCCACCTCGCGGACCTTGCCCGCGTTGAACGACGCGAACACGAGGGTCCATGGCTCCGGTATCATCGGGGGGATGCCTCGATGGGAACGCGCAGCCACACCAGCCGGTCCCGGTCCGCGACGAACTCGATGGACCCGTGCCAGACCGCGCCCGGCGGGATCGCCGGCAGGGTCGCCCCGGCCCGGAACTCCAGGCGTGCCGGGACCCCGGGGAACAGAGTGAATCGCTCCTGGCCGTCCAGCGTGCCCGCCAGCGACACCGGCTGGCGCCACAAGTAGGCGGTCTTGACCTCCAGCTCGAAGGCCGGCCCGCCCGCGAAGGCCCTCCCCCCGCGAACCTCCAGGCGCAGCGGCACGTCCGCCCGGCCCGGGTCGGGATTGTCGAGCCGCAGACGCAGGGTCCGCGCGCCGAAGCCGGACTTGACGAGGGCCCGACCCTGCTCGTCCGCGATCGTCACTGCGATGTCCGTGAACCGGGCGTAGTCCTCGGCCGACATCGTCAGCTCGAACTCCACGGCCCTGATCCCCGGGGATAGGTGAAACCCCTCGGTCAGGGCGTCCCCGGACACGGACTTGCGCACGAGGGCCCGGTACCCCGTGATCGCGCCCCGCGCGGTCCCCACGAACGGGACATCCCCCGCCTGAACCGCCTCGACCATCGCGACAGGCATCTGCCCCGGCTCGATGCGCAACGCCTTCACCGGCTCCGCGCGCAGAAAATGAAACCGCAGCGTCACGTCCACCGCGCTCTGGAATCGCGACGTGGGAACCGCGTACAGGACCATCTCGTAGGTATCCGGTCCCAGCCCATCCCCGCGGGACAGAGAGAACTGGGTCATGCGACCCTCCTCCGAGGCCACGATCGGCTCCGGAACCGGAACGCGACGCCCCTGTCCATCGAAGAGGAAGACGTACACGGCTGCGCGCCGGTCCTTCGTGGGCTCGATGGTCGCTTGCAGGGTCTCGGCTCCGGCGGGGGCGCGGAACGGGATGCGCGCGACCTCGCCCGGACGCAGGACCGGCGACACGCGGATGGTCGGGATTCCATCGAGCGGGGACGGACGGTGGGGAGTCACGACCGTGACGGGGATGCGGAACTCGTCCGGCCCCGAGCACGCCCGCACGAGGGCCGTGTGCACCCCGGGCGCGGACACGGCCCGCGGGTCCACGAAAAGGTCGGCGGTCGTTTCCCCTTCACCTTTCAAATAAATACTGTTTTTTGACAAATGAACCCACCCGGCATCGCTCGTCAGCCGGAACGAGCGATACCCGTCCGCCTTCACGTCCCCTGGCGCGTCGGCCGCGAACCGGGCCTGGACCCGGATGGTCATCGGGTGCGCCTCGTCCGGGGCCCATCCACCCGCGCGCAGGAACGCCGCGCTCCCCCCGGGCCGCGGACCCGTCGGGGACCGCACGCGGACCTCGTAGCCGACCACCCACCGCGAGGCCGGGTCCCGCGCCATCTCGAGGAGCCTCCGGTGCGCCGCGGACACGTCCACGAGCCCACCCCCGACCTCCAGGGGGCCGTATCCCGGCAAGGGGGTCGCGGACGCGACCATCGCGCGTTTCACCATCCCGAAACTCCACGCGACCTTGCCGGCTTCCGCCGCAGAGATCAGGAGCGCCGCCGCCCCGGCCACCTGCGGGGCCGCCATGCTCGTCCCGCGGAAGAGGTCCGCCTTCTCCCAGTACGGCACCGACGACGAGGCGATCCCCGGCGCGCACACGTCGGGCTTGGCCAGTTCGCCGCCCCGCGCCGAGAAATGGAACACCTGCATCCCCGAGGCATCGGCGCCGATCAGGTCCCTCGCGCTGCGCGGGCCCACGACCGCCCCCACTGAGATCGCATGCATCGCCGCAGCGGGGGACCCCACCGTGGACAGACCAGGCCCGCCGTTCCCCGCCGAGAACACCATCACGACCCGGGGATTCTCTTCCGCGAAGCGGTTCACGAACTTCTCGATGTCGGCCTCGCCTTCCAGTTCCGAGCCCACGCCGTAACTCATGTTGACGACGACCGGGGTCCGGTGCTCCCGCGCCCACCGACCCGCGAACTCCAGGGCCCGCTTCATGCTCTCGGTCACCGTCGCGCCGCCGGCTAGACGGTTGTCCCCGATCTTCAGGGACATCACCCGAGCGCCCGGCGCGATGCCGTCCCGTCCTTCCACGCCGTTCAGCCGGTACCCCGCTGCGATCCCGGCCACGTGGGTCCCGTGGCTCCCGGTCGGGATGTGGAACTCCACGCGCTTCGGGCCCTCCTCCGGGGCCTCGATGTGGAGGGCCATGCTCACCGGCGCAAGATTCCGAGCGGGGTCGTGCCCGGCCAGTCGCAAGGGCCGCAGGTCCTTCGCATAGGAACGATGAACTTCCTCGCCCGACACGTCCCCGTCCCCATCCCGGTCCACGACCACGACCCACTCCCCCGAGGCGTCCCGGAACATCGCCACCGCGAACCGGTCATCGCGGCGCCCGTTTCCGTTGAGGTCCTGCACCGCTGCGTCCCGGAACCGCGATTCCTCGAGGAACCCCAGGAACACCGGCGGCCTCAGGACCGCAGCCGGTCCGCTCCCGTCGCGCACGAAGCCGGACCGCGTCCGATACGACGCCCGTCCCCCGTCTCCCTCGGGTTCCGCCCACTCGCATTCAACGACGGCCTCCCCCGTAAAGTCCCGGGCCTCGAGGACCTTGACATCCCCGCCAGGGGTCGTCTGGAGGCCTTGCACCCCCATGTCCACCCCGGTGTCGAGGACCGCGATGACCACCCCCCGCCCGTCCCACTCGGGGTGGGCCCTGCGGAACGCCGAGGCCCCGATGGACTCGGTGTCGAGGAAGGTCGCGAAGGGGTCCTCGTCGGCGCGGGCCCACCCCACCGCGCCCAGCGCCACCAGTGTCCACGCCATCGTTCGAGCCACCATCGCCCCACCACCTCGGCGGACGCCCCAGGGCCAATCCTAGCAGGTTCCGCGACCGGTACCGGCCATCCCGCAGGTCCTCCGAAAGGATTCCCGTGGGGACGCGGGCGCATCCTTTCCCGCGTCCCTGCTCGCCGCTTCCCCCCATCTCTCATTTCCCGTTTGCCATTTCCTGTCCGGGACCGTGTCCGTGATGGCCACCACGTTTGAAGTCTTGCGGGTGGCCAGCCCCGGTTGCGAGATCCGGGCCCGGGAGTCGTGCGACGCGAACTCCACGGGAACTCGTGCGGTGGGGTCAGTACGGCTGGGGCACCGGGGCCGGCTGCCAGGGCTGGGGGTCCCCGTGGCTGCGGTCCCCGGTCTGGCGAGCAGGTACGCAGGGCCACGACAACACGCCGGAGACGGTGGGCACGCAGGGTGGCGGCGAGGCCGGCACCGGGGCTCCCATGGGTTCCGTGCTCCCTTGCGGCGGCGACTCCCCGTGCGTCCCCCATGGCGCCGTAGCCTCGCCGGGCGGCGCGCCCATCTCGCCCTCGAGGGACGCCCTCTGGCTCGTGGGCGACGACGCCGTCCCGCCCTCCTCGGGCACGACCCCGAACTCGCACGCCGACCACGCCACGAGAGCGACCGCCGTCCCGATCAGACACAGTCCGGACGGTTTCATGGTTCCCCCTTCGCCCCTACGGCTTTCAGGTCGTGCTCCTTGACCATCTGGGACAGCCTTGGCCTCTTGACCCCGAGGATCCTGGCCGCGGCCGCGATATTCCCCCGGGTCCGCGCCAGCGCCTCGCGGACCAGCGCCGCCTCGACTTCCCGCAGGGCCTCGTCCATCGTCCGGCCTCGCCCGAAGACCGCATCGAAGGCATCCGGGCCGCCCGTGACGACGAACCCCGCCCGGCGCGCGATGTCCGGGGCCTCCCGGACGAGGATTTCCCGGGTCAGGACCGTCCCCTCCACCAGCAGACACGTCCGCCGGACCACATTGCGCAGTTCGCGGATGTTGCCGGGCCAGGGGTAGGTCTTCAGCAGGGCGAGCGCGTCTGGCCCCACGGAAATCGAGCGGCCCGCCTCGCGCGCCGCCTCCCGCACGAACGTCCCGACAAGCGCCGGAATGTCCTCGACCCGCTCCCGCAAGGGCGGCACCCGCACCACCACCCCGCTGATCCGGTGGTAGAGGTCTTCCCGAAACCGCCCAGCCTTCATCAGGGCATGCAGGTCCTTGTTAGTCGCGAAGACGAGCCGCACGTCCACGTGGATGGTCTCGACCCCACCCACCCGCTGGAACGACTGGTCTTCTAGGACCCTCAATAGCGCATTCTGGAGGCGCTCGCTCACGTCCCCGATCTCGTCGAGGAACAGGGTCCCCCCGTGCGCCGCCTCGAACCGCCCGACCCTGCGCGCGTGGGCGTCCGTGAAGGCCCCCTTCTCGTGCCCGAACAGCTCGGACAGCAGCAGCGTGTCCGTGAAGGCAGCGGCGTTGACCCGGACGAACGGTCCCGAGGACCGCGAGGACAGGCGATGCAAAGCCTCCGCGAACAGCTCCTTTCCGGTCCCGGATTCCCCGACCAGCAGCACCGGGACCGCGACGTTGCGCACGCGCTCGATGGTCGCGAGGACCCGTTCCAGGGCCTCGGATTCGCCCACGATGTGCGGCACCAGATGCCGCAGCCGGGCACGCACGGGCCGGGATGGGACGCGGCAGGCCTCGTCGGCGGACTGGGCGACCCCGGTCGAGCCGCCGTCGGCGGATTCCCGCGGTCCCCGCGACTCGCAAGCCCCCGGAGCCAGCAGGGTCACGACACGCTTGTCGAACGACCTGCGATACTCCGGAGGGACCTGGTCCGCCACCTCGTCGAGCAGGGCCCGAGTCTCGTCCTGGAGGTCTCGGGCGGCCTCCTCGTCCCCGAGGTCCCCCAGGGTATTCGCGAGCGCCATCGTGGCCATGGCCAGGGGCTCCCGCTGGCCGCTCGCCGCCAGGACCTCGCGCGCCCGGGCCAGCGCGGACAGGGCCTGGCCTGGCCCCCTCTCGGCCCGCACGGCACGAGCGACCACGAGCCACGCCCGCCCCGTTGCCTCGTCCCGGGGGCCTCGGCCTCTCCCAATGACTCGCTCGGCCTCGATGCGCGCCTCCGCCACCCGACCAGCCTCGAAGAGGGCCTCGGCCAGGCGCGCGCGGCAGAAGTCCGCGTCGTCCGCGAGACCACGAGCCTCGAGGCGCGTCACGACCGCGCGCAATCCCTCCGCGGCTTGCGCGGCCGCCCCCCGGGCCAGCGCCATCTCTGCCCGGGTCCGCTCGCACAGGTCCCCGACCGCCACAGAGCCTGCCCCGCGCGCGGTCTCCTCCGCCTGCTCCAGCAGGGCCGCGGCCCGATCCCATTCCCCGAAGGTCGCCAGCAGGTCCGCGAGCGTGTGCAGCGCCCCGGCCAGGTTGGCCCTCCGCCCGGTCCTGGCGAACCGGTCGGCGGCTTCGGCCGCGAACTGCCACGCGGCCCCGTACCGCCCGAGATATTCCAGGGCCACGGCCAGGTTGTGGCGCGCGACCGCGGCCCCGAAGACAAGCCCCGCCTCGTCAGCCCGGACCGCGGCCTCCTGGAGCAGGGCGGCGGCGCGGGCGTGTTCCCCGAGGCGCAGTGCCACCAGGGCCAGGTTGTGCGTGGCCCGAACGGCCTCCCCGTCCTCCGGCGGAACCTGTCTGACCACCTGCTCGAATGCCTGCGTCGCCTCCTCGTGGCGTCCGGCCCGGAAGGCGACCTTGCCGGCCACGTTCCACGCCCGTGCCCTCTCCGCTGGACCCTCGGCGAGCCGGACCGCCTCCTCTGCCCACCTCGCGGCCTCCTCGAGACCCGCTCGGGCCAGGGCAACCTCCGCGCGTAGGGCCGCGCAGTCGGTCGTTGCCCTCCCCGTCACCGACGCGCACGATGCCAGGGCCTCCGCGTCCCCGATTCGTCCCCACGTCAGGGCCACCTGGGCCATCTCGATCACCAAGTCCCTGGCCTTCGGGTCCGCCGCGAACGTTTGCGCCACCTCCAGGGCCTCGTCAGCCCTCCCCACGGCCACCAGGCACCACAGTCGCGTCCTCGCGTCCTGCAGCCCTCGGACCAGGGCCGCCTCGTACGCCCCGACCGCGACCAGGTCCGAGGCGGAGACCTGCTCGCTCCCCCTGGGGTCCGAGGACGCCAAGAACCCCGGCTCCCCCGAGCCGTTCATCCGGCTCCACCACAGTTCGAGCGCGGCCTCGGAAGCGGCCCTGAGGTCCCTAGCCTCGATGGGTCGCACTCGCACCACCTCGAGGTCCGAGACCCCCGCCTGCTCTTCCTGCTCGGCGGATACGACCCCCACCACCACGGCCCGGCCCCCTCGGGGAATCCCGAGCGCCCGCCAGAGGGTCTCGCGCGGGGACAAGTGGACCAGGAACGCCCGCAGGTCCGGCTCCAACGCAAGGTCCGCGTCCACGACCAGGAGCCCGGGTGCGCCTGCCTCGTCCTCCGTGGCGTAGCCGCGCTCCAGGGCCGCCCGCCAGCGCTCGAAACACCGTTCGCGGGCGTCCAGCGCGTCCATCAACGCGCCGGACGCGGGAACCGGAACGCTGCGGGGCCCACCGAGGGCCGCGGCGACCTCCGCGATGGCCGCGGGCGCGGAAAACGACTCGATGAGGCGAACCGGCCGCCCCCCTTTGCGGACAACGTGACGGGAAAACGCACGCAGAAAGCCGCGAGGGTCCTCGTCGCCGGGGACGGATAGCACGACCGCCTGACGCCCCTTCGCCAGGGCCAGCGCGCACGCTCGGAGCACACGCCGGAACTCGTCGGTCCTGGCCTCGTGGATCCCTTCCAGCACAAGCGAACCTCTCACCGCCAACGCTAGGGGAAAAGGGCGCCCACTGTCAAGTTCAGTCTTCGCCACCCTCGTCGTGGGGTTCCGCTCGCCGCTTCCGGGGCCACGTCGGCGGGGGCGAACAGGACCCCGACACCCGCTTGACCTTTCCGCTCCGAGTCCCCACCATTGCGCCCGGTCCGCTGCCGGGGGCTACATGATTGACATTCCCTTCGGTGGGCTCCTGGTCATGCTCGGGTTGGTGCTCGGGGCGTTCCGGACCGGGGTCGAGACCCTGCGGGAGCGGGTGCGCCGAGCCGTGGCCCTGGTCCTGGTGGCGGTGGGGGCGTCGTTCATCGCCGGCATCCTGAGCCTCGCCCCCCGGGAGTCTTCGGACGGCCTTGCCTGGCGGACGGATGTCGAGGCCGCCCTGACCGAGGCCCGGACCCACGGAAAACCCGCGATCCTGGACGCGACCGCGCAGTGGTGCGCGGCCTGCCAGGAACTGG
>JBBIPO010000152.1:0-9105 GCA_037442805.1 Deltaproteobacteria bacterium
GAACCGGGGCCCCGACCCCGGTGCGAGTCGAGCAGGGCGAGACGAGGACCGGGAGCGACGGTCCGGTGGACCGTCGCGTGGTCGGGGTGCGCCCTGCCCGTGCGAGGGGAGCGAAGCGAGCCGAGCACGGATGCGGCGCGGAGAGCTGGTTCAAATCCGTCACGCACTTTCCCCCACTCACGAAAACGTCTGTCAACCAGCGTCAACCGATGAACGGTCGGGGCGACTGGATTTGAACCAGCGACTCCATGGTCCCGAACCATGTGCGCTACCAGGCTGCGCTACGCCCCGATGTCAAACCAGAGGACCACCCCACCGCAGCGCCTCGATCGCGGCCCGATAGTCCCGAGCCTTGAAGACCGCGGCGCCGGCCACGACCTCGGTCGCGCCCGCGGCGGCGACGAGCCCCACGTTGTCCGACGCGACCCCGCCGTCCACCTGGATGACGGGGTCGCGACCCAAGGCCCAAACTTTATCGCGCAACACGGGCACCTTGTCAAGCGAGGGCCGGATCATCTGCTGCCCGTAGAAACCCGGATAGACCGTCATCACCACCACGAAGTCCGCGAGCACCAGGAGCGGATCCCCCGCGGCCGCCGGTGTATCCGGGTTGAAGGCGAGCCCCGCCTGCCGGCCCGTGGCGCGGATCTCGCGCAGGGCCGCCTCCGCCCCGGGCACCTCCACGTGCACGCTGATGCGGTCCGCCCCCGCCTCCGCGAAGGCCCGGACGTAACGCTCGGGCTCCTCCAACATCAGGTGACAATCGAAGGGGAGCGACGTGTCCTTGCGCAGGTCCTTGACGACCCCCGGGCCCAGCGTCAGGTTGGGCACGAAATGGCCGTCCATGATGTCCAGGTGCACCAGGTCCGCGCCGGCCGCCTCGATTGCCCGGACCTCCTCGCCCAGTCGAGCCTGGTTCCCGGCAATGATGGACGGCGCCACCTTCAGCACGGCCTTGCCTCCCTGGTGCTTTCTGGCCGTGGGGTCACGCGACCTCCCGAAACGCCTTCCACTTGGCCTTGCAGACCGGGCACTCGTCCAGGGGCTCGCCCACGTGCGTGTATCCGCAGACGGTACAGGTGTAGGCCCGGAACGGGGCCACGTCCTGGCCGGCCTTCACGGCCTCGATGGCGCGCTCGAACATCCCCATGTGGACCTTCTCCGCCTCCAGAGCGCCCTTGAAAGCATACTGGGCCGTGATCTCCTCGTCGCGTTCGGCCTGGGCCAGAAACGACGGGTACATCTCGTTGACCTCGTAGGTTTCGCCCTGGAGGGCATCGCGCAGGTTCTCCAGGGTACCCCGGATCATCCCCACGGCCCTCCAGTGCCGGGTCGCGTGCACGGTCTCGGCGTCCGCCGCCGCCCGGAAGAGTTTCGCCACGTTGGGCAATCCCTCGGCCTCTGCCTTGTCCGCGTACGCCAGGTACTTCCGGTTCGCCTGGCTCTCTCCCGCGAACGCCGCCTTCAAGTTGTCGGTTGTCCGGCTCATCCCTCCGCCTCCTTGCCAGGTCCGGGTCCTTTTTATTGCACGACATGGCAACGTGTCAACGACGGTCGTCGGTCGAAGCCGTTGTCACCCCGTTCGCCGCCGTGCTATCCTTCGCGCCATCCCGCCGGGGGGACCGGGCGGGACGGACGGAGGGCGTCGCCGATGACGAGCCTGCGCACTTACGTGTTCCTGGACAGCCTCCAGCCGCAACTCGCGTCCTTCATCGGCAAGACAGCGCGGGGCTTCCTGCCCATCCCGGAGATGGCGTCGCTGTTCGTCGAGATCGCGCCCGGCATCGCGATCAATCGCGTGACGGACGTCGCGTTGAAGGCCACGACGGTCGTTCCGGCGGTCCAGGTGGTCGAGCGCGCCTACGGGCTGCTCGAGGTTCACGACCACGACAAGGGCGAGGTCCTGAAGGCCGGCGAGCACATCTTGCGACACCTGGGCCTGAAGGAAGAGGAGCGGATGAAGCCCAAGATCGTGTCGAATCAGATCATCCGCGCCATCGAACCCTACCAGGCCCAGATCATCAACCGGAACTCCGCGGGCATGATGATCCTGCCGGGCCAGAGCCTGTTCATCCTCGAAACGGAACCCGCGGGCTACGTGGCCTTTGCGGCGAACGAGGCCGAGAAGGCGGCGCACATCTACCTGGTGAACGTCCGACCGTACGGGTCCTTCGGGCGACTGTGGCTGTCCGGGACCGAGTCGGAGATCGATTCCGCGGCCGAGGCCGCGGTCGGGGTGTTGGAGGCGCTAACCGGCGTGTGACGGGCGGCGCGAGGCAATCGTGGAGGTGGTCGCATGGCAGACGCTCTGGGGATGATCGAGACCAAAGGCTTCGTCGGGATGGTCGAGGCGGCCGACGCCATGGTGAAGGCGGCCAAGGTGGAACTGGTCGGCTACGAAAAGATCGGCGGCGGGTACGTCACGGCCATCGTGCGCGGGGACGTGGCCGCGGTCAAGGCCGCGACGGAGGCCGGGGCCCGCCAGGCCGAGCGCGTGGGCGAACTGGTGTCCGTCCACGTGATCCCGCGGCCGCACGTCAACATTGACGAGGTCCTGCCCCTGGGCCGGCAGGGCGCACGCAAGGGCGGCCGGAACGAGTGACGGGCCGCTCCGCCGGGTGCGGTGTCCTCCGGGGCGACGGGGGCGGGTCCGTGGGTCGCGTGGTCGGGTCGACGGCGTCCCGTCGGCGCGCGGGGACCCGCGCCTGGCGCCGGGTCGCCCCCGGCAAGGAGGTCGCGATGCTGATGGGCCGGGTCGTGGGGACCGTGGTCTCCACCCGCAAGGACGAGAAGATTGTGGGCTTGCGCTTCCTGATCGTGCGCGAACTGGACCACGAGATGCGCGAGACGGGGAAGATGGTCGTGGCCGCCGACTCGGTGGGCGCGGGGGTGGGCGAGGTCGTGCTCTACGCGAGCGGCTCGTCCGCGCGACAGACCGTGTCCACCCACGAGCGGCCGGTGGATGCCACGATCATGGCCATCGTGGACGAGGTCGAGGTCGGGGGTGCGAAGCGCTACGTGAAGGAATGATGCGCCACGCCCAGGAGGCCGATGGCACTCGATGAACAGAAAGTCGCGACGATCGTCGAGCAGGTGATCGAGCGGTTGCGGCGCGAGAACGTGCTCGGCACAGGCGGCGGAGCGGCTCCGGGAGGGGCGCCCGCGTTGGTCCGTACCCTCCACGACACCGGCAAGGAGGGCGTCTTCCCCGACGTCGAGGCCGCGGTCAACGCGGCCCGGGCCGCGCACGAGCGCCTGGTGTCCCTGCCCCTGGAGGTGAGGGACAAGGCCGTCCGGGCTATGCGGGAGGTGACGCTCGCGCACCTCCAGGACCTGGCGCGCATGGCCGTCGAGGAGACTGGCCTCGGCCGGGTCGCGGACAAGGTGGTCAAGAACCGGCTGGCCGCGGAAAAGACACCGGGCGTCGAGATCCTGCGTCCGCGGGCCTACACGGGGGACCACGGCCTGACCCTGGTCGAACGCGCGCCCTACGGGGTCGTGTGCTCGATCACCCCTTGCACCAACGCGACCGAGACGGTGATCAACAACGCCATCGGCATGATCGCGGCTGGAAACGCGGTCGTCCTGAACGCGCACCCTTCCGCGAAGCGCACGACGGTTCACTATGTGCGGATGTTGAACCGGGCCATGGTCGAGGCCGGGGCCCCGGACAACCTCCTGTGTTGCGTCCCCGAGCCCACCATCCAGTCCGCCAACGAGCTGATGAACCACAAGGGGGTCCATCTCGTGGTGGTCACGGGCGGGCCCGCCGTGGTCAAGGCCGCGATGAGCACGGGCAAGAAGTGCATCGCCGCGGGTCCGGGGAACCCGCCCGTCGTCGTGGACGAGACCGCGAAGATCGAGCAGGCCGCGCGGGACATCATCGCGGGCGCGAGCCTCGACAACAACATCGTCTGCATCGTCGAAAAGGAGATCATCGTCGTCGAGGCCGTCGCGGACCGACTGCGCCAGGAACTCGTGCGGGCCGGGGCCTACTTCATCCGCGATGCGCTGGTCCCCAAGGTCACCCAGCTCGTGATTGACGGGGACCATCCGAACAAGAACTTCGTTGGCAAGAACGTCCGCGTGATCCTGCGGGAGGTCGGCGTGGACGTGCCCGACGAGGTCCGCCTCGCCTTCTGCGAGGTGGACGAGGCCCACCCCCTGGTGCAGGTCGAGCAGCTGTTGCCCGTGATCCCCATGCTGCGCGTTCGCAACGTGGAGGAGGCAATCGCGACCGCGGTCCGCGTGGAGCACGGGTTCCGCCACACGGCGGTCATGCACTCGCTGAACATCGAGCACCTGCACCGGTTCGCCCGGGCCGCGAACTGCTCGATCTTCGTCAAGAACGCCCCCTCGTCGGCCGGTCTCGGCCTCAATGGGGAGGGCTACACCTCGTGGACCATCGCGAGCCCGACGGGCGAGGGGTTAACCACGGCCCTGAACTTCACGAGGGAGCGGCGTTGCACCCTGAAGGACTATTTCCGGATCGTGTGAGCCGCGCGGAGGCTTGAAGGGCGGCCGGTGAGCCTGACTCGACCCCAGTTCACGCCCTCCTCCCTGCCACTTGGTTCGCAAGAGGCGTTTGCCGGGGTCGAGGTCTTGGGCATCCCGCGCGGGCTCGTGTGCGTGGACGCCCTGGTGAAGAAGGCGGAGGTCCGCGTGGTCCTGGCCACCCCCGTCACGCCGGGCAAGTTCCTGATCCTGCTGGACGGCGGGGTCGCGGAGGTCCAGGAATCCCTGACCGAGGCCGAGGCGAGGGCCGGGGAGCAGTTGATGGACCGCTTCTTGCTGCCCTTCGCGCACCCGCAACTGGAGCCCGCGGTCTTTGGGGTGGTCCCCGCGAGGCCGGAGGGGGCCCTGGGCCTGGTCGAGACGGCGACTGCGTGCTCGGGTCTGCGCTCGGCGGACGCGGCGCTCAAGGCGGCCCCGGTGACGCTCGCGGTCCTGCACCTGTCGGCCGGGATCGGGGGCAAGTGCTGGTATGCCTTCGCGGGGGAACTGTACGACGTCGAGGCCTCGGTCAAGGCCGCGTCGGATGCCCTGGAAGGCACCGAGCGCCTCCTGTCCACGGAGGTCATCGCCCGCCCGCACCCCGAGTTCCTGGCCGCCCTCGGGGTCTGACGCAGCGGCTCATTCCTCCAGCGTGCTCAGGTCGCCCTCGGGCAGGCCGCGCGCGCGGGCGGCCAGAACCCGGCGCATGATCTTGCCGCTGCGCGTCTTGGGGAGGGACTCGACGAACTCGACCTTGTCGGGGCGGGCGATGGGGCCGATCTCGCGGGCCACGTGTTCGCGCAGTTCCTCGGCCAGCGCCGGCGAGGGCGAAGCGCCGGCCCGCAAGATGACGTAGCAGTAAATGGTATTGCCTCGCACGTCGTGCGGGACCCCGATGGCCGCGGCCTCGCTGACCGCCGGGTAACTGACGAGGGCACTCTCGATTTCGGCGGTCCCGAGCCGATAGCCCGAAACCTTGATGACTTCGTCCATGCGCCCGATGACCCAGAAGTACCCGTCTTCGTCCACGCGGGCGGAATCACCGGTCAGGTACTTTCCAGGGTAGGCGCTCCAGTACTGGCGGACGTATCGCTCCGGGTCGTTCCAGATCCCGCGCAGCATGGCCGGCCACGGCCGCGTCAGGACCAGGCGGCCCTCCTCGCCCGGGGGCACCGGGTGTCCGTGCTCGTCCAGGACCTCTGCGGCGACCCCCGGCAAGGGCTTCGTCGCGGATCCGGGTTTCAGGGGCATCGCCGGCATCGGGGCGATCATGAACATCCCCGTCTCGGTCTGCCACCAGGTGTCCACGATGGGGCACCGCCCGCGTCCGATCACGCGGTGGTACCAGTGCCAGGCCTCGGGGTTGATGGGCTCGCCCACGGTCCCGAGCAGGCGCAGGGACGACAGGTCGTGCCGCGCGGCCCACGACTCGCCGAAGCGCATCAGGCCGCGGATGGCAGTCGGCGCGGTGTAGAGGATGTTGACGCCATATTTCTCGACGATCCGCCACCACCGGTCCGGGTACGGGTAGTTGGGAGCACCTTCGTACAGGATCGAGGTCGCGCCCAGGATCAAAGGGCCATAGACGATGTACGAGTGCCCGGTGATCCACCCGGGGTCCGCCGCGCACCAGAAGCGGTCCTCGGGCCGCAAGTCGAAGCACATCGCAAGCGTGGTCGCCACCCCGACCTGGTAACCCCCGTGCGTGTGGACGACGGCCTTGGGCTTGCCCGTGGTACCCGACGTGTACAGGAGGAACAACGGGTCCTCGGCGTCCATGACCTCGGTTGGGCAGTCGTTCCCGCGGGCCAGCGGCAGGCTCAGGAGGTCGTCGTAGTAGAAGTCGCGCCCCGTCTCCATGGGGACCTTCTCGCCGGTGCGCCGCACCACGATCACGTGCTCGACGATCCCGGCCCGGCGGAGGGCCTCGTCCGCGACCTGCTTCAGGGGCACGACCTTCCCGCGCTGGAAGCCCCCGTCCGCCGTGACCAGGACCCGCGACCCCGAGTCCTCAATGCGGCCGTGCAGGGCCTCGACGCTGAAGCCTCCATAGACCACGCTGTGGACCGCCCCGATCTTCGCGCACGCGAGCATGGCGATGGGGAGTTCCAGGATGCGCGGCAGGTAGATCGTGACCCGATCCCCCTTGCGTACCCCCATGCTCCGCAGGACGTTTGCGAACTGGGCGACTTCGCGGGCCAGGGCGTGGTACGAGTAGGTCTTGACCGTCCCGTCCTCGCCCTCCCAGATGTAGGCCAGTTTGTTGCGCGTGGGGGTCGCCAGGTGCCGGTCCAGGGCGTTCAGAACCACGTTGGTCCTGGCCCCGACGAACCACTGGTAGAACGGGGCGCGCGAGTCGTCGAGCACCCTCTCCCAATGGCGGTACCATTTCAGCGTCCTGGCCTGCGCTTCCCAGAAGGCCACGAAATCTCTCTCCGCCTCGGCGCGGAGGGCATCAGGGTCCTTCACGCGGGCCCGGCGCACGACCTCGCGCGGGGGCGTCCAGACCTCCGAGGGTCTGGTGTCTGTGGGTCCGCTCATCTTCCACTCCATCCGGAACGACAATCGGACGAACTCTACCCGAAAACTGTTGCGTCTGGAACGCCAAGATCGACAATCTCATCCAGTTCTGGATTCCCTCGTCCGGCTGGGACGCGAGCGCGAGGCAGCATCGCGCCTCGAAGTCCCACTGGAAGAACACGGCCAATTCCTGCCTCAGGTTCCTGTGGGGACGCCAGCGCCGCTCGCCTAAGGTCGCGCCAGCGCGTGCTCGCGCGTGCGGCGCGGGCGGTGCCCGCGCGATGACAAGGCCGCGTTTGCACGCAGCAGTCCGAAGGCGTGCGGCGCGCGCAGGGGTCTGCCGTTGACCGCGGACCGCGTTTGCCGGTGGTTGACCGACCACGGCGGCCCGTCTTACCTTCTGGTCGGACTCGAGCAAGACCCCGGTCGCGCATGGGGTCGGCAGGTCGGACCCATGACCCTCGTGTCCATCGGTCGAGCCGCCGGGAACCCTCGCGTCGCGGCCGCCGTCCTGGTGGCCGCGTGCCTCGTCGCCTATGCCGGCTCGCCGTGCAACGGGTTCGTGGCGGACGACCACGCAGTCCTGGAGCAGGACCCGGTGGTCACCACGCCCGGTCGGGCGCTCGATGCCTTCGCGAGCCCCTATCGCGGGGTGGTCTATCGCCCCCTCACGGTCTGGACCTTCGCGGTGCAATGGCAGATCCACGGTCCCGCACCAGGCGCGTTCCACGCGGTCAACGTGCTCCTGCACGCGATCGTGACGGTTCTGGTCCTCCACCTGATTCGGGCCCTCAGCGGCGCGGGTCCGGGTGCCTCGCTGGTCGCGGCTCTGGTCTTCGGCGTCCACACGATTCACACGGACGCAGTGAGCCCAGTGGTCGGGCGGGCGGACCTCCTCGCTGCGGTGGCTTGCGTCGCGGGGTTTCTGTGGTGGCGGCGGTGGGTCCTCGACGGGCGTTTCCGGGACCTGGCGGGGGCCAGCGTCGCCTACCTTCTCGGGCTGCTGGCCAAGGAGTCCGCCGGCCCCCTCCCCCTGTTCGCGGCGGCGTGGGTCCTGCTGGACCGGAACGCGTCGCGGGACCGCCCGCTCCGCGGCGACCTCTGGGCGAGGCGACGCGCCCTCCGGGGCGCCATCTTGGCGTTCCTGGTGCCTCTTGCGATGGTCGGGGCCGCGCGCGCCGTGGTGCTCGACACGGCCCTGGCCCCGGCCTGGAACGCCTACTTCGGCTCCGTGGATGACTGGGCGACCCTGTGGACCCTCGTGGGCATCGGGGCGCGCTACCTGTGGCTCTTGCTCGTTCCGCATCCGCTGTCCCCCGACTACACGTGGGAGTCCATCCCGATGGCCTCTAACCCCCTCGAGCCCTGGACGCTCGTGGGGCTCGTCGCGCTGCCGGCCTTGTTGGCCGGGACCGCGTATCTTTTGTTCCACCGAGCGCCCCTGGCGCTCGGAGGGGGCCTTGGCCTCGCGTGGTTCCTGGTCTTCATGCTCCCCGCGACCCACATCGTGCCCCTGATGGTCCCCATGGCCGAGCGCCTGACGTATCTCGCTTCGGCCGGGGTGTGCGTGGCCCTGGCCCCCGCCCTGACCTGGGCCGCGCGCTCCCGGCCCGTGGCGACGGGGGTCCTGGTCTCCCTGTACGGGGCGGTCCTGTTGGGCCTGACCATCGAGCGCGACCGCGTGTGGCGCGACGACCTGACCCTGTGGTCCGAGGCGGTGGCCACGCACCCGCGTAGCGCGATCTCCCTGATGAACCTGGCCGGGGCGTTGGTCCCGGCGGGTCGCCCGGCGGCCGCGGTTGGGGCCATGCAACGCGCGGTCGAGGTCGCGCCGTGGCGGTGGGACTTCCGGGTGACGCTGGCCGACCTCCTTCACGACACGGGACGCCACGAGGACGAGGCGCGGGTCCTCGTCGAGGGGATGAGGCGGGGAAAAGGGGACTCGCGGCGTGCGTGCCGGGCGCTCGTCGAGGTCCAACCGGGGCTCGACCTGGACACGTGCCTGCGCGACCGCGGACCTCCGCGCATTTCCCGGTGAGCAATCCGCGATGTTGACTGGGCCAAGATCCATGCGGGTCTCCTCGGGGTCTC
>JBBIPO010000153.1:0-9021 GCA_037442805.1 Deltaproteobacteria bacterium
CGGGGCCCCTGCTGCGGCCGGGTCGCAATCCGCGCTTACAGCGCGGATTGCTCGCCGTGTCTTTTCCCTTGCAACCCGTCCCTCGCCCGTGGTACACAGACACTCGCCGGGGCGGGGCGACGTGGCGTCTGTGAAACCCCGCCAGGTCCGGAAGGAAGCAACGGTCAGCAGCGTTGCGGGTGTCCCGTCCCGGCGTGTTCCCGTCGGCAAGAGACGATGTCCTACCAGGTGATCGCCCGGAAATGGCGGCCCCAGACCTTCGAGGAGGTCGTGGGCCAGGAGCATGTCTGCACGACGCTCAGGAACTCCCTCCAGTCCGGGCGCATCGGGCACGCCTATCTGTTCACCGGGATCCGGGGCGTGGGAAAGACCACCGCGGCGCGCATCCTGGCCAAGGCCTTGAACTGCGAGCGCGGCCCGAGCCCCGACCCCTGCAACCAGTGCCGCTCGTGCGTCGAGGTTACGCAGGGGATCTCGATGGACGTCCAGGAGATTGACGGGGCGTCGAATCGAGGGATTGACAACGTGCGGGACCTGCGGGAGGGCGTCGCCTTCGCCCCGGCGCGCGACCGCTACAAGGTCTACATCATTGACGAGGTCCATATGCTCACTCAGGAGGCGTTCAACGCCCTCCTGAAGACCCTCGAGGAACCGCCCGCCCACGTGGTGTTCATCTTCGCGACCACCGAGGTCCACAAGGTGCCGGCCACCATCGCCTCGCGGTGTCAGGTCTTCGAGTTTCGCCGCATCCCGGTGGACCTGCTGATGGAGCGCCTGCGGCTCATCGCGCAACAGGAGGGCTTCCAGGTCAGCGAGGACGCCCTGCGCGTGATCGCCCGGGAGGCGGACGGGAGCCTGCGGGACGCCTCGTCATTTCTGGACCAGGTGGCGTCCTTCTGCGACGGGCGCGTGGACGTCGAGCAGGTCACCGAGGTCCTGCGAACCGGGAATCGGGCCGCGGCCCGGGAGGTGCTGCAGGCGGTCCTGGCGGACGACGCGGCCTCGGCCATGCGTGTATTCTTGAAGGCGAGCAGTCGGGGGGTCCCGCCGCGGCAGTTCTTGCGGGACGTCGCCCGGGTCCTGTCCGAGGGGCTTAAGGTGCGGCTGCTCGGGGACGACGCGGTGCGCGAGACGGGGCTGACGGTGACCGAGGTCTCGGACCTGAACGCGCTCGTCGGGGCCAGTCCGGTCGAGTACCTGGCGGCGTTGCTGCACCTGGTCGTGACGGCGGTGGACCAGGCCGCGGAGTCGCGCGTCCCGGACCTGGTCGCCCAGGCCGCGCTCGTGCGGGCCGCGGAGATGCGGTCCCTGGCCGACGTCCGGGACCTGGTCGCGCGCCTCGAGACCCTGGCTGCCGGGGGAGCGCCCGCCGCGAACCCGCAGCGTCCAGCGGGACCCCCGGTGATGCATCGGTCCAGCCGGGAAGGTGCGCCCTCGCCAGCGCCCGCGCCGCCTCAGGGACCGCCGGTCCTTCGCGCGCCCCCCGCGAGAACCGCGGGCGTGGAACGGGTTCGGCCGGGTGACACGGGCGGGTCCTTAGATACGGCCTTGCCCCGGGGACCGACGACGCGGCCCGCGTCCGCGGAGGCCCAGGGTCGCGTCCTGGAGCGCTTCCGGAAACATCCAGTGGTGGACCGGCTTCTCGAGACGTTCGGCGGCGAGGTCCTCGAGGTGCGCGAGGAGTCGTAGGGGGGTCGCGCAGACGTGTTGCCGGCACCGGTCCGCAGGCTGATCGCCGAACTGACGAAACTCCCCGGAGTCGGCGAGAAGACCGCCACCCGATATGTCCTGTTCTGGCTTCAGCGGTCCCCGGACGCCATGAAGGACCTCGTGGACCGCCTCGCGGAGGCGGCGGCGTCTGTGCGGCCGTGCGTCGTGTGCGGATACGTGGCGGAGGGCGACCGCTGCGGCTTCTGCGAGGACCCGGGACGGGACCGCACGACGGTGTGCGTCGTCGAGGGCGTGGCGGACGTGCTGGCCATCGAACGGATCGGGGAATACCGGGGGCTGTACCACGTCCTGGGAGGCGTCCTCTCGGCCTTGCGTGGGGTCGCGCCGGAGCATCTGCGCGTGAACGGCCTCCTCGAGCGGGTCACCGCCGGGGAGGTGCACGAGGTGATCCTGGCGACCGGGGCCGATGTCGAGGGCGAGACGACCGCCCTGTACCTGGCGCGGACCCTGGCCGAGCGCGGGGTGCGCGTGACGCGCCCGGCCACGGGCATCCCGATGGGGAGCAGCATCGAGTACCTGGACGCCGTCACGCTGATGAAGGCATTCCGCGGCCGCCGGGAGATCGCCGGTTGACGGCGGTTCTACTGGTGTCGTCCCCCGCGGCGGTGGTCGGGCCCGTTCACCTCGAGGAACTGGCACATCTCGGCGAGGCGCGAGAAAATCCGTTCCCCCACGCGATCCGCCAGGTGGATGCGCCCCCCCGACGCGCGCGGCCGAGCGTCGTGTGTTTCCGCGTTCGAGGCGACACCCTCAGCGCCGGGCGCGCCCTCTTCCGGGCGGTTCGAGACGTCGAAGTTCGTGGTGGCGACCACGGTGCGCCCGGTGTTGTAGCGACGGCTGACGAGCTGATCGAGGACCGAGACCTCCCACTCGGAGGCACGACCCTTGCCGAGTTCGTCAATGGCCAGGACCTCGACCTCGACCAGCGGACCCAAGATCTCCTCCTCGGATCGGTCTTCCGCGTACGCGGACCGCAGGCGGGACAGCAACTGGAAGAAGTCCACGAATCGGGCGGTCAGGCCGCGCTCGAGCGTGAAGTGACGAAGAAGCGCGCAGATCAGGTGCGTCTTTCCGACGCCCGGCGGACCCCAGAGCAAGATCCCCTGGTTGGTCGGCGGGGGAAAGGATTGCCGGAAGCGCAGGAGGTTCAGACGCACCATCGCGAGGTTCCCGGCCCGGTCCTGGAAGTCCTCGAGGGTCTTGTGGTGCATCTTCGCCGGGATCTCGGCCTGATTGAAGCGCTCGACCCGCTGGCGCAGGAAACGGCAGTCGCAGTCGCGACGGGAAGGAGGGCCCCCTTCGTGGGCCTGGAGGACCCAGCCCCGGTCCCCGCATCGGGGGCAGGGCGAGCGGCACTCGCAGACCCGCGCGACGGCGAACTCGCCCCCGGGGGCGGTCACGTAGCCCGAATCGCGGCAGGCGGCGCAGGCGAACGTCTTCTTCATGAAAACCCAAGGACCCGGGCGACCAGTCCCTCGAACCCCGATTCGTCGGCAGCCGCGGCCCGGGTCTCGGCGCGCGCCACGTCCGCCAGGGCTTCCGGGCCCAGGCCGCGCCGGGAGGCCGCGTCCAGCCGTTCGCGCACCCTCGCCTCCACGCGCTGCCGGACCTCCGGCGGCGCCTCGTCCAGGAACGCTTGTACCAGGAAATCGTCCGTGTCGTCCAGGGCCTCCACGGGACCCACGCCGCGCTGGAGCGAGTCGCGCAGGCGCGCGGCCGCGGACTCGTAGCGCCGCGCCTCGCCGGGGGTTGCCGCCTCGCCCGCGAGCCGCGCGAGGACCTCGAACGCCCGCTCGACGGGGTCGTCCGCGGGGGCCCGGGGCCTGGAACGCATCGCGTCGTAGGTCCGCTGGAGGCTCGATGCCCGGCAGTATCGCTCGAACTCGGCCTCGACGAACGTGCGGTAGTACTTCAGGGAAGAGGGGAGGGGGGACGTGGGGTCCGACCTTTCCAGGAAGCGGTGAATCCCGGTCGAGATCCCGCGGCGAACCACGTCCAGGGGCACGCCGCGGGCCTCCCAGTCGCGGATCACGTCCACGTCGTGGGCGCGCAGCATCAGGCCCTTGCGGATGGTCGCGATGAAGAACTCCTCGACCTGGGCCAGGTACGGGCGGTCACACATCGCGACACGATCGATTCGGCCTACCAGCCACGTTCAGATATCCAGATTTCGCACGGACAGTGCGTTCTGCGTGATGAACTCGCGGCGCGGTTCCACCGAGTCCCCCATCAGGAGGGTGAAGGTGTCCCCGGCATTGACCAGGTCGTCCACCGTGACCTTCAACAGGGTCCTCTTCTCGACGTTCATCGTCGTTTCCCACAACTGCTCGGGGTTCATCTCGCCGAGTCCCTTGTAGCGCTGGATGGCGAGCCCCTTCTGACCGCGCGTCATCACGAGGTCCAGGAGGTCCTCCGGGCGGCGGACCTGCTGGACCTCTCCGTCCATCGAGACGTCGTAGGGCCAGGGTCCCAGGCGCCTCATGTCCCCGTAGAGCCGCCGCAACTCTTTGACGTCCGGGCGGTTCAGGCTCTTGAAACTGACCGAGGACCGGACCGCGAGGCCGCGGCGTCGAGTCAGGACCACGAGCCGCCTCGCGTCGTATTCCTCGTCCAGTTCCACTGTGGTCTCGACCGGGGCCGCGTCCGGATGGAACTCGGCCAGGTACGACCGGATACGGCGCTCCAGGTCCTCAATGGACGCCCCGGAGCGCAGCCCCTCGGGGGCGAAGTCCCCAGGGAAGAAGACCGCGCGGAACACGCGCGAGTCCGCGCGGCGGTCAATGCTCTCGGCCACGGCGCGGGTAACCTGGACCTTGCGCAGGTAGACCTTGAGGTCCCCCACCGTCCACGGGACGAGGTTGCCAGCCGGCTGGAAGGTCACCCCCTCGGCGCCGTTCCCGACAATGAAGTCCGCGAGGGCCCGCTCGTCCAGCAGGTACAGTTCCTTCTTGCCCTTCTTGACCTTGAACAACGGGGGTTGCGCGATGTAGAGGTGACCCCGCTCGATGATCTCGGGCATCTGGCGGAAGAAGAAGGTCAGCAGCAGGGTCCGGATGTGGAGCCCGTCCACGTCCGCATCGGTCATGATGATGATCTTGTGATACCGAAGTTTCGAGATGTCGAAGTTGTCCGACCCGACCCCGCACCCGAGCGCGGTGATCAGGGTGACGATCTCCTGGTTTTCGAGCATCTTGTCGAAGCGGGCCTTCTCGACGTTCAGGATCTTGCCGCGCAGCGGTAGGATCGCCTGGAAGCGGCGGTCGCGTCCCTGTTTGGCCGACCCGCCGGCGGAGTCGCCCTCCACGATGAACAGCTCGGCCTGGGAGGGGTCGCGCTCCTGGCAGTCCGCGAGTTTCCCGGGCAGGGAGGCGCTGTCGAGGGCCCCCTTGCGCCGGACCATCTCACGCGCGCGACGCGCCGCCTCGCGGGCCCGGGCCGCGTCCACGACCTTCCCCACGATGGCGCGCGCCACGCCGGGGTTGCGCTCGAAGTAATCCGCGAGCCCGTCCGACACAACCCCCTCGACTGCGCCTCTGGCCTCGGACGACACGAGTTTGTCCTTGGTCTGCGACGAGAAGCGGGGGTCGTGCATCTTGACGGACAGGACCATGGTCAGGCCCTCGCGCACGTCGTCCCCGCTCAGGGTGCCCTTGAACCCCTTCAGAAGGTTCTCGGCCTCGGCGTAGGCATTGATCGTCCGCGTCAACGCGGCTCGGAACCCCGCCACGTGCGTCCCGCCGTCCCGGTTGTGGATCGTGTTCGTGAAGCAAAAAGCCGTTTCCTGGAACCCGTCGTTCCACTGGAGGGCGACCTCGACCTCGATCTCGTCACGGGTCGAGTGCAGGTAGATCGGTTCTGGGTGGATGACCGTCTTGTGACGGTTCAGATGTTCCACGAACGAAACGATTCCGCCCTCGAAGCGGAACTCGTGGGACCGGTCCTCGGCGCGCTCGTCCGTGATCCGGATGGTCAGCCCGGGGTTCAGGTACGACAACTCGCGCAGGCGCTGGGACAGGACGTCGAACGAGAACTCGGTCTGGCTGAAGATGGCCGGGTCGGGCTTGAAGGTGATCGTGGTGCCGGTCCGACCCGAGCGGCCCACCTGTTTCAGCGGCTCCTTCGGCACGCCGCGCTCGTACTCCTGCACGAACACGCCGCCCTCGCGCCGGACCTCCAGGCGGAGCCATTCGGACAAAGCGTTCACCACGGACACCCCCACCCCGTGCAGACCCCCGGACACCTTGTAGGAGTCGTGGTCGAATTTCCCGCCCGCGTGAAGTTCCGTCATCACGACCTCGGCCGCGGAACGTCCCGTCTCGGCGTGAATCCCGACCGGGATCCCGCGGCCGTTGTCCTCGACGGTCACGGTCCCGTCCGCGTGGATCGTGACGTTGATCTGGGTGCAGTGGCCGGCCAGCGCCTCGTCTACCGAGTTGTCCACGACCTCGAAGACCATGTGGTGCAGCCCGGACCCATCGTCCGTGTCGCCGATGTACATCCCGGGTCGCGTCCGAACCGCCTCGAGCCCCTTGAGCAGGCGGATGTGGCTCTCGTCGTAGTCATCGTGCGGCTCGTCGCCGCCCTGGAGCGTCAGGACCGGCCGGTCGTCGTCCGTGATCATCGTGCCCTCGATTCGGAAGAGCCGGATCAAAGAAAACCGCGCGGAATCTAGCACGGACGGGCTTTCGGTGCAACGACTGGTTTGCGCCGCGGGCCTTCCTGATGGACCCCTCGCGCGGCGGGGTCTCGCGGTCAATCCGATGGAGCGATGAGGAGCCGGACGTCCGGCGGGAGGGAGCGGTAAAGGACCGCGGCATCCGCGTCATCCAGCACGAGCCGGAGGCGAGTCCCGTGGAACGGCGAGAAGCCAAGGGCCTGCTTCCAGGACTCCCACCGATCCGGGGGCTCCTGGGGGGCCGAGGCGGAAACGACTTCGAGGTCGAGCCCGTCCTCGAACTGGATCAGCCAGATTGGCGGGGCCGGGATGGCCTCTTCCGGAGGCGGGGGGACCCGTGCCTCCGGACGCGGGGAGCCGGGGTCGCCGGGGTGGACCTCCACCTCGTAACGGTCCGTGGGGCGTTCCGGGACGAGTCGCCCGTGGTCGTGGACCCCGCTGACCCACGAGAGGTCGTCGCGGACGCGGAAGAAGGCGATGCGGCGGGCCGGCCGGGTGATCGCGAGGACGCGATGGTCCCGCAGCAGGGCGCCTCGCAACCGCAACTCGAGCCGTCCGCGGTCCGGGTCGAGCACGAGGTGAAAGGCGTCGGAACGCGCCAGGTCGAGGCGAGCACGCAGGACCTCCGCGCGCGTCGGCGCCGGCGAAGGACTCTGCCGGGCGCACGCGACGGCGCACGCGGCGAGGCACAACCAGGCGCCCGACGGACCGATCCGCGTCCTCGATGTTCGCCCGAGCGCGGACAGTTTATTCGGAAAATGTTGCACTAGAAGATATACACCTCGGTACCCACTTCCGCGGCGTCGTGGACCGCGCGCAGGTCCTCCTTGCCCAACCGGATGCACCCGTGGGTCACGCTGCGACCGAGGAGCCGCTCGTACAGGGTGCCGTGGATCATGTAACCGTCCCCGAGGTACAGGGCGTATTCCCCGAGGGTCCCCACCTCGATGCGCTCCGACGCGCGGGCCGGCGGGCGCTTGCCCTCCTCGATGAACGCCCAGTCCGGCTTCTTCCACACGGGGTTGCGCGCCTTCTTCTGGACCCGGAACACACCCCGCGGGGTGTCGAAGACCCAGACCCGCCCTTTCTCGGAGTCTCGCAGGACCATCCCCGACCCGGCCGAACAGACAGCCTCCCGCAGGACGCGGTCGCCCTCCTTCAGGTAAAGGCGGTTGTTGGTCTGGTCCACCACGATGTAAGCGCCACGGGGGGCGAGGTCCTCGAGGGCGCGGGTCATGGCCTCCACCTCGGAGGCGTCGGCCTGGTCGGGGACGGGGGCCAGGCCCGCCCATGACCACGGGACCTCGACGACCCCCGTCCCGTAGGCCGCGACCACGATGATCGCGACGACCGCCGCGGCCGGAGCGAGCCACCACCGGCGACGAATCCACCCGAAAGCCCGGCGAGCCACCATGACGATGAGGTCCCTGGCGCGCCCTCGCCACCGGTTCCACAAGGTCATGACCGTCGAGCGGATGTCCGGGCGCGTCATGGGGTGCCCTCGTCCGTCCGGGCCGACCCTCCGGGCTCGGGACCCGCTGGCGCCCGTTCCATGCCCTGGCGCAGGTGGCGAACCAGGTCGCTGATCGGACCCGCGCCACCGTCGCTGCCCACGATCGTCACCGGCGTCCCCTCCGGGACCGCATCGAAGAGCACGTCCATGTCCGCGTTGCTCAGGGCCACGCACCCGTCCGTCCAGTCCCGTCCCTGGCCTCCGTGGCCGTGAATCTCGATCAGGCCGCCCAGGGAAGCCCTTCGCGGGATCAGACCCCGTTTCTTCAGGCGTTCGAACCGCACGCGGTCTTCCTCGTTGGGATAGTCCAGAAGAAGCGCCTTGTAATATTTCGTTTCGCGAGGACCTTTCTTCAGGATCACCCGATACCGACCTTCCGGGGTCGCCGCGTCCCCGGCGTGCCACTTGTCGGTCACGAGTTCCCGGCCGATGTCCGCCTGGAACACGCGCACCGGTTCCCCGGCCTGGTACAGCGTGACCTCGTGCCCCTCCTTCGAGACGACCAGGGCCGGCCGCCCCGTCTGCGCGGACCAGGCCACGGTCTCCGCGACCATGCGACGCCAGGCCTCTCGCTGCCGCTCGTCCCCGAATCGCCCCGCGCGGGCGATGACGGCATCGAGGACGCGCCGCGCCAGTCCGGATGCGTCTTCCGCGCGCTCCCGCGCCCGGACGAACCGGCCCTCCGCGTGATGGATCAGGGCCTCGGCGATGGCCTGCCGCGCTCCCTCCAGTTCCTTGCGGGGACCCGCCTTGAGCCGCGCGATCCCGGCGGACCGCTCGGCCTGGGACACGAGGCCGGTCGCGTCGTGAATGGCCGCGGACGCCGCGGCTTCCGCCTCGCCGGCGGTCCGGACCGCCTCGTCACGGGCGGCCTCGGCGGACCGAGCGGCTCCGTGCAGCCTGGCCCGGGCCTCCCGGAAGTCGCGGAAGGGGCGGAGGCGGACCTCCTGGCGTCGGACCTCCGCCTCGGCGAGGCGAAGGTCTTCCTCGGCGCGGCGTAGGGCCACCGGGGCCCAGGCCGAGGCCCCGGCCTCGCGGGCGCCCTCCACGGCCGGCCGCTCGGCGTGGTCACGCGCTCGTTGCGCGTCATCAGCACGTCGAC
>JBBIPO010000154.1:0-8978 GCA_037442805.1 Deltaproteobacteria bacterium
CCCCACGGGAACCGGAGGTGGGAACTGGCCGCGCTCCTCAAATGGAACTTCAAGGCACATTGTTACCTCGTGCTCGAAGTACCGGGCTCTTCGGGCGGGAGATGGTGGGTCTCGAGGACGGAATGCAACTGACCGCCTTGTAGCCGGACGACCTGGATGGTGAGGCCGGGGGGGACGGAGAAGGCCTGGTACCAGCCGGGGATGGTGACGTCGGTCGCCGTATGATTGGATGCGGCGAGGTAGGCGAGGTCCCCCTCGATCCACACGACCCCCGGCACCCCTTCCTCGAAGAGAGTCGCCGAGGCCACCGGCGCCTCCTCGCCCACCCGGCCCGGGACCAGGAGCGTCAGGAACCCGGCGGGGTCGTCCATGACCCGCGTGGCCACCAGCCGCTCGTGCAGGGCCCACTGGCCGAAGACCGTCACGTGCTCCTGGAGGTCGTGGGACAGGTCCGCTCCGCCGCCAGAGGCCGGCACGGCGTGAACCTCGACCCAGGCGCCCGGCCCTTCCCAGCGCGCGCCGTCGTCGAGAAGCGAGAACGCGCTGTCGGGCACGTCGCCCCCGCCGTACCCGTTCCACGGGAGCGAGTACGCGTGGGGCTGGCCGTCGCCCGCGATGCGGTCCTCCACCACGAAGAATCGGCCCGCGACGCGGACCACGCGGCGCTGGAAGGCCGCGCCCTCATAGGCCGTCTTCACCGCGACCCACGTCAGGGCCCCCTCCGAGCGCATCGGGGTCAGGAAGGCGTCCGCGCCCACGAGGTTGTCGAGAACCTCGGAGACCGGCGCCCCCTTTCCGTCCACGAGGACCGTGTTATGATCGGTCGCGTAGCGCACGAGGTCGTGGTTCGCCCAGTTGACGTAACCCGGGTCGAGAATCAGGGACTGGCCGTAGGCGCGCAGCATCAGGCTCAACTCGTCCGCGTGCTCGTGCCCCTCGCCGTGCAGGCGGGCCGGGCCGTGCTCGCCCTGGAGCACGACATACACGGCATCCGGTTCCCACGACTCGCGGAAGACCGCGAAACCCGCGTCGAAGAAGGCTCCATCGAGGTCCATCCCGGGGTCCGCGGGCGGCGGCGCGCCGTCGTACAGGGCGAGGGTGGCGGTGTGCAGGCGTCCGGAAAACCAGGCCACGGCCGGCTTGAACCAGACCCACAGGAAGGAAGGATTGTCGAAAAGCCACGCGAGGACCGCCCCGTTCATGGGGGCCGGGTTCGCGTCGTCCGTCTCGGGGGTCAGGCCGTCGGGCCGCACGGACCACAGGGCGCGGCGGTGGATGGCGCGGGTCGTCTCGTTCGCCGCGAAGTCCGGGATCCAGTGGACCTGGCCCGCGTGGGGGCTCTCGATCTGGAGCGCCGGCACCCCGAAGTACGGGAACGCCTCGCCCTTCGCGTACCGGTGATACGCCGCGAAGAAGGGCAGGAACGACTCCGACCCGTACTGGAGGTAGTTCCATCCCTCCGCGTAGCCGCCGTCCGGGGTGCCCTGGTAGAGGTTCAGCAGGAAGTCGAGGCCGGTCATGGCCTCGGAGAGGTCCTTCGCGGCGTCGGACCGGTCGTTCAGGGCCAGGGCGCACAGGCCCAGGGCCCCGAAGACCTTCATCGCGTGGTTGTTGCGCGACAGCATCAGCATCCACGATGGCGGCCCCTCGTGGCACATCCACCGGAAGGTGTCGAGGCGATGCAGGAGCCCGGCGCGCGCCTCGGCCAGGGCGTCCGGCGGGGCGAGTGGGTTCGCGGCCACATAGTCCCAGGCCGTGCAGAACGAGACGAGGGCCTCGGACTCGTGCAACTGGTAGTTGGACATCGGGGACAGGCCCGAGGGGTCCGGGGACGGCATGGCGAGGACCGCGAGGGCCTTCGCGGTGGCGTCCGGGTCCTCGCGGACCAGCCCCACGAACGCCGCGGCCTCGGCCACCGCGCCCCACTGGGCGCTGATGGTGATGTCGTACGGGCCGTCCGGGGTTGGGAGCGGCTCTTGCGCGGCCTGCGACGCGACGCGCGCCCACAGCACGGCCCAGGGGCCGTCGGCCGCCTCGCTCCGTGCCCGCAGGGTCTCGAGGTCGTCCGGACCAAAGAAGAGGCGGGGGTGGGTGTTCCACTCCGGGTGCCACGCGACGGCGGACGACGGGTCCGCGGGGTCGGTCCCGTCCTGGATTTCTGCCCCGTCCGGGATCCCGTCGCGGTCGGAATCCGGGTGGTGCGGGTCGGTCCCGAGGGCGGTTTCCTGCACGTCCGGCAGCCCGTCCCCGTCCGAGTCCAGGGTCGGGTCCACCGGCTCGCCGGCCGTCTCATCCGCTGCCACGTCATCCGGGGCGCCGTCGTCGGGGGGAGTCTCCACGGGGTCGTCCCGGGCACCGAGGTCATCCGCGCGAACGTCCGCGAGTTCATCCCCTGGACCGGCGTCCTCCGGACCCTTGTCCCCTGGTCCCACCTCGTCCGGTCCAGCCTGCGCGTCTGCGGTGTGGTCCGTCTCGGCCGTATCCGGGACCACGTCGGGCCCCCCGCGATCCCGGCCTCCCGGACCCGCGCCCCCGCATGCGAACACGACGACCGCTCCCAGGAACCAGGCAATGGTCGCTTTGTTTCGAACCATGGGATGACCGGGCGCGACTCTCGGGAAGCATATCGGATTCCCGTTCGCGCCGAACGGAAATATGATCCGCCGCATGAGGTGGCGTTCCGCGGTCGTCTGCGCCTCGCTCGTGCTGGGGGTCTCGTTCTCGGGCGCCGCAGCGTCCGGGCTCGACGAGCTGCTCGCCGCGCTCGCCTCGGACCCGAGTCCCCGCGTCCGCGCCCAGGCGGCGCTGGCCCTGGGATCCCGTGCGGCGGTGCCCGAGGTCGAGGACGCGCTCCTTGGGGCGCTCCACGACGGCGATGGGATCGTCCGGGCCGCGGCGGCCAAGGCCCTGAGCGAGACGGCCAGCCCCCAGGCGTTCCACGACCTGTGCTGGGCCGCCGTGGACCCCGACCCCCTGGTCGCGAAGTGGGCCGGTCTCGCGGTCCGGCGCGTGATCGCCCGATCCGGGGCCGTGCGCCTGGATGTCCGCGACCTGGTGTCCCGAACCGGTTACGACAACGACCTTTCGACGAAGACGTTCCAGGAGGTCGTCCTGGAACGGCTGGTCCGCGACCCCCGGTACGACGTGGGGACCGACATGGACTTCCGCGACGACGGCGGTCCCCGCCGGCGACCGGTCGTCGCGTTGCGGGTCTCCGGGGTCGCGTGGCTCGACGCGATGGAATTCGACCCGGAGCGCCCGGCGGACCCGCCCGCGGCCAAGGTCCGGGTGACGATCCGCGTGCTGGCGCCATCCGGGTTCGTGGTCCTCGCGGTCGAGGCGACGGGTCGGGGCCGCACCAGGACGCCCGCGCCGGACCCCGAGGCCGACGAGTATTCTCTCCCGGCCATGAACGTGGACGGCAGGCTCGTTGCCCTGAGGCGCGCGGCCGAGGCGGCCGCCGACGAACTGGCCGAGCGCCTCACCTCCGGGGAGGCGGGGGACCCGGAGCCGAGCGGCGGGGCACGTTCCCGGCCGCAGTCCGGGGCGTCGGGTCCGCGATGACGGCGGGAATCGCCGGGGAGGGGGAGGGTCGCTGGTCCCTCCCCCCTGGAGGAACGTCATGGTCCAACGCGAATGGAAACGCCGGCGCATGGTCGTGGACGCGCGGTTCCAGGCGGTCTATACCGCGGTCATCGTGGGGGTGGCCGCGGTCATCCTCGCGGTGCTCGGGAGCCTGTACGTGCGCACGCTCGGCGAGCAGCGGCGCCTCGTGGGGATCAATCGGATCTGTCCGGGACAGGCGGCCGGGGATGCCCTCGACGCAGAGTTCGACCGGGACATCCGGGAGCGGCTCGAGCGGGACGACACGGCGCGGACGCTCGTGATGGTCGGGATCGCCGCGGTCCTGGTCACGGCGCTCGCGTACCTGGGGCTCCGCCTGACGTTCCGCGTGGCCGGCCCCGCGAAGGCTGTATCGGTGATCCTCAAGGGAATGGCCGAGGGCCGCCTCGACTTCGACCGGCACCTGCGCAAGGGCGACCAGTTCCGGTTCCTCGAGGAGGACCTGCTGCACCTGCGCGAGGCGCTCGAGAAGGAGGCCAGGACCGACGCGGCCCTGTTCGACGAGGTGGCGCACGCCCTCGCGCGGACCGACCTGCCGCGGTCAGACCGCGACGCCCTGGTCCGGCGCGTCCAGGAGGCCGCGGAGAACAAGCGGAATCGGCTCGGGAGCGGCCACGAGCCCCCTTGAACTGGGGTTCCGCCGCCCGATCGTGCGTGACGGACGGCTCACAGGCGGTACAATCCCCCAACCCTTGTCCCCCGGGGAGGTCCCATGGGCGAGATCCGGTTCGAGCGACGCCACGGCGTCCCGCAGATGACCCTCGAGCACTTCGATCGCGACTTCGCCGACCGTCACCTGCTGCACGGCATCGTGGCGAAGTGGGCGCGCGAGACGCCCGACGCCCCCGCGATCATCAACGCGGACACGGGCGAGGTCGTGACCTGGGCGAGGTTCCACGCCGCGACCACGGCCCTGGCCCTAAAACTGCTGGACATGGGCTATCGCAAGGGCGACTTCCTGGCCACGTCGCTGCCCCTTCTGACCCAGCACATCTTCCTGGAATACGCCTGCTTCCAGATCGGGGTGGTGTTCGTGCCGCTCGACCTGCGCCTGAAGGGTCCCGAGGTCATCCGGTGCCTGGGGCTCGTGACGCCGAAGGGGTTCGCGTTCCTCGGGAAGACGGCGGTCGCGGATTTCCGGGACCTCGGGCGGGCCGTCCGGGCTGCGTGTCCGTTCGTGAAGCACCTGATCCAGTTCTCGCCGGCGGAAGAATGCATCGAGGGGGCGTTCTCGGCGGCCGCGCTCGCGGCGGACGCGGAGCGTCTGGCCGGCGAGGCCGCGCGCGACCCGGCGGGTTGCGACCTTCTGAGGCGCCATCGCGAGGCGGTCGCGGCCGTGGGCGAGAACGACGGGTGCCTCGTCATCTTCACGACCGGGTCCACGGGCTACCCCAAGCCCGCGCTCCTGTCGCACCGCGCCATCACCTGCCAGAACATGTGCCTGGGCTACGCCTTCGACATGGGCGACTTCGGGCGGTCGCGGATGCTCGTCAACCTCCCCCCGTCGCACGTCGGCTGCCAGACCGAGCAACTGATGACCACGTTCTTCCTGGGCGGGACCGCCGTGATCCTGCACGTCTTCGACGCGGCGAAGTCCCTGAAGGCCATCCAGGACCACCAGGTCACGGCGTTCGGGCAGATCCCGGCCCTGTTCAACCTGCAGTGGCGCCTGCCCGACTACGACTCGTACGACCTGTCGAGCCTGAAGTTCGCGCTGTACGGCGGCCAGCAGGTCCCGCGCGCGTTCCTGGAGCGCCTGGCCCGGATGGCGCCGGGCTTCGGCACCGGCCTCGGCCTGACCGAGACCAGCGGCTTCGTCACGTACACCCCTCTCGACGGCACCGTGGACGACATCCTGGCCGGGGTGGGGTACGACATGCCCGTCTATCCCATGAGCATCCGCGAGCCCATGAAGCCCGATGGGAGCGCCGGGGACGAGGTCCCTCCGGGGCAGATTGGCCACATCTGTTTCCGCGGACCCCAGACCTTCCTGGGGTACGTGGGGGACGAGGCCGCGACCCGGGCCGCGATCTCGTCCGACGGGTGGCTGTACACCGGGGACCTCGGGTCCGTGGACGACCGGGGCCTGCACCTCGCGGCCCGCGCGAAACTCGTGATCAAGCCCAAGGGATACCAGGTCTTTCCCGCGCAGGTCGAGGACCACTTCTGCGAGATGCGCGGGCAGGTCGCGGCCTGCGGGGTGGTCGGGGTCGAGCACGAGGTCTTCAGCGAGGGCATCGTGGCCTTCGTGGAGCCCGCGGCCGGCGCGACCCTCACCGTGGAGGACCTGGAACGACACGCGAAGGGCCTCGCGTCCTACATGCGCCCCCTGCACTACGTCCTGCTGGAGCCCGGCACGTTCCCCCTGAACCGCGTGGCCAAGACCGACTACGTGACCCTGAAGGAGCGCGCCCAGGCCGAGGTCGCCCGGCTGCGCGAACGGGGAGGATGGGACCGCGGCGGGGTCTGACCGCGCCACACAACACCTCCGTCCTCGTCGGGTCGAATGCTTCGGGACGTGGTCCCGCCCAGCCACCGTCCGGTGAACGGGTGCGTGTTCGGGGCGACCTGCCGCGAGGAAAGCCGGCAACCAGCGACCCCACGCCGTGTTCGCGTTCCAGACGGACCGTGCTTATAATGGCGCCCGATGGCGGAGGCGGCGAACCAGCCGGGAATCCCTGCGGCGGCGGTCGTGTCCATCCGTGGACTCCGGAAGTCCTTCGGGGGCAACCATGTCTTGCAGGGCGTGGACCTGGACGTGGACGAGGGCCGCGTGACCGTGGTTATCGGTCCGAGCGGCTGCGGGAAGTCAGTCCTGATCAAGCACATCATCGGTCTGTTGCGGCCCGACGAGGGGACCATCCTCGTGGACGGCGAGGATATCACGCGGCTGTCGGAACGCGCCATGACCCGGGTGCGGCGGAAGTTCGGGATGCTCTTTCAGCATTCCGCGCTGTTCGATTCGATGACGGTCCTCGAGAACGTCATGTTCCCACTGCGAGAACACACCCGGATGTCTCGGCGCGAGATGCGCGACCTGGCGGTCCAGCGCCTGAATCAGCTCGGGCTCGTCGGGGTCGAGGAGGTGTACCCCGCGGAACTGTCCGGGGGCATGAGGAAACGCGTGGGGCTCGCGCGGGCCACCATCCTGAACCCCAAGATCGTGATCTACGATGAACCGATGACCGGCCTCGACCCCATCATGTGCGAGAACGTCGAGGACATGATCCTGACCGCGCAGCGGCAGTTCGGGATCACGTCCATCATCATCAGCCACGACATGGCCTCCACCTTCCGGATGGCGGACAAGGTCGCGATGCTTCACGAGGGCCGGATCGTGATCCAGGGACCGCCGGACGCGGTGAAATCGTCCCGCAACGAGGTCGTCCGGCGGTTCATCTACCTGTCGGGGACCGGTCCCCTGACCCTCCCGGAGGCCGGCGCGTGAACGTGAAGGAGATCCGCCCTCCTCTGCTCGTCGGGCTCGTGGGAGTCGTCGGGGTGGTGGCCCTCGTGCTCCTGTTCGGGTCCGTGCAGCGGGCGGTCGTGAGCCCCGGCGAGGGTTACCGCGTGACGGCCGACTTCGAGGACGCCTCGGGGTTGGCGAGCCACTCGCGCGTCACCATTTCGGGGATCCCCGTCGGCACGATCGAGGGGATCGGCCTCGTGACGCTCCCCGACGGCCAGACGAGGGCGCGGGTCGTCATCCGGATGCGCGACGACATCGCGCTGCACCGGGGGATTCCGGGACCGGACGGGACGACCGTGAACGGGGCGGTCATCACCCGGCGGACCGCCACCCTCCTCGGGGACTACTACCTCGAGATTTCCCCGGGGTTTGACGGCCCCGTCCTTCGGGACGGGGACCCGATCCCCAACGTGGTGGGAGAGGCGGGAATCATGGCCCTGGCCGCCAAGATCGAGAAGGTCACGGACCTGGCGCCGACCCTCCAGAAGATCGCGAACGACGTGTCGCGGATGACCGGGTCGTTCTCGGCGATCTATGGGGGCCCCGAGGGGCAGGAACGGGTGGAACGGCTCGCGTCGGCCGTGGAGAGGGCCGCGGACGACATCGCGGCCATCACCGGGGAACTGCGCGCCTTCATCGGCGAGGACGTCGCGGCCCCGCGGGGCCGCGTGGGGCGCATCCTCGGGAACATCGAGCGGTTCTCGGCGGACGCGGCGAGGTTCAGCGCGGAGTCCGCGGATTCCCTGGCCCGCGCGGTTCGCAACGTCGAGGTCATCACGAACGAGATCCGGGGCCTCCTCGAGCGGGACGGCGGCGAGGGGGGGGAGGGGAACCTGCACGCGGGCCTGTCGCGGCTGCACGCCTCCCTGGACCACCTGGAGTCGGCCACCCGTCACCTCGCGAGCATCGCCGAGAAGGTGGATTCTGGACAGGGGACCCTGGGCCGCCTCGTGAGCGATGACACCCTGGTCCGCAGAACCGAGGAGGTCGTGACCGAGGTCGGGGACCTGGTCAAGAGCGTCAGCCGCCTCGAGACCCAGGTCGGATTCCGGAGCGAGTACAACCTCTACCAGAGGGCGGTCAAGAACTACCTGTTTCTACGATTTCAACCATCACGTGACAAATATTATCAGTTGGACCTTGTATTCGACCCGCGAGGCCGGACGAGCACCCTTCAGCGCCTGACCCTGACGAACGACCCGACCAAGCCCCCGGCGCTGACCGAGCGAGTCACGGAAACGCGCATGGACCTGAAGTTCTCGCTCCAGTTCGCGAAGAGGCTCGCGTTCCTCACCGGACGCTTCGGCCTGATCGAGAGCACGGGCGGGCTGGGCCTGGACTTCGAGTTCTTCCGGGACAGCCTCAAGTTTTCGTTCGACCTCTTCGACTTCACCGCGGACCAGTTCCCGCGGCTGAAGTTCTTGTGGTCCTTCACGTTTCTTCAGCACTTCTACGTCGCGGCGGGCGTGGACGACATCTTCAACCGGGCGGGTCGTGACTACTTTCTGGGCGCCGGCTTCCGGTTCACGGACAACGACCTCAAGGCCCTGCTCATCACGTCCCCTTCCCTCCCGGTTCAGTGAATCGTCTCAATCTGAAACACGATCAGGGGGACTGGTCAGGGGGTCGAGCCACAAGTCGGCGTACAGGGGGAGTCCGCCGACCCGCTGCTGGCCCGCCCCCCGACCAGCACCAAGAGGGTCGTCTGGAAGGCTTATGCCTTCCGGAGGGAGAATAGAGTACGCAGGACCAACGTGTAAAGTGGGCACACTGGCCTGCGCAGGACTAAAGGTAATCAACCTCCCTTCCGTTGTCAAGTCCTTTGTATCGGTGGAGCAATCCGCGCTGTAGGCGCGGATTGCGACGCGCCCGCAGCAGGGGCCCC
>JBBIPO010000155.1:0-8852 GCA_037442805.1 Deltaproteobacteria bacterium
CTCTTCAACTGCGACTTCGAGGCGCACGGTGACCTCGCGCTCGCGTCCCCAGGGGGACCTGGGATGGGCTTGTGACGCGCTCTTCAACTGCGACTTCGAGGCGCACGGTGACCTCGCGCTCGCGTCCCCAGGGGAACCAGGGGCGGGGATGGGACGCCCGGTTCCAGTGGGACTTCCAGGCGCGATGCCCTTGCGCGCGCAGGACGCGGCGGCGTTGACGCCTCGCCGTCCGAAGGGCCGCTGCGCGCGCGGGACGGTGGCAGAAGCATTGCCCATGGAGCCGCGAACGCGAAGCATCGGCGAAGCCAAGTCCACTTCGCGGTGGCGGCCCGGGCTCCAGGCCGCGCCATCCGGGGTCCGGTGACCGTGGCCGTGTCGGTGCCCGTGGCCGTGACCGTGCCGGAGACCGTGGCCGCCGGGGAGTCCCTGCCGAACCCCCGACCCCCGACAGCCCTGCCCGGGGTGGCCGCCGCATTCAGGCCTGGGGCAACACGACGCGGAAGGTGGTCCCGCGGCCGACCTGGGACTCGACCTCGACGGACCCGCCAAACGACTCGATGGTCCGGCGGACCATCCACAGGCCAAGACCCGTCCCGACACCCGGGGGCTTGGTCGTGAAGAACGGCTGGAAGAGCCGGGTCATCCGCTCGGGCGGGATCCCGCACCCCGTGTCGGAAATCGAGGACACGGTCCACCCGTCGCGCTGGCCGGTCGCGACCGTGACGACCCCTTCCCGCTCGATGGCCTGGGCCGCGTTCGCGAGGAGGTTCACGAAGACCTGGGTCAGGCGCCCCTCGTCCGCCACGACCTCCGGGGGGTGCCCGTACTCGCGGACCACGCGCGCCCGGTACTTCAGGAGGTTGTGCGACAGGAGCAGGGCGCGTTCCAGCGCGGATTCGACGTCGCACGGGCGCACGTCGCCCGCGGCCCGCGCGACCAGCCGCAACTCCGAGGTGATCGCGACGAGCCGGCGGATCCCGTCGAGGGTCTCGTCCACCACGCCCCGGACCTCGCGCAGGGCCTCGCCCACGGCGGGGTCCACGCGCCGTTCCATCTCGGCCAGCCGCTGGCGGACGTATTCCGTGTTCGACTTGACGAAGCCCAGCGGGTTCGCCATCTCGTGCGCGACCCCGGCGGCAAGCAACCCGAGACCCGCCAGGCGGCCCTGGGTCTCGAGCGTCTGGTCGTCCGCGGGCGCTGGGGCGCGTTCCCCGACCGGTTCAGTGTTCTTGCTCGCGGAGGGCTCGGACGGCGCCAAGGTCACCCCCCGATGTCCACGTCGGGGCTGCCCTCGACCATCTTCCCCACGCCCCCGCAGTGCATGTCCATGTCCCCGAGCCGGTGAGCGGGCTTGCCGTTGATGAAGACGGTGCCGGACCCCTGCGAGGCCTTCCACGTGTTGGGCCCGCAACAGGCCGCGTGGATGCCCGGGTCCCCGACGCGGACCGCGGGCCGGCCGTTGATGGACACGTCCGGAGAGCCGGCCACCGCCGGCCCGATCACGCCGTGCGCGCACCCGGGGCACCCGTGGGCGTCCGCCGGGCACTGGGACTGGTCACCAACCCTCGCCGCCGCAGGCATGTCCGCGCCTCCGTCCGACCCCTAACTCAGCATCCCCCCGTTTCCGACCGCGGCCACCACCGGTGCGGGCGGGGCCGGGGGCGGCGGGGCCACGCCCCCCGCGCCCATCACGTTGGTGATCATGGTCGTGCCCTTCCACTGCAGGAACAGCATCGAAAACGCCTGCGCCATCGCGTCGAAGATGTCGAGCGCGTGGTTCCCGAGCATCCCGTGGTTCGCGATCATCAGGCCCTTCAAGGCCCCCGCGCTCATCATCGCGTCGCCGGGGCTCGCCCCGGCCGCGATCGGAACCGGGACGTTCGGGGAGGGAGGCATCGTGACCGAGCACACCGCCCCGCCCGGGAAGGGCAGCGTCACGAGGTAGCCCATCCGCCACGTCTCGAACGCGGTGCCGATGGCGAACGTGATCGAACGCGCGTACTGGATGAACGTGGGCTGCTTTCCGGCCACGTTGACCTGCGAGAAGATCATGGGACCGCTCATGACCGGCGGGGCGACCAGGGTCCCCGGGAACGCCGTCCCCACGGGTCCATTGATCAGGACGCCCGCGAACTTGGCCGCGGACTGGAACTGCGAGAAGGCGTTGCCGATGGCCGTGGAGCAGGCGTCAATCAGTTCCTCGACGTTCTTGCTGATGCTGTTCGCCGTGTCCACGTGATAGTTCAGGTTACTCGCGGCCACGAACAGGGCCGCCGGATTCGGGGCCTTCTGGTCCTGCGCCCCGAACGGGGCCTGCGGGGGGAGCCCCTGGAAGTTCAGGGGCAGCCGGATCGCCTTGGCCTTGAAGAGCATCTTCGCCGTCTGTGCCAGTTGCGAACCCTGGATGGCAGGCATGGCCGTTCTCCTGACATCGCTGATTATAGGCAAGGCGTTTCGCCGATCGCAAGTCAAGAAATTCGATCCCCAAGTCGTCGGGTACCACGCGGCGTGACGACTCGCTTCGTGGCCGTGGGCGTGGGCGTGGGCGTGGGCGAAATCGGTGCGTCGGGTCACCCACCGAGGGACGCGGCGCGAGAGGGACGCGAATCGTCCCCACCTACTCCTGCGCGCACGGCAACCAGAATGCGGCGGCGATGACCCGACGATCAAGGTTCGATCCACCGGTCGCTCCAGCCGCGTCGCGCCGTTGGGTTGGCCGTCGGACCTTGAAAACCGTTCCCCGGTGCCGTCCGTCTGATCGGAAGTCCTCTGGAGGGACGGCCATGCCCAGCCCCAACGCGCCCCCCCCGACCGAGTTCGAACGATTGGTCCTGCCTCACCTGGACCGCCTGTTCGCGGCGGCGGTGCGCCTGGCGCGCTCGCGAGCCGACGCGGAGGACCTGGTCCAGGAAACGGTCCTGCGGGCCTTGCAGGCCTTCGAGCGCGCGGACCGGACCGGGAACATCGCGGGCTGGCTGTATCGCATCCTCACGAACATCTTCATCAACACGTACCGGCACGAACGGGTCGCGCGGCGGCTGGCGGACCTCGCGGAAACCGGCGGGCTCGACGGTAGCCTCTACTCGTCGGACTGCATCGAGCGCTGGAGCGACCCGCCGACCCGTCTGGTCCACTCGGGCCTGTCCCCCCGGGTCGAGGCGGCGCTCGCCCAGATGGATGAACGCTTCCGGACGGTCCTGGTGCTTGCGGACCTGATGGACTTCTCGTACCGCGAGATCGCGGACCGCCTCGGCATCCCCGAAGGGACGGTGATGTCGCGCCTGTTCCGCGCCCGGAGGTTCTTGCGGATTCGCCTCGGCGCGGTTGCGCGAGGGGTCGCGGCCGGGGTAGAATCGCGTCGTCTGGCCCAGGGGAGGCAGAGATGAGCGACAGGATGCGTATTCGGCTCGCGGTTCCAGCGGTGGTCGCGGCGCTGGTCACGGCCTGCGGGGGTGGCGGGCGGACGGCGGGTCCTCCGGACGTGGGCGGAAGCGACGCCATGGACGTGATCTTTCCCGACTACGGCGCGCCGGAGGCCGTGGACCCGGGACCGACGGACCCTGGACCCGCGGACCCCGGACCGGCCGACCCGGGCCGCGCGGACGAGGCCCAGGCTCTCGACGATGGCACGGGTGGGGACGCGGCGCTTGCCGGGTGCCCGCCGGTCGGCGGTCTCGTGATCACGGAAATCATGGCCGACCCCGCGATGGCCCCGGACACGACCGGCGAGTACTTCGAGGTCTTCAATGCCCTGCCGGTGGCGGTGGACCTGCGCGGCCTGACCCTCCAGAGCGGCACCGCCTCGCACGAGGTGACCTCCGACTCGCCGCTCCTCTTGTTGCCGGGCGGCTACTTCCTCTTCGCGAAGTCCGCGGATCCCCTCCTGAACGGCGGCATCACCCCAGGGTACGTCTATCCGAAGATCTCGCTGACCAACACCGCGGATGACGTGACCCTCCTGTGCGATGAAACGGTCGTGGACCGGGTGGCGTACAACCTGTCGGCGGGTTGGCCCAAGAAGACCGGCGGCGGGGTCGCGATGGTCCTGGACCCGTCCGGGTACGACGCGCAGAAGAACGACGACTTCCGGTACTGGTGCCGTGGAGCCGCCCCGTTCGGCGCGGGGGACCTCGGCAGCCCCGGGGCCGCGAACCAGGCGTGCGGGGCGACCTCGTGTGGCGACAAGGTCACGCAGGCCTGGGAGGGGTGCGACGACGGCAACGCGAAGGCCCACGACGGGTGCGAGCCGGATTGCACCCCCTCGCCGGACGCGGACGGCGACGGGGTCCACGACTTTGCGGACAACTGCCCCTCGGTGTCGAACCCGGGCCAGGAGGACGCGGACGGGGACAAGGTCGGCGACGCCTGCGACCCCGCGTTCTGCGGAAACGGCGTGACCGAGGACCCCGAGGAGTGCGACGACCAGAACAAGACCCCGGGCGACGGGTGCGAGAACGACTGCAAGGCGAGCGTGGACACGGACGGGGACGGACTCTACGACAGCGTGGACAACTGCCCCGAGGTGGCGAATCCCGGCCAGGAGGACGCGGACAAGGACAAGGTCGGCGACGCCTGCGACCCGCCGGAATGCGGCAACGGGGTGACGGAGGGCGACGAGGCGTGCGACGACCACAATACCCAGAGCGGCGACGGGTGTTCCGCGGCTTGTCGGGTCGAGGACTTCCAGGTCGGGTCGGTCATCATCACGGAATTCCTGTATAATCCTGTCAGGACAGATGATTCAAAGGGTGAATACATCGAAATCTATAATACGACGGACCAGCCGCTGGACATCGCCGGCTGGGTCCTGGACGACGGGGCCACGGAGTCCGCGAAGATCCAGCCGGAGGGCGGTGTCCTGCTGATCGAGCCCAAGGGGTTCCTTGTGCTGGGCCGGACCGACGACGAGTTCCTCAACGGCGGAGTCCCCGTGGACTACGCCTACGGGTCCAAGATGTCGCTCGGCGAGAACGTGGACCGCATCCGCCTGGTCTGGAACGGGGTCGTGATCGACCAGGTCGAATACGTGATTGACGAGGCCTCGCCCCAGGCCTTCCCCAAGGCGGACGGGCGTTCCCTGAGCCTGGACCCCGCCTTCTTCGATTTCGAACTGAACGACGAGGGCGAGGCGTGGTGCCCGACCGGGGACGACCATCCCCTCGACCTCGGCGATTTCGGTACGCCGGGCGAGATGAACCCCGAATGCCCGTGACCCGACGGTCCACGCTGGGTCTGGTCGTCCTGCTCGTGGCGGGGGCGTCCTGGGCCCGCCCCATCGTCCTCGACGACCCCGAGGGGGACGACCACGGGCCGGGCCGCTACGTCTGCCCGGCCGTGGAGGGGATGCGGCCCGCGTCCCTCGACCTGCGCCGGGTCTCGCTGGACGCATCGTCCGACCGGGTGGAGATCCGCGGGACGTTCGCCCGGGCCGTCGAGACGGTGGAGGCCCGGTTCGGCCGCGACCGGCCCGCCAGGCGGGTCTTCCATCCGGTCGTGGACCTCTACGTCCAAGCGGCGGGAGGCGGCGTCCACCGGGACCTGCTCCCGGGGCGGCGGGTGGCGCCCGCAGGGGGCCGGGGGTGGGACCGGGCGGTGGTCGTGTCCGCGGTCCCGGACGTGCTCGAAGCCCACTACGCTCGCGTGGTCCCGACCCTGGCGGCGGACGTGTGCTTCGCGCGAGGGGTGCGCGTGGTGGGGGCCACGGTGTTCGCGAGCGTGCCCCGGCGCTGCCTGCCGGAGGACCTGGAATCCGCGGGGTTCCTGGTTCTGGTCACGGGGCTCGGCGCGGGCACCGGGATCGGGGACGTGGTCCTGGGCGGTCCCCGGACGCCGGACGCGCCCGACCCCCTCGTCCGCGAGGTCCAGGAGCAGCCAGGACAGTGCGGGGTCTGGGAGGGCACGGGGACGAGCCCCTGCTGGTGCGGCGGGTGCGCGCCGTGCGGGTGGCACCCCTTCGTCTTCGACGCCGTGGTGCCCCGGGGCGCGTCGCAGGAGGCGCTTCTGTCGGATTACAGCGAGGCCGAGAAGCGGCTCGCGGTGCTCCCGTTCGTAACCGCGGCGGGCGACGCCGTGCGCGAGGCGCCCGCGCCGTCCCCTCCCCGGGGACCTCGCCACCCGGTCCTGTCCGTTCGCGGGTGCCAGGTCTCGATCCGACCAGGCTCCGGGTCCTACCCGCCTGGGACGATCGCGGCTATCATCTGCCCCGGCGATCAGCCCGGAGGCACGGCGGTGGTGACGGGGGAGGCCGGGGGCTTCGTCGTCCTCGACAAGGTGGGGGACGACTCCCCGGTCTGCGCCGGCGCGGAGGTCGAGTTCTAGCGGGGATCCGTCATGGCGCGCGTCGCGTTGAACGAAGTCTGCAAGGCCTACGGCGACCAGATGGTCGTGCGCGACGTGACCCTCGATGTGGCGGATGGGGAACTCCTGGTCCTGGTCGGCCCCTCGGGGTGCGGCAAGACCACGACCCTGCGCATGGTCGCGGGCCTCGAGGAGATCACGAGCGGCGACCTGTTCATCGGGGAGCGGCGGGTCAACGACGTGCCGCCCCGCGACCGCGACATCGCGATGGTCTTCCAGAGTTACGCCCTGTACCCGCACATGACCGTGGCCGAGAACATGGGCTTCGGACTGCGCCTGCGCGGCGTGCCCCGCGACGAGATCGCGCGCCGGGTGACCGAGGCGGCGAGGCTCCTCGGGATCGAGGAGTACCTGGGACGCAAGCCCAAGGCCCTGTCGGGCGGCCAGCGCCAGCGCGTGGCCATGGGCCGGGCCATCGTGCGCAACCCGGCGGTCTTCCTGTTCGACGAGCCCCTGTCGAACCTCGACGCGAAGTTCCGGGTGACCATGCGCATCGAACTGAAGATGCTGCAACGCCGGCTCGGGACCACCACGCTGTACGTCACGCACGACCAGACCGAGGCCATGACGCTCGCGGACCGGATCGCGGTCATGCAGGGCGGGGTGTTGCGACAGGTCGGCACGCCGCAGGAGGTCTTCGATACCCCGGCGGACTCGTTCGTGGCGGGGTTCATCGGGTCCCCGGCGATGAACTTCCTGAAGGGACGGGTTGAGGAGGACACCCCGGCGCGGCCGGTCGTGCGCACGCGGACCATGACGGTGCGTCCCGGCGAGCGGCAGGCCCGAGTCCTGGCCGCAATGGTCGGGGCCGAGGTCACGGTCGGGGTCCGGCCGGGCGGCTTCACGGTGGGCCTCGAGGGCGCGGGCGTGTTCCGGGGGCGCGTCGAGGTGATCGAGCACCTGGGCACCGAGAAGTACGCCTACGTCCGGGGCGGGGACGGGGTCCTGACCGTGTGGCTGCCGCGCGACGCCCCGGTGCGGGAGGGCGAGGAGGTCCCGTTCGCGGTGGCCCCGGACCAGGTGCACGTGTTCGGGCCGGACGGGCGGAATATCCTCGCGGGCGCGGGATAGGGAGGAAGCGGTGACGGGGATCGTTCGTTGGATCAGGATGGTCTGTGTTGTAACCATCTCGATGGGGGCCTGCCGTTCGGAAGAGAAGCGGGTGGAACCGCAGGCCGCGGGCGACATCTCGCGAGTCAAGGCTCCGGCCGAGCCCGTCGAGGTCGTCCTGTGGCACTCGTACCGGGAGCGCGAGAAGGAGGCGCTCGAGAAGGTCGTCGCCGCCTTCAACCAGGAGCGCGCGGACATCCGGGTCCGACTGCTCGCGGTGCCCTACGACGCCTTCGTGGACAAGGTGACCATCGCGACCCCCCGCGGCCAGGGTCCGGACCTGTTCATCTTCGCGCACAACCTAATCGGGGAGTGGGTGGACCGCGAGCACATCCTGGAACCCATCACCCAGCGCGTCCCGCCCGAGGTCCTCAAGCGCTTCCTGCCGGACACGGTGCGCGCCCTCGTCTATCGCGGGAGCCTCTACGGCCTGCCGCTCGCGTTCAAGTCCCTGGCCCTGTTCCGCGACCCGGACCTCGTGCCCCGCGAGCCCGAGACCCTCGAGGACCTCGCGGAGGCGGCCCGGAAGGCGACGGACGCGGCCTCGGGGCGATTCGGCCTCGTGTATGAGGCGTCGCTCCTGTATTTCACCGCGCCCTTCATCCACGGCTTCGGGGGCGAGGTCCTGGACGCGACGGCGCGCCCCCGCGTGGCCGAGGCCCCGGTGGCCGAGGCCCTCCGCTACGTCCGCGGGCTCGTGCGAGCCGGGGTGGTTCCCAAGGGCGTGAACTCCGCCATGGTCACGTCGTTGTTCAACGGGGGCCAGGCCGCCATGGTCATCAGCGGGCCCTGGTTCCTGGGCGAGATCGCGCCGGGCAAGCGGTTCGCGGTCAGCCTGTTGCCCTCGGTCCGGCCGGGACAGCGCCTGAAGCCCTTCCTCGGGTCGGAAGCCGTGTTCTTGAGCGCGTACTCCAAGCACAAGGACGAGGCCTTGCAGGTCCTGCTCGCCCTGACCTCGGATGAGGCCGCGATGACGCGCTTCCAGGTCGGCCGGCAGACCGTGGCGAACGAGGCGGTCTATGCGCGGCAGGAGGTGCTCGCGGACCCGGTCGTCACGGCCTTCCGCGCCCAGGCCCAGAACACGGTCCTGATGCCGTCCGTGCCCGAGATGCAGGTCGTCTGGCCGGCGATGGACATCGCGATCAACCAGTCGGTCTTCGGGGACGTCGAGCCGGACAAGGCCCTCGCGGACGCGCAGAAGAAGATCCTCGCGGACATCGAGAAGATGCGGAAATGAACGCGGCCCCGCCCGCCCTGCCCCCGACGCCGCCGCCTGCCCGGGGCACGACCCCTTCGTGGCGGACCGCCCTCGACCCGGCCCTCGCGCTCGCGGCCCTGCTGCCCGCGGTCCTCGCGCCGGCCTGGTTCTTCGGCCGCGCCGAGGT
>JBBIPO010000156.1:0-8738 GCA_037442805.1 Deltaproteobacteria bacterium
CGACTCCATCCCCCCCCGCCGCCCCCCGCTCGCCCCTCTCTTTAACCTCACCCCGCTAATGCTTTATGCACTGGCTTACCGCGTGGAGGATCTGGCCCTGGCCCAGAAGCGCACCGAAGAACGGCTGGACGCCCTGGCCCTCGCGCAGAAGAAGACCGAAGAGGCGGTACAGCGCCTCGCCAGCAAGGTCGAGGTACTGGGGAATGCCTTCGACCGCATGATGGCCAAGTTCGGCGAGCTCGGCGCGCGGTGGGGTATCTACTCCGAGGATGCATTCCGGAATGCGATGACGGCCCTCCTGCACGAACGGTATGGGGTCACGGTGGAAGAGCGCTACCTCGGCGGGCGCCAGGTGGACCTGGTGATTCGCGATGGCCAGCCCATCATCGTGCAGATCACGTCCTCGACCACGCGCGCCGACATCGAGAAACTGCTGAAGGCGCGCGACGCCTACCGGGACGAGACGGGCGTCGAGCCGGACTTGATGCTGGTCACGGCGTACATCTCGCCGAAACTCTGGGAGGTCGCCCGCCAGGCCGACATTCGCATTGAGTCGCACGACTGACCCGCGCGAGCGTCGTCAGAACGGCGCCCGCCCGCCTTTTTGGCGCGATTCTGTCCGTAGTGAACGATGGCAGGAGGCAGAACCCATGGCACGACCCCACGCAAAGGACCCATTAGATAGGGATACTTCCATCATCGTCCTGTCCTTTCTGGGTACGGGAAGATATCAGCCTTGCGACTATGAGTTTCCGGACGGGTGGCACGCACGGGCGGAAAGCGAGGTGGACGGGGAGCGCATCGGCTACCTGTTGCCAATCCTCCTACAATGGTTGCAACACAAGAATTCACCGGCGACGCTCCAAGTCTTCGTCTGCTGCACGGACGCACCCGAGTGCCTGAAGCACTATGAGCGACTATCACGGATCCTCGCCGATAGGGCGGGGGTATCGCTCGACCAGGTGCGCATCCAGGAAGGGCGCGCCCCAAAGGAATGGTGGCACAACGTTCAGGCCATCGAAGCCGTCGTGCCTGACCGAGCGCGCCTCGTGATGGACGTGACCCACGGTTATCGCTCCTTTCCGGTCGTGGGGGTGGCCATCGCCGAGTACCTGCGGGCGGTCAAGGATGTCGAGGTCCTGGGCGTCTATTATGGGGCGTTCGAGGCTCGGTCCAGGGACAGCGAGAACGCCGCCGCGCCGGTCCTGGACTTGAGCGACCTTGTCCAAATCGTGGACTGGGCGTCGGCGTACCGGCTATACCAGGCCAAGGGCGACCCGGCGGTATTCGTGGAGCCACTTCGTGCGCTGGCCGGGGGGAGGGGTGGTGAGGACCGTAGGCGCCTCCCAGGGCTCCTGAACTGGTTTTCCCGCGTGGGCGCGTGGCTCGAACTTGCGCACGTCCGGCACCTGAACAACGAGATGCGCGAGGCCCCCGACCTGCCGGCTGACCTCCCGGCGCCGATGCGGTCGCTCCTCGATCGGGTCGTCCAGGAGGTCGCGACGCTGGCGAAGCGTGGCCGGGAAGACGCGGGCGAGGACCTGCTGAACAAGGCGCTCCGGATGCTCGATCACTACCAGACGCACGAACGCTGGATGCATCTTGTTGCGGTTGCGCGGGAGGCGCTCGTGCTGGCGGTAGCCGTGTGCGGAGAAGCATCGGCCCAGAAGGTTACTAGACAAAACATCCTGGCCGCGGAGAAGGTCTTGGGAAGGGCGAGTTCCTACCCGAACCCAAAGGCGCGCGAGCAACGACACGGGAACAAGTCCACGGAGTATCGGACGGCGAACCTGTTCACGCGCGTAAGCCGCCTGCGCAACGAGGCCATGCACTGTAGCCTGAACTTCGGCAACGACTTCCCCGGTGACAGGAGGAAAACGAAAGAACGACTCGACCAACTGGCCAAGGACTTGCAAGCGCTGATTTTCGACCTGCGTCCGGAGCACGTTCGGAATCTGAAGTCCCTCGGCGCCGACCCCGATGCCCCGCCCATCTTCCTGAACGTGAGCAATCATCCGGCGGCCCAGTGGTCGGCGGAACAGCGAGAGTGCGCCCTGGGCCTCGCGGGTCCGGGCGCGCGCATCGAGGACCTTCCCTTCCCCGACGTGGACCCGACCCGTACCGACGAGCAGTATGTCAGGGAACTGTCGGAAAACATGGTCCAGCGCGTTTTCGAGTTGCCGGGGCGCCCGACTCACGCCATGGTCCAGGGCGAGCACGTCTTGACCATGCTGCTGGTCGGGCGTCTTCAGGGGCTCGGCGTCGCCTGTTATGCCGCGACCACCCGCCGCGAGGTGCGGGCGGGCCCGGATGGGGCCAAGGTTTCTTACTTTGCCTTCGAGGCGTTCCGGCCGTATCCACGCCTCGCCGGCGAACCGTGACGACTCGTCGCAGACCCTGGACGGCTGTTCCTCGGCGGTCGCGAGCAGGACGTCAAAGCGACGCGGCCTTGCGGACAAGGTCCACGCAGCGCATCGAGTAGCCCCACTCGTTGTCGTACCAGGAGACCACCTTCACCATGCGGCTGTTGGGGATCACCATGGTGGACTTCGCGTCGAAGATCGAGGAATGCGGATTGTGGATGATGTCGGACGACACAAGTTCATCTTCGGAATATTCCAGGATGCCCTTCAAGGGTCCCTCGGCCGCGGCCTTCATGGCGGCGTTGATCTCGGCGATCATGCGGGCCGGCTCCTGGACCTGGATGCGTTCGAGTTCGCATACGAAGTCCACGAGGGACCCGTCCGGCACGGGGACCCGCACCGCCATCCCGTCCAGTCGCCCCTGGAGTTCCGGCAGGATCTTCCCGATGGTCCGCGCCGCCCCCGTGGTGGTCGGGATGATGTTCGCGGCGGCGCTGCGCGCCCGGCGCAGGTCGCTCTTGTGGAACATGTCGAGGATGCGCTGGTCGTTGGTGTAGGCATGGCACGTGGTCATCAGGCCGCGGACCACCCCGAAGGACTCGTGCAGGACCTTGACGATCGGCGCGAGGCAGTTCGTGGTGCACGAGGCGTTCGAGAGGATGCGGTGCTCGGGCTTCAAGGCGCCGTCGTTGACGCCCAGGACCACCAGGGCGTCCACCGAGTCCTTGGGCGGCACGGTCAACAGGACCCGCTTCACGCCGCCGTTCTTGAAGTGACCCGCGACCTGGTCCCTCTTGCGGAACACGCCCGTGGACTCGATCACGAAGTCGAGGTCGTATTTCGCCCAGGGGATCTCCTCGGGGGCCTTGACCGACAGGACGTCAATCCCCTGGCCGTTGACCACGATCTGGGTGTCCGTGGCCTCGACCCGCCCCGGGAAGCGCCCGTGCGTCGAGTCGAACTCGAACAACTTCGCCATCGTCCGCACGCCCCTGGCGAAGTCCTTGGGGTCCAGCAGGTCGTTGATCGCGCAAACCCGGAACCCCCCCTGCTCGAACATGGCGCGGGCGACCAGGCGCCCGATGCGACCGAACCCATTGATGCCGACGCGAATTTCGGAAGCCATCACCTTCCCTCCGTCACGAGTGACCAGGTCCATCCCCGACCGCTCGGGGAAACGACAGGCGGATCGTAGCCGGTCACGACGGGAAGTCAACCAGAACCGCCCCGAGGCAGGAGGACATTCCCCATTCGAAGGGGGAGAATTCTGGAGATGCGATATGGAATACAAGCAGGTCGGAATGCAGGTGCCCATGACCGAACGCGTGCCCGCCCTCCGATCCCGTCACTCCTTGAATTCGCCCACGCCCACGCCCACGGTGGGGAAGGTCCACCGACAGCAGTTGACACCCGCAACCCGTCGGGTCATGATGGGCCGGTGCCTCGGCGGTCCGGGCCGCGGGGCCGGCTTTTCACCCAGGAGGTGCACGGATGATGCTGGACATCTGGCGGGACGTGGTCCTGAAGGCGGTGCTGGAGCGGTTCTCGCCGATCGCCCTCAAGGTGGTGACGAACCCCCAGGTGCAGGCGCTCCTGACCCAGGCCCTGAACCTCCAGGCCGACATGCGCCAGAACATCGAGGCCCAGGTGAAACTCGTGGCCCGCACCCTCGAACTGGTGACCCGCGACGAGTTGACCTCCCTGCGCGCGGTGGTCAAGGAACTGGAGGCCGAGGTCGAGCGCCTGAAGGCCCAGGTCCGCGAGCAGGAAGAGGGCAGGAAGGCTGCCGAGGCGCCGCCGTCCGCCCCGGCGGAAGGACCCGAGCCTGCCCCGAAGCCAAGGAAGACCGCGCGAGGACCCGGCAAGAAGGAATGAGCGCCGCGGGCGCATCTAGCCTCACGGCCACGCGAACCGGCGGCCGAACACCCCGTATCCGCTCCCGTCCTGGCTCAGGGAATGCCAGGCCACGAAGGACACCCCGTCCGAGCGGGCCGCGACCGCCGGGAAGGACTGCTCGCCCGTCGTGAAGACGTTGGCCTGAAACTCGGAGGCGAGCGGCGTTCCCTGGGCATCGAACCGGCGCGCGAAGACCCCGAAGTAACTGCCGTCCTGGTCCTGGGACATCCAGGTCGCGACCAGGCGTCCGTCCGGCACCGCCGCCAGCCGGGGCCTCAACTGCGAGCCCGTCGCGAACTGGTGCAGGCGGAACTCCAGACCATCCGGGGTCCCGTCGGACGCGAATTGCCTCGCATAGACGTCGCTGTCCCCGGCGTCGGTTTGCTCCCAGGTCACGACGAAGCGATCGTCCCCGAAGACGGCGACATCCGGGTGGGTGCACGCGGCCGAGGACTCCGTGTTCGCGGTCGCCTCGCCCGTCTGCGGCGTCCCGTCCGCGGACAGGATGCGCCAGCGGATGTCCGTGACGCCCGGGGAGGCCCCGGGGGACTCCCACGCGACCAGGATGCGGTTGTCCGACAGCCGGGCCACGGCCGGGTTGGACTGGTCCCCGGCGGTCGTGTTGTTTACCTTGAACTCCGCGCCAGGTGCGCCGCCTGATGACGACAGGCGCCGACCGTACACCCCGTTCCCGTCCCCATCCTGCCCCCACGACTGCCAGACCACCACAAAGTCCCCGGTGGTCAGCGCGACGGCTTTCGGGTTGCTCTGCGCGCCCGCTGTGTACGCGTTGACCGCCGCCTCGCCCCCCGCCGGCACGCCCGCCGCGTCGAAGACCCGGGCCAGGACGCTCCACGAGTCGCCGTCCTGGCCGTCCGACTGCCACACCACGGCGAACTGCCCGCCGGGGAAGGCCGCGACCGCGGCGCCGACCTGGTCCCCCGCCGTGGTCGTGTTGACCAGGATGTCCGAGGTCCCGGTCGGGAGCCCCGCGTCGGACACGAGCCGGGCCCCCACGTCGAACTTCCGGGTCGCCGGCGAGGCGAAGTACATCTGGTAGGCCACCACCCATCCCCCGGACGGGAGGGCCGCGACCGCGGGCAGACTCTGGTCCCCGGTCGTGAGGGCGTTGATGCGGGCTTCCGTGACCTCGCAGGCCGTGCACCCGTCCCATGCCACCCCGTTCCCGTCGTCGCACGCCTCGCCCGCATCGAGCGGGCTCCCATCGCAGTCCGCGTCCTTGCCGCAGGACTTCGCCCCGGGATGGACGGCCGGGTCCAGGTCGTCGCAGTCGCCGCTCCCCGTGGCCGTGTATCGTCCCGGCAGGTCCGGCGCGCACAGGCACCGCACATCGTCCGTCCCGAAGCCGTCCTGGTCCTGGTCCTTGTGCCAGGCCGTGCACCCGATGGCGCCTTCCTCGTCCGTCACGGCGTCGCAGTCGTCGTCCAGGCCGTTGCAGGACTCTACGGCGCCCGGGTACACCGTGGCCTTCCCGTCGTCGCAGTCGTCCGCGACCGCAGCCGTGTACTTCCCGGGCACGTCCGGGACGCACAGGCACCTCGGGGGCGGGGACGGGACCCCATGCCCGTCGCCGTCGCCGTCGTAGTACCGTGTCTGACACCCCGAGGCCCCCTCCTCGTCCGTGGCCTGGTCGCAGTCGTCGTCCAGGCCGTTGCACGATTCGGTCGCGCCCGGGTGGATAGCGGCCTTCCCGTCGTCGCAGTCGCCCGTCACGGTGGCCGTGTACTTCCCGGGTGCGTCCGGGCCGCACAGGCACCTCGGGGCCGGTGTCAGGACCCCGTATCCGTCCCCGTCCCCGTCGTAGTACTGGCTCGCACACCCCGACGCCCCCTCCTCGTCCGTCGCGCCGTCGCAGTCGTCGTCCAGGCCGTTGCAGGATTCGGTCGCGCCCGGGTTCACCGCGGCCTTCCCGTCGTCGCAGTCGCCCGGGACCGCGGCCCGGAAGAACCCCGCGGCCGCGCACAGGCACTTCGTCACGGCCGTCCCCCACCCGTCGCCGTCCTGGTCGTAGTACAGGACCTCGCACCCGACGCCGTTCTCCTCGTCCGTGGTCCCCGAGCAGTTGTCGTCCACCGCGTTCCCGCACTGCTCGAGGACCCCGGGGCTCACGCCCGGGTTTGCATCGTCGCAGTCCCCCGGCAACGGTGCGCGGTACGACCCCGACGCGGCACAGAAGCACTTCTTCACGGACGTCCCCCATCCGTCGCCGTCCTCGTCCAGGTAGAAGTCGTGGCAGCCCGAGGCGTTCTCTTCGTCCGTCAGACCGTCGCAGTCGTCGTCGCGGCCGTTGCAGGTCTCGGCGGCCCCGGGGAAGACCGCCGAGTCCGCGTCGTCGCAATCCCCGGGCTGAAGCGCGGTCACGGGCGGGACCTCGGAGCACGTGCACGAGGGGTCCCCGGTCCCGTACTGGTCGCCGTCCTCGTCCCGGTAGCGCACGACGCATCCCACGGCCCCCGGCTCGTCCGTCTGGCCGTCGCAGTCGTTGTCCTTCCCGTCGCAGACCTCGGTCGCGGACGGGCTCTGGCCCGCGTCCGAGTCGTTGCAGTCGCCGGCCTGGAGCGCCGTGACCTTCTGGCCCATGTCCGGCCCGCACAGGCAGCGCGACGGCTTCGCCGGGTCCCCGTACTGGTCCCCGTCCTTGTCCAGGAAGTAGGGAATGCAGCCGGGGGTGTCCTCCGGGTCCGTCACCCCGTCGCACTCGTCGTCCATCCCGTTGCACACCTCACTCGCACCGGGGTGCACCGCGGGCTTGAGGTCGTCGCAGTCCCCCGGCTTCGACGCCGTGTAGAGACCCGCCGCCGCGCACAGGCACTTCCGGTCCACGCCGGCGCCCGCGCCCCAGCCGTCCTGGTCCGCGTCCTTGAGGAACCACGCGCACCCCGAGGCGTCCTCCTCGTCGGTCTGGCCGTCGCAGTCGTCGTCCACGCCGTTGCAGGCCTCGGTCGCCCCGGGGTTCACCGCGGGCGAGACGTCGTCGCAGTCCCCCCCGCGAGTCGCAACAAACGGGGTCGCCGGCGCGCAAAGGCACTTCGAGTCCGTGGTGACCCCCCAGGTGTCCGCGTCGTCATCCCGGTACCAGGTCGTGCACCCGATGGCCCCCGCCTCGTCGGTCTGGCCGTCGCAGTCGTCGTCCACCTGGTTGCACGCCTCCTGGGTCGCCGGCGTGCCGGTGCACACCTCCTTCCCGTCCTGGCATGCCGTCGTTCCCGGACACTCGCCGTAAGCGTTCTTGATCGTACACTCGCGGGACTTCGCGTCGTCCGTCAGCCCGTTGCAGTCGTCGTCCCGCCCGTTGCAGACCTCGGGGGCCGGGTCGGGGGCCGAGCACTCCGACAGGCCCTCCTGGGTGCACGTTCGCTCTCCCGGACAGCGGCCATGCTCGTTCTCGACCGTGCACGGGGTCGAGGCCCCGTCCGCGATCGCGACCTTCGAGCAAGTACATTCACTGTTCAATGGAACGCATTGGCGGACCTCGATGCCCGCGAGCGACGTGATCGGGCGGCAGTCGTACCCGGGCGGGCAGTCCGCCGCCTCCTCGCACGGCGAGCCGCAGAAGCGGCCGTCCGGGTCCCCGGCCACGCACAGCGCGGGACCCGGGGCGAACGCCGCCTCGCAGTCCTGGTTGGTCGCGCACGGCCGGCAAATCCTCGGGTAGAGATAGACGCAGACATAGACCGTGTCGGGATAGGCCTGGACCTGGGAACATCGGAACCCCGGCGGACAGGTGTCCTCTCCCGCGTAACAGTATGCCGCGCACACCCGGCCGTCCGGCGTCTCGACGCAGAACTCCGAGTCGCAGTCCGAGTTCTTCTTGCAGGGGGCCCCGGGCTGGCCCGGCGGGACCTCGGGTCCCGGGTCCGGTTCCCCGAGGTCCGGCGGAGCATCGCCATCGTCGGGTCCCGGGTCGGGAATCCCGGGCTCCGCGGGTGGGGAGTCCGGGGTGATCACCGGCACGTCGGGCCGGGCCTGCCCCGGGTCGTGCAGGTCCGCAAGGTCCCCCGGCGGCGCGCCGTCACCGCCACCGCCGCAGCCCGAGACCGCGAGGGCCGCGAGCCATGTCATCCACCGCGCCCGATCCAGTCGCAAGGTCCGATGCCTCCGCGAATCCCAAAGGTAGTGTACCGGAACCTGTGGCGTCGCGTGGGCGAGCAGGCGCTCGCGTCCCCAGGTATGCGCGCGCAACACACGTGGAGCCGCAAACTCCAGTTTGCGGCGGCTGCGCGGCCTCCAGGCCGCGCCTTCCAGCGCCCGGAATCTGGGGTCGGGGGTCCTGGGTCCGGGGTCGGGCAGGGACACCGAGGCGGACACGGACACCGACACGGTCACGGACACCGACACGGTCACGGCCCACGGTCACGGTCCTATGCGAGCAGGCGCTCGCGTCCCCATGGGAACCGGGGATGCGGTCACGGTCCTGCGCGGGCGGCGCCCGCGCCTCCCCGCGCGAGCGGGCGCTCG
>JBBIPO010000157.1:0-8711 GCA_037442805.1 Deltaproteobacteria bacterium
ATTAAGAGTCCGCTGCTCTACCAATTGAGCTATAGACCCACTTCCAAAGACGCCACCACGATTATAGTCAGGACGCGCACGGACGCAAGGGGTATTTGACAACTTCGTTTGGGATGGCCATGTTGAGGACCGGCCTTTGACGGGGAGACATCTGATGAACCCGAAATATGGCATCACAAAGCACTTGCCTCGAACGAGCGTCGAGGAAGCCAGGGAACGGGCCATCGCCGCCTTGAAGGTCGAGGGGTTTGGGGTCCTCACCGAGATCGACGTCCAGAAGACCCTGAAGGAGAAACTGGGCGTGGACCATCCGCCGTACCGCATCCTCGGGGCGTGCAACCCCCCGCTCGCGTACCGGGCGCTCCAGGGCGACCCGGGCGTCGGGCTCCTGCTTCCGTGCAACGTCGTCGTGGCCGCGCACCCGGACGGGGGTAGCGTCGTGTCCGTGGTGGACCCGAGGGCGATGTTCTCGGTGGTGGACCATCCAGGCCTGGCACCCGTGGTGGCCGAGGTGGAGGCGCGCCTGCGGCGAGTGATCGCGTCGTTGTGATCCGCTGTCCGGCCCTTACCGCCCCGGAGCGGGCGCCTGCGGGGCGGCCTGTCCCCCGGTGCGCACGGATGTCGGCACCGCGCGCCGCAGTGGCAGGCCGCCGGCCCGGAACCCGCCGGGCCGTCCGCCCACACGGTAGGGGACTTCCAGAATCGGCTGGTCCTGGCGGTCGGTTCGGATGCGCAGGGTGCCCTCCTCGGCGTCAGGCTTGCGCAGGAGCGAGAGGGCCACGGTCCAGGCCGCCCCGTCCTGCTTCGCCTCGCCGCGCACGGCCCGCTGCGCGTCTTCGATTCCGAGCACGCGGAACGGCCTCCCGGTGAGGGCGGTGACCCGCAGGTCCATCGTCTGGGGCTTGCCTTCCTGGAAGTCGCGGAAGAAGACCCGCGGCGGCTCGACCCCGAGGTCTCCGGACACCATCCCGTTCAGTCGCAAGACGATCTGTCTGGGGCTGTCGAGGTTGGTCTGCGCGGTCACCGTGGTCACGAGCGGCCCCTCCTGGTCCCCGGCCGACACTGTGACCTCGACCGCGGGCTCCGCCCCCTCGATGATCCGCGCCTGCACGCGCGGGTCGCCGGCGGTCACCTCGGTCAGGCGCACCTTCCCCGGCTCCTTGGCCTCGACCTTCACGACCTCGGTCCTCTTCGACCCCTTCAGCATCCGCCCGAGGTTCAGGTACGGCGGCGAGAAGCCCGCGACCACCTCGACCCGCCCCACGACCTTTAGGGTCAAACGCGGGTTCTTCGGGTCGTTCGAGGCCACGACCACGCTCTTGTCCAGCGCCCCGCGCCGGCCCTGGGTGTTCACCGCGACCTCGACCCGCCCCTCACCGCCCGGGGGGATCTCGTTGGCGGACACCACCGTCGCCGTGCACCCGCACGACCCGCGCGCGGACTCGATCTTCAGCACCTCGCTCCCGACGTTCCGGATCAGGAAGACGTGGCGGACGACCTCGCCCTCCGCGACTGTCCCGAACTCCCAGGTCGGCTGCTCGCACTCGATGGCCGGACCCGGCGCGGTGGCCGCCGACGACCCGGCCTGGGCCGTACGTCCGACATCCCCCGCGGGCCGCACGCCACCCTTGCACGCGCCGAGCGCCATCGCGACCCCCACGGCGCACGTCGCCACTGCTCTGACGTCCATTCTTCACCTCGTGGCCAACGACCGACCCCACGTCAGTCGTTGAAAATGTAGTCGTACCAGAATCTCTTGGCGCGGTCCAGGGTCAGGTCCACGTGAATGTGCTTGATCTGCGTGTACTCCAAGAGGCCGTGCGGCCCGAGTTCCCGGCCCACGCCCGACTGCTTGTACCCTCCGAAGGGGGCCAGCGCGTTGATCAGGTGGTAGTCGTTGATCCACACGGTCCCCGTCCGCAGCCGTTTCGCGAGGTCAATCGCCCGCGGGATGTCCCGCGAGAAGACGGCCCCCCCCAGGCCGTAGATGCTGTCGTTGGCCATGGCGATGGCCTCGTCCACGTCCTCGTACCGGATCACGGACAGGACGGGGCCGAAGATCTCCTCGCGGGCGATGCGCATGTCGTTGCGCACGCCATCGAAGATGGTGGGCTCCACGAAGAAGCCCCGCTCGAAGCCCGCGGGCCGCCGCCCCCCGCACAGGAGCCGCGCGCCCTCCTGCCGGCCGGCCTCGACGTAGCCCAGGACCGTCTGGAACTGGGAGCGCGACACCACCGGGCCCATCGTGGTTTCGAAGTCCAGGGGGTCCCCGACCTTGATCTTCTTCACCCGCTCCAGCATCCGTGCCATGAACTCGTCGTAGATCGAGGCCGGGACGAAACACCGCGTCCCAGACTCGCACACCTGCCCCGCATGGAAGAACGTCCCGAACAAGGCCCCATCCACGGCCAGGGCCAGGTCCGCGTCCTCCAGGACCAGGGTCGGGCTCTTGCCGCCGAGTTCCAGCGTCACCTTCTTGACCGTGTCCGCGGCGAGTTTCATCACGGCCCGCCCTGTCTCCGTGGACCCGGTCAGGGCGACCTTGTCCACCATGGGGTTCGTACACAACTCGGTTCCGACCACCGACCCGGAGCCCGTGACGACGTTCAGAACGCCATCCGGCAAGCCCGCCTCCGCTGCGCACTTCGCGAACTCGAGGGCGGTCAGGGGCGTGTCCGTGGCCGGCTTCAGGACCACGGTGTTCCCCATGATCAGGGCTGGCGCGACCTTCCACACCGTCATCATGAACGGGAAGTTCCAGGGGATGATGCCCGCGCACACCCCGATCGGTTCGCGGTTCACGAAGTTCCACGAGACGTACGGGAAGTCCACCCAGGGCAGGGGCTCGTACGTCGGCAGGCGCTCGCCCAGCTCGACCAGCAGCCGGAAGTGCTCGATCCCCACCGGAATGTCCATCATCGAGGTCTTGCGGATGGTGGCGCCCGCGTCCATGGCCTCCAGGCGCGCGAGGTCCGCCTCCTTCGCCTTGAGGTTTTCGATGACCCGGTACAGGACCGCCGCGCGCTCCTTGGGGGACAGGCCGCTCCACACGCCCGAATCGAAGGCCCGTCGGGCCGCCTCGACGGCGCGCCTCGCGTCCCCGCGAGTGGCCACCGGAACTTCCGCGATCGGCTCCTCGGTGGCTGGGTTGATCGTGGAGCGAAACTCGCCCGATTCCGCGTCGCAGAATGCCCCTCCGATGAACATCTGATATCGTTCCATTGAAACCTCCCCCGGATTCGGGAAACCCAGGGGCCAATCGTACTGGGGTCCCGGCGCGGGGTCAACCGCGATGGCCGGACCTCGGGGTGAACCTTCCGTTGACTTTCCGGCAGGCGCGCACCATAATCGGTTTCCGAGGATCGAGGCGACGGGCGAGGGCTCGGGACCCGCGCGCGGGGCGGGCGTGAATGAAGGGGGTGACTTGATGGGCGCGAAGAACAAAGGGGGTGACCCCGCAGGAAACAAGGCCAAGGGGCCGGAAGTCGCGCCGAGCAGGAGCCAGACGGTCGAGGAAGAGGCGACGCGCCTGACACCGGAGGAACTGGACGAGTTCCGCAGTTTGTTGCTGGACAAACGGAAGTCGTTGATCGAGCAGGCGCGGGACACCCTCGACGCCCAGGACCCCGAGGTCCGGGTCCCGGACGAGGTGGACCAGGCGTCGTCGGAGTACGACAAGTCGTTCGAGTACCGCCTGCGCGACCGCGAGAAGTTCCTGCTGCGCAAGATCGAGAAGGCCCTCCAGCGGATGGACGAGGGCGAGTACGACCTGTGCGAGTCCTGTGGGAATCCCATCGGGAAGAAGCGGCTCCTGGCGCGGCCCGAGACGACCTACTGCATCATCTGCAAGGAAGAGCAGGAGCGCCAGGAGAAGATGTTCCAGAAGAAACGTCAGATGCGCGCGACCATGGAGTTTTGAGCGGGGCGCTATTGCGCCGCACGTGCAATCCCGTGGCCCCGGAGCGCCCGCGGGCCTTGACTCGCCCGGTCCATTTCACGTTAGATCGAAGCCGGCTTTGGAGGGAGGTGATCGTGGCACTGACCTATTCCAATCCTCATCCGCTCGGGTCGCGGCTACCGGAGCACACCTTGACGGACCCGGAGGGTGGGCAGGTATCGCTCGGGTCGCTCGTGGGGCCAAAGGGGCTGTTGCTCGCGGTCACCTGCAACCACTGCCCGTACGCGAAGGCCGTGTGGCCGAGGTTCGTGCGTCTGGCCGAGGAGGTCCGGCCGCTCGGGGTCTTCACGGTCGCGGTCAACCCGAATCTGAACCCCGACTATCCCGAGGACTCGATTGACGGGATGCGCGATGCGATTGGCCGGTGGGGGATCCCGTTCCCGTACCTCGCGGACGAGGACCAGTCCCTGGCGCGGACGCTCGGGGCGGTTTGCACACCCGAGTTCTTCCTGTACGACGTGGGACGGGCGCTTGTGTATCACGGTCGCTTCGACGACCACTGGCAGGACGAGTCGGGGGTCACTCGCCACGAGCTGCGCGAGGCGGTCCTGGCTCTGGTGGAAGGCCGCCCCATCCCGTCGGACCAGAAGCCCGCGATGGGGTGTAGCATCAAGTGGGTGTCGGGGTAACCGGATCGCCGGCGGGCGCAATCGAAAGAAGAACCCGACCTCCCGGAATCGTCTCGGTTTTCAATTTCGTTCGGCCCAACGTGGAACGCTTTCGGGCATTCCTTCGATAGAGGGAGCGGTAGGCCGGAGTGTTCGTGCCGGGGCATGCACCGGTGCGGGCGCCACCGTTGGGAGGAAGGAGGGCGCGTCGGCCGAGAGGCCCGGGCGCGGCGGGAGTGGTCTGCCGGATGGCCGGGAGCGGTCGCGGGGCTCCTCGGGGGGCCGGGGGGGAGGGTTGCCAGAGGTGCGCCCCTTGCATGCTATTTGCAGTCATATGATATGTCTTGTAACCACATGCGCCCGTCCTCTCATTCAAAGCGCTGCCTCAATCCTTGCGAGAGCGCCCTCGGAGTCCCGCGCGTCCACCCAGCAGACGCCAGGCTCTCGGCGCAGCCAGGTCATCTGCCGCTTGGCGTAACGGCGGTGGGCGCGCGCCACCTCGTCCCGCATCCGGTGCTCGTCCAGCTCCCTGGCCAAGTACGCGACGACGGGACGATAACTCGCCGACCGGAGAGGCCGCGCGTCCGGTGACACCCCGGACGCGAGGACCACGCGGACCTCCTCGACCAGACCGCCCTCTACCATCTCGTCCACTCGGCGGTCAATCCTCGCGTACAGCACCTCGCGGGGGAGGTCCAGGGCCACCTTCAGCACACGGGCCCGAATGGCGGGTTCGCGCAGTCCCTTGTGAAAGGCGGACAGGGGCGTGCCGGTGGCCTCGAACACTTCCAGCGCGCGGAGGACGCGCTGCGTGTCCCCGGGGGCGAGGTGGGCCGCCGTGTCGGGGTCAATCCGGCGCAGGCGCTCGTACAGGGCCGCGAGGCCTTGGACCTCCAGCGCTCTGCCGAGCCGCTGCCGGACCTCGCGTGGCACCGGTGGAATCCGCGCGAGCCCATCGAACAGCGCCCGCATCCAGAAGAAGGTTCCACCCACGACCAGGGGGACCCGCCCAGCAGACCAGGCCCGCTCGATCACCGCCGCCGCGGCCCGCGCCCACGACGCCGCGTCGGGCTCCTCGTCTGGATCCAGGTACTGGTACAGGTGATGAGGTACCTCGGCCATCCACGCCGCCGGCGGGACCCCCGTGCCCACGCCCAACCCCCGATACACCTGCATGGAGTCGGCGTTGACGACCTCGCCCCCGAAGCGCCGCGCAGCCTCCATCGCGAGCGCCGACTTGCCCGACGCCGTCGGACCCAGGATGCAAACGACCGTCACGGACCGTCACCTCGGGCGTCCCACGACCGTGTGAAAGACGCCCCTTTCGCGTGGGTCCCACCCGCCCGCCGACACGCCGTCCACGCCGCATCGGGCTCACGGCGCACCCCGGCGACCCCCGCCGGCCCCGGCGGGTCGTCGCCGGATGGTGCACCCGAGGTCGAGCCCGTCCCCTCGGGTCCGGGGAACCCTGTCAGCGCGGTGCCCCGGCGACCCCCAAACCAGCACCCAGCGTGCCAACCACCGCAAGACAGAAATCACAGCGTCATCGCATGGTTACACAATCAACCCGTCTCGACGGACCTGGACACCCCTGGACACCTGTCCAACCTTGTCCAACCGGCCCGGGTCACCGGTGCCTCCTCACCTCCCGAACCAGCGCAGGACCGTGTCGAGCGGATACGTCACGACGGCCTGCCGCCCGTGCGGGCAGTAGGCCGCGAGGTCCACGCGGTCCATCTCCTGAAGCAGGGCGCGGACCTCGGCCTCGCCCATCGGGTCCCCTGCCCTCACGGCCGAGTGGCACGCCACGGTCGCCACCACCTTGCGCAACCGGGTCAGCCCGTCGCTCGACGTGTCCTCGCCGGCCGCGGCCAGGCAATCCCGCACGACCGGACCCGCCGCGCGGCCTGCCAGGACCGCCGGGACCGCCCGCACGGCCACGACCCCGCCCGAGTACGGTTCCAAATCGAAACCGAGCGCCGCGAGCGTCCCCTTGACCTCCTCCACCCGCCCTGCCTCCATCGGAGACAACGGCACGACCTCTGGGATCAGCAGGGTCTCTGCCGGGATGCACCGAGACTCCACCCCCTTCCACAAGCGCTCGAACTGCACGCGCTCGTGGGCGGCGTGCTGGTCCACCAGGACCAGGGTCCCCTCTCCCTCGCACACCACGATGGCCCTCGCCACCTGGCCCACGAACCTCAAGCGCGAGAAGCGCCCGGCGGCCGTGGCCTCGAACAGGGAAGGCGCCCTCGGACGCGCCGCCTCCGCCGGGGGTTCCCGCACGCCTTCGCGATTCTCGCCCGGGGACCAGGCCGCGCTCCCCCGCCACCCGGCGGCGGACCCGAGATCGGACCCGGCCACCAGGACCTCCGTCCGGATCCACGGGGTCCCGGCCAGGGCGCCCCGTACGGCCTCGAAGACCGCGGCCTGCACCGCGCGCGCGTCCCGGAACCGGACCTCGGTCTTGCGGGGATGGACGTTCACGTCCACATCCGCGGGGTCCAGGTCCAGCCGCACGACGGCCAGTGGGAAGCGTCCCTCCGGGACCAGCACCGAATACGCCGTCAGGACCGCCCGCCGCAGCCCCAGGTCCTGCACGGGTCTCCCCCCGACCAGGAGCACGACCCGGCCCGGGTCGGGGCGGGCGAGCCCGGGCGCGCCGAGCACCCCGGACACGCGCACCCCCTCCGAATCCACGGAAAACCCATGCAGGCCCTCGCGCACCTCGCGCCCGAAGACCTGGACCGCCCGGTCGGACAGGCGGCCGCACGGAGGGAGGTCCAGCGTCGCGCGACCCCCGACCATCAGCGTCAGGTGACACGCGGGCCAGGCAAGCCCCGCGCGGCCGACCAGGTCCCGGATCGCGGCCACGCGGCTACGTTCCCCCTTCTGGAACTTGAGCCGCGCCGGGACGTTGTGGAAGAGGTCGCGCACCGTCACCCGCGTGCCCACCGGACACGCGCAGGGCTCGACGGACACAACACCGTCGGTCACCGTGACCCGCGTCCCCGCCTCGGCCCCGGCCGCGCGGGTCTCGAGCGCCAAGCGCGATACCGACGCGATGGAGGGCAGGGCCTCGCCCCGAAACCCAAGCGTCCGGATCGCGGCCAGGTCTTCCGCGGTGGCGATCTTGCTCGTCGCATGACGCCGCAAGGCGAGGGCCGCATCCTCCGCGCCCATCCCGTGACCGTTGTCCGTCACGCGGACCAGGGCCAGGCCCCCGCCCTCGATTTCCACCGCAATGCGGCCCGCACCCGCGTCCAGGGCGTTTTCGATGAGTTCCTTGACCACGGACGCCGGGCTCTCGACCACCTCCCCGGCCGCGATCTGGTTCGCGAGGTCGTCCGGCAGGACTCGGATGCGCGGGCGTTCCATGGGCCAGGAGCGTACGGGACCGTCCGGGGGTCGTCAAGGAGGTCGCGGGTCACCGCGACAGGCGGCGCTCCAGGCGGAGGAGGCGGGACTCGAGGGCCTCCACGCGGGCGCGCAGGGCGGCGTTTTCGTCGCGAAGGGCCTGGTTTTCAAGCCGAAGCCCCTGGATCGCGGCCAGGGCCACGCCGCCCACGTCGCCCTGCCCGATCATCTTGTCGGAATCGCCCAGGTGGAACGCCCCGTAAAAGTCCTGGGCCATCGGCCCCATGTGGCGAATGTCCGGGGGCGCCTCTTTCATCCGGTAGGTGTAGATCGGAACATCCATCACGCGATCGAGGACCTCTAGCGGGTCCACGGGGACGAGGTCCGCCTTGGCGTTGCGGTCGCTCAGGCACTGCCAAGTCAAACTGGACGACGTCAGTCGGCATGTCGCATTGGAACCCGCGTCGGTAAATAGGTAAAAGCCCCCCGTCGCCCTCGCGTAGAAGGCGTTCTGTGTCTGGCACTCGAAATCCGCGTTCGCCGAATCCGCCCACACGAAACATCCGGCGGAGGTCGCCTTGGCGCGGCGACCGGCTGCGAACGAGTAGTGGCCGCTGGCCGCGTTGGAAGAGCCCCCGGCCACGATCGAGGCAAAGCCGCTGGCCGCGTTGGAATAGCCCCCGGCCACGATCGATTGGTCGCCGCTGGCCGTGTTGGAATAGCCCCCGGCCACGATCGAGTAGTCGCCGCTGGCCGTGTTGGAAGAGCCCCCGGCCACCCGCCACTAC
>JBBIPO010000158.1:0-8673 GCA_037442805.1 Deltaproteobacteria bacterium
TCCGATAGACGGGGGGGGCGTGCGACGCCCCCCTTCGATGGGGTCCGGGCTCTTTAAAACCCCGTCGGACAGGCGAAATTCCTGGGGTAAAGCAATTCTCCTGACCCCCTGAGACCCGCATGGCTGCTGCGTCAAACGACATCGCGGATTGCTCTGTGCAGGGACGTATCGGTGAACCGCCCCGGGGTCAACGCCCGCGCATCCGGCGCACGCGCCGGACCACGGATTCGAGGTCCGCGAGGATCTCCGGCATCTCGAGCACGGTCGCAAACTCCTTGACCCAGCGCCGCACACGCCGCAGGTCGGTCGCGGGGTTCGCGAGGAGCACGGTCTCGATGTCCCTCAAGTCCACGGGTCGGTGGGCCACCGCCTTGGTGATGATGAGGTCCTCCGGGGTGGGGAGCGGAACTCTGAGGCCACCGACCGTCGTGAGCCGGACCCTCCGGATCATGTCGGCCTCGAAAGGGAGTGCCCCGAGCGAAAGGTCCACCGGCGTCCCGGAATCCGCGTGCCTCAGGAGCAGCACGCGGTGGCGGTCTGCGAACCCCGGGGCGTCCTCGATGCGCGGGACAAGACCGACGGCCGCAGCGCGGGCCAGGAGGGCCGGGATGTCCTCCGGCTCCGGCATCACGACCGCGTCCACATCGGCGGTGAACCGGGCCTCGCCCAGGAGGCTCGCGGCGATGCCGCCGATCACGACGCCGGGCACGCCCTCGGCGACCAGGCGGCATACGGCGTCCAGGGCATCGAGCACCGCGTTCGCATCGTTCCGGGTCATCGCGCGGTCCGTCGGAGCGCGGCCCAACGCTCCCGGACGACCTCCACATCGCGGTCATGGTGGCGTCGGTCCATCGGACGGCCAAGGGAACACGCCAGGGCCCGGCAGGCGAGGAGCGCCGCGAGTCGCTGCTCCATCGAGGCGTTCCGGATCTCGTCCGCCCGGACGCGCTCGACCGCCCGCCACCGGGCGGTCCACGACCGCGCCTGCCTGCGCATCATCTCTTGCATCCCGATGGCCGTTCCAGACCCATGCCTCGACTGCCACGCAATGCCCCCACACCCTCAAAGGAGAAACGGACCGGAAGAGGGGGGGCGACCTCTGCTTTCGCTCGCCACGATGACGATTGGACCGAAGGCAACGACCGAAGTCAACCATCGGCCCCGGAGCCCGGGCGCGGTCCTGACGAGCCTGTCGGACTCGCGGGCTCCTTTCGGCTCATGGTGCGCCCAGAGGGACTCGAACCCCCAACCAACAGATCCGTAGTCTGCCGCTCTATCCAATTGAGCTACGGGCGCACTGTCAAGGAACGATCAGCCCCGCGGGGCCAGGCGGCGGAGAGAGCGGGATTCGAACCCGCGGAACAGGTTTCCCCGTTCACTCGCTTAGCAGGCGAGCGCCTTCGACCACTCGGCCATCTCTCCGGAAAAGGCGCGTCGCCGTGGCGCGACCTTGCCGGCTCGTACCCGCCCCAGGGGTCGAGCGGCCGTGGCTGAACCCGGGCGGCGGAGGTAGGATTCGAACCCACGGGACTCGTCGTCCGGCGGTTTTCAAGACCGCTGCCTTCAACCACTCGGCCACTCCGCCTTGTCAAGGAACCAAGGTCAACGTCCTTATACACCATCGCGGGGCGCAGGTAAAGAGGCTTGACGGTCCCGGCGCGGGGGCCTATCGTGAATCGGCCATTTCGGAGCGGGAGAGGACGATGCTGGGTGTCGCGAGCCGCTCCGGCCTGTACGCGGGCTGGATCCTGGTGGACGTGAAGTTGCTCGCGGTCCTGGTCCTGCTGTCCGTCGGCGTCGCGCTCCTGTTGCTGGCGCTCATCGTGCGCCGGCGCGCGTGGCACGAGTATGTGTCCCTGTTCCTGGCGGTGGCGACGATTCTGTTCGTAGTGGGATTGTTCATCCTGCAAGTGATCGTGGACTACCCCGTCTTCGTCGAGCGCCACTTCTTCCCGATCGACTGATGCAGCCGCGGGGCCGCCAGGCCCGCGAGGGTCCCCGCGAGGCCCAGCCAGGCGAAGACGTCCCCGACCTCGCGGTAGAGGCTGAACGAGGCGACGATCGGGACCGCGACGACGTCCACGCGGCGCTCGTGCAGGCCCGTCTCCAGGGCGAAGTCGCCGGAAGGGAGCACGACGGCCGTGATCCCGGTCTCGGTGACGCGGACGAGGGGGACGCGCAGCTCCACGGCCCGCGGGACCTGGACCATCAGGTGCTGGGCCGGGGCTCCGGACGTCCCGAACCAGGCGTCGTTGGTCAGGTTCACGATCAGGTCCGCGCTGGTCTCGAGCAGGGAGCGTCGGGTCAGGCCGGGGAAGATGGCCTCATAGCAGATCGAGGCCAGGGCGAGCGCGCGGCCCAGGGGAAACGCGACGGCGCGGTCCCCGGGCGTCATGTCCGAGACCTCCTTCACGCGGTTCTTCAGAAACGGGAACGTATCGGACAGGGGCATGTACTCGCCAAAGGCCAGGAGCACGCGCTTGTCGTAGCGGGCGACCTCGGCCCCGTCCGAGCCCAGCAGGATCATCGAGTTGCGGGCGCGCAAGCCCAGGGGGCGCGTCAGACTCCCGAACAGGAGGGGGCGCTGCATCTGTCGAACCATGGCCACAAGCCGGTTGGAGGTCTCGACGATGTCCCGCCAGCCGCTGCGGCCCTCCGCGTCCACGGCGAAGTAGAACGGGAAGGCCCCTTCGGGCCACACCACGGCGTCCACCTCGGCCAGGTTCGCGCGGAGCGTCAGGTCTTTCAGGCGCTCGAACAGGGCCTTGCGGCTCGCGTTGTCCCGGTGCTTCTTGTCTTGCGCCGTGATGTCGGGCTGCACCAGGGCCAGTCGAAGCGTGTCGCGCGGCGGCGCGTCGCGCACCTGGGGCAGCCGGACGAGGCCGTACATGACCCACGCGAGCGCAACGACCCCGGCGACCAGGACCTCCCGTTGCGGGAACGGGAGGCGGTCCGTGCGGACTCGCGCCGCCGAGGCCACGGCCACGGCCAGGGTCGCCGCCACGAACGACGCCCCATAGACCCCCGTCACGTCCATGCCTTGCATCAGGATCGGGACCCGGAAGACCGCGTTCCCGAGGTGCCAGGGGAATAGGTTCGGCCACAGAAACTCGACCGCGACCACGGCGCAGGGGACGGTCAGGATTCGCCACGGTCTGGAGAGAAGCGGCCGCGCCACGAGCGACAGGACCGCGTACTGGAGTCCGCCATACAGCGAGAAGGCGAGGAGCACCCCGGTGGCCAGGGCCCACGGGAACTCGCTCATCGAGACCGCGGTGTGCGCGATCCAGTGGAAGATGCCTGCGTTCGCGACCACGCCCGCGACGAAGCCCGCCAGGAACGCGCGTCCCCGGGACAGGCGCGGGAGGACCAGGAGGAGGGGAACGAGCGCGACCGGCGCGAGGAACCACAGTCCCGGGTCGGGCAGGGCGAGGGTCAGAAGGGCGCCGGACGCGACGCCGGGTCCCACGACCGTCCTCGCGAACGCCCGCAGGCCCGTGAAACCGCGTTCGTTCTCGCCGGCCTGACCGCTCACTGCGCCTTTCCGATCGCGTGCGAGGAGAGATTCTGCACCAATCGAGAGGATGTGACCAGAATCCCCCACGTGGACCTTCCCCACCGTGGGCGTGGGCGTAGGCGTGGGCGAATTCAAGGAGTTACGTGATCGGAGGGGTGGCACGCGTTCGGTCATGGGCACCTGCATTCCAACTTGTTGTATTCCATATCGCATCTCCAGAATTCTCCCCCTTGCTATGGGGAATGTCGTGTCCCCTGCCTGTTCCCGGGGCTTCGTGCTCGCACTCGCGCCCCTGGCCGTCACCGATCACCGGTCAGGAGCGGTATCGCCCACGCCCACGCCCACGTGGCGGCAGTCAGCGGTGGATCTGGAATCCTCGAACTCGGTTGCCTTCACCGGCGGTTCCGGGGTAAGTTCGGCGCGCATTGGACCATTCGAGGAGGTTCGCCATGCAGGACCCGACCCCATCCGGCGCTCCGGGCGCAGGCCAGGCCCCGTACGTGAGCAGCCGCACGACCATGAGCGAGTTCACGATCCGCGCCCTCATCCTGGGGCTGTTCATGTGTGTCATCCTGGGCGCGGCCAACGCCTACCTGGGGCTCAAGGCCGGCATGACCATCGCGGCCACCTACCCTGCGGCGGTCATCGGGATGGCGGTCCTGCGACTGTTCCGGGGCTCGATCCTCGAGGAGAACTTCGCCCGAACCGTGGGCTCCATCGGCGAGTCCATCGCGGCTGGGGCGATCTTCACCATGCCCGCCTTCGCGATCCTGGGACTGTGGTCGTTCACGCCCGGCGAGGATTACTGGAAGTCCACGGCCCTGATGGCGGTGGGTGGGGTCCTGGGCATCCTGTTCGTCACGGTCCTGCGCCGCGTGATGGTCAACGACCGGGAACTCCCGTTCCCCGAGTCGGTCGCCGCGTCCGAGATCCACAAGGCGGGACAGAAGGGGTCCGAGGCCGCGCTGACCCTGTTTTCCTCGATGGGGTTCGGGGCGCTCGTCTATCTGCTGGGCGAACTGAAACTGTTCTTGATCCACAATGATTTCATCGTGAAGGTCGGCGAGGTCGGCAAGAGCCTGATCCGCCTGGGCTACCAGAAGGACGCTTACCAGGTCGCGGTCGGCGGGACCACCGTCGTGTCGGCGCCCGCGATCAGCCCCGCATACCTCGGCGTGGGGTACATCATCGGGCCGGAACTCGCGGCCCTCAACTTCTCGGGCGGGCTTCTGGCCTGGGGGCTGTTCGTCCCGCTGCTCGTCTATCTGCTGGGGCCCGACAATATCGCCGCGTTTTCCGGTGCCGCGAGCGCGGGGGCGGCCACCCCGGACGACTGGACCGGCCTGGCCGTTCAGGTCTGGAAGTTCGTGGTGCGACCCATCGCGGTGGGCGGGATGCTGGTCGGGGCGTGCTACACCCTGTACCGGATGCGCGCGAACCTGGTCGAGGGCATACGCCGCGGGGTACGCGACGTCAGGCGGGCCGCGGGTTCGCGCGAGGCCGTGGACCGCGTGGACCGGGACCTCGACTTCCGCGTCGTGGGCCTGGGCATCCTGGCCACGTTCGTGTTGATGGTCGCGCTGTATTTCTGGTTCACCGGGGTCCTGGGCGGGGCCTTCGTGGCGGCCATCGTGATGCTGGTCACGGGCTTCTTCTTCGCCGCGGTGTCCGGGAACCTGGTGGGGCTCATCGGGTCGTCCAACAACCCCGTGTCGGGGCTAACCCTGGCGACCCTGGTCGTGTCGGCCCTGGTCATGCTGGTCATCGGCGTGACCGGGGATCCGGGCGTGGCCGCGGTCCTGGGCGTGGCCACGGTCGTGTGCGTGTCCTCCGCCGTGGCCGGCGAGATGCTTCAGGACCTGAAGGTCGGGCACCTCCTGGGCGGAACCCCGTGGAAGATGCAGGTCGGGGACATCGTCGGGGTCGTGGTCGCGTCCGCGGTCATGTTCCTGCCCCTGTACGTCCTGCACGCGGCGTACGGGTTCGGGAGCCGCGACCTCCCCGCCCCGCAGGCCGGGCTGATGGCCACGCTCGCGAAGGGGATCGTGGGCGGCGAGATGGCCTGGCCGCTCGTGGTCGTGGGCATCCTGATGGGGATCGGGCTCATCCTGGTGCGGGTGCGCAGCCCCATGCTCGTCGCGGTCGGGATGTACCTGCCGCTCGAGACCACGGCCGCGATCTTCGTGGGCGGGATCGTGCGGGGCGTCGTGGACCGCATCGCGCGGCGGCGCGGCTACAACCAGGCCCAGTGCACCCGGGTCGAGAACGCGGGGGTCCTGTGCGCGTCCGGGCTGATCGCGGGCGAGGCCCTGATAGGGCTCGTCATCGCGTCGGTCGTGTTCTTCCGGGGGTCCTTCTGGTCCCTGCCCGAGGGCTTCCAGGCCGGTGGGATCGGGTCCCTCGTGTTTCTGGCCATCCTGATCGCGTATTTTGTCATTCGCCCGCTGCGCAAGGCCGGTCGCCCGGACGAGGCCGCCCCGCCGAGCGCGGGGATGTAGGTCCCGGTTTGCTGGAGTCCGACCGGAAAGGCCCTGGTCGTCGAGGACGAGTCCGACTTCGCCCGCCTGGTCGCGGACGCCGGCCCCGGCATCGAGGAGCACCACCTCCCTCGGCTGTTCGAGCGGTTCTATCGAGTGGACCGCGGCCGCTTGCGCGAGGCGGGCGGCATGGGGCTCGGCCTTGCCATCGGCCCACAGATCGCTGAACGGTGCAAGGACCGTTGCGGGGCGCAGTCCGTCACCTCCCGAGAATGAACGGGGTCAGGCGCGTCCTGTCCTGTAGCCGAGCGCGAAACGCGCCTTCGGACTGGTGCGTGGAGAGGCCGCCTTTCGGATGGCACGGGTTGTGCCCGCGCCGACCCACGCGAGCGGGCGCTCGCGTCCCCGCGGGAGCCCGTTCGCAGGATTGCGGGGCCCTCGATGCAGTTGACATGCTCCGCTTCCAGGCGCTATAAGACATTCGCCTTTTCCGGCGGGCCAACGTAGCTCAGTCGGCAGAGCAGCTGATTCGTAATCAGCGGGTCGGGAGTTCGATTCTCCCCGTTGGCTCCAAGGAAACCCGCACCGGGACCTGCGATCAGCGTCATTCGACGTCGGCTTCCGTCGGGACGATGTTACCCCGAATCTGGCACCCAGACATGCCACCAAGAATGCCACCAGGATTCTCCAGCCAGGACCGCGACGAGGGATAGGAGCCAACACCGTACGCCACCGTCCCCGGGGGTTACTCGGAGTTCCTGAAGGCAGCGTGAAGGTCGAGAGGTACCCACAACCCCGACCTCCTGATCCTTGATCGTCGGGTCATCGCCGCGACATTCTCGTCGCCGTGGACGCGGGAGCAGGTGGGAGCGGTTCACGTCCCTCTTGGACCGCGTCACTCGGTGGGTGTCCCGACGCGCTGGTTTCGCCCATGCCCACGGCCACGAACAGGGTCGAAACGCCGCGTGGCACCCGACGATTCAGGCCTGATGACCCAGGGACGAACCGCGGGGGGGGTGGGGTACGATGTTTGTTCCCTTTTCCGAGGACTGGTGCATCCGCTTGAATTTGTAACTGCAATTGACAACTAGCCCATACCCGCTGAGAATGCCCGGGGGTTGCCTGGAGGAGCCGCGATGATCGAGCGGGCGGCGCGAGCCAGGCTGGAGCGACTGGCCGGCATGTTTCCCGTGGTCGTGGTCACGGGACCCCGGCAGGCGGGCAAGACCACGCTCTGTCGCGCGGCCTTCCCGGACAGGCCCTGGGTCTCGCTCGAGGACCCGGACACGCGGGAGCACGCGATACGTGACCCGCGCGGTCTGCTGGCCCGATATGCCAGGGGCGCGGTCCTCGACGAGGTCCAGCGGGCCCCGGACCTGCCGTCGTATCTTCAGGGGATGGTGGACGCCGACCCGACGCCGGGGCGTTTCATCCTGACGGGGTCGCAGCACTTTGGGCTGGTGCAGAGCGTATCGCAATCGCTGGCGGGTCGGGCCGCGGTGCTCGAGCTCCTGCCGCTGTCGTGGGACGAGGTCCTGCGCTTCGAACGTCATCCCGTGGACCTGTGGGAGGCGCTCTGGACGGGCGGCTACCCGGCGATCCTGGACCGGGGGCTCGACCCGGCGGAATGGCTCGGGGCGTACGGTTCCCTGTACGTGGAGCGGGACGTGCGCCAGGTCCTGAACGTGGGCGACCTTCAGGCGTTTCGGACGTTCGTCAGGCTGGTGGCCGGGCGGTCAGGGCAGTTGCTCAACCTGTCGTCCCTGGGTGGGGACGCGGGCATCAGCCACAACACGGCCCGGGCCTGGCTGGGCGTCCTGGAGGCCGGGTATCTGGTGGCCCGGGTCCCGCCCCTGGTCGCGACCCTTCGCAAGCGCCTGGTCCGCACGCCGAAGGTCGTGTTCCTGGACTCGGGCCTGCTCTGCCATCTGCTCGGAATCCGGGAGCCCGGGCAGCTCGAGGTCCATCCGTTGAGGGGGGCCGTGTTCGAATCGTGGGTGGCGTCGGAGGTCTTGAAGCACCTACGGCACCGGGGCCTTGGGGCCGACGTCGCCTTCTATCGGGACCGCAGCGGACGCGAGGTGGACCTGGTCGTCACGGCCGGTCGCACCGCCCTGGCCATCGAGGTCAAGTCCGGGAGCACGGTCGGAAGCGATTTCTTCAAACCGTTTCGGGTATTCGATGCCGGATTTCCCTCGCGTCCAGCCGCCCGCGATCTGCGACGTGTCCTGGTGTACGGCGGCCCCGACCGGACCACGCGCGAAGGCGTCGAGGTCGTTGGCTGGCAACGCCTGCAGGAGTATCTCGGGGAGACCTTGACGTGACCGGAACGGACGCCCGCCGCAGCCTCCGGCACACCCAACCTATCGTCTCCGACCGCAGTTCGCGGGCCCCTCGCCACGCCGGTCCTCACCCATTCCGGCGCGGTGAGAGACGCGGCGAGACGCACGTCCGCGATGCGGCTGGCCATGGTCCGGTGGCGGATCGGGGACAGACCTGACCGGCATTCATGTTGCGGAATGAGCTGTAGGCCGCATGGCGTCGCGGGACGGTGGTCGTATGACCGGGGGAGCCGATGTTCGCATTGGGGGTGGGGACCGGCCGAAGGGGAACGCCCCAGAGGGCAGGCCTGGTCGGTAGGTCCGTTGGAATCGTTCGCGGCGGTTTTTCGGCGGTTCG
>JBBIPO010000159.1:0-8634 GCA_037442805.1 Deltaproteobacteria bacterium
GGCCCCTGCTGCGGCCGGGTCGCAATCCGCGCTTACAGCGCGGATTGCTCCCGACACCCGGGACTTGTTTCCCTCTCGGTTGCTTCGTTATTATGTCGCGGGTTTGGACCGAGGGAATCCATGACACGGACCCGAACCACGAGGCGTTCTGAAGCGCGTCCTGGCCACCGCACCCTGGCTCTTTCAGCCGTGGCCGTGGCGCTCGCGGCCTTTCTTCCGGAATGCGGGAGCGGAGGGAGCAAGCAGAAGGTCTACGACCCCCCGGTCATCGCCATCCAACCAGCGGACCGCGAGGTGTTCGTCCCTACCTCCCTCGGTCCGGGAGATACCTGGCCCTACGACCTCTGCATCGGAAACACCGTGATTGGTTCCCTTCTGACCGTGACCTCCGTCACCATCGAGCAGGCCTTGTGCCCCGGCGACCCCGAAGATACCTTCACGCTCACGTGGGATGAAGGCCTGGCCTTCCCGGTGGCGGTCGTCGGCCCTGGCGACGGAGCGACCACGGGAAAGCCGGAATTCGTCTGCGTCCGTGTGACCTACACGGCCCCGGACACCGTATGCGCCCGCAGCGCGACCGTCCATATCTTGAGCGACACGCGAGACGCCGGGGACCGCGACCTGGCCGTCCGCTTCACGGTGGCCGTGCCAACCCCGCACATCGTCGCGTCCCCCCCGGTCGTAGACCTGGGGATGGTCGAGGTGGGACAGTCCGTCGAGGCGGCCCTCGCCGTGCGCAACACGGGGCTCGGGGACCTCGTGGTCTCCGCGGTCCGATACAAGGGGTCCGCCGGGTTCTCGTTCACGTGGCGATGCCGATGGGCCGGGGCCCAGGAACCCGAGGAGCCCATCGAGAAATGGGTCGTGGTCCCTGGCGGCGCAGACCCCGTCACCATGGACGACTCGGTGTGCGCCGAACCCCTGACGATCCCCGCGAACGGCGAATACAAGGTCCGGGTGCGGTACGAGGCGACGAATGACCTGCCCGCCAAGGCCTTCGTCACCTTCCTGTCCAACGACCCGGACCACGACGCGGCGGCCGGAGAGGGGGTGGACGTGGAGTTCTGGGCCAACGTCAGCGGTCCCTGTCTGCGCGCGACCCCCGAGAAGGTCGCGTTCGGGACCGTGGTCAAGAACTCGTTCCACGCCGAGGAGGTGGAGCTGTTCTCTTGCGGGGACAAGACCGTCCAGGTGACCTCCATCGCCCTTCAGGCGGGGGCCCAGAGTCCCTTCCGGCTGGACCTTCAGGGGGTCGGGACCCCGTCCGAGGCGCAGCCTCTGGTGCTGAACCCCGGGGACCGGAAGACGTTCATGGTCACCTATCTGCCCGAGGCGGTGAAGACCGCGCCCGACGGGACCGTGCTGGCCGACGAGGACACGATCCGCATCGCGAACTCCTCCCCGAGGCCCGACATCGCGGTCCCGGTCAGCGGCATGGCCGTAGAGGGCCAGAAACCCGTGTGCGAGTTCAAGATCACGTCCCCGAAGGAGGGCGAGGTCGAGGACGGGGGGGTGGTTCTGGTCCTCGATCGCCTATCCTTCTACGACCAGTCCTACGACCCGATGCCGGGGGGCGGCGTCGTGGCGTGGGAATGGAGCGCGACGACTCCGCCGGGGTCCGCGGACATCTTCCAGCCATCCTATACGTTCCCGACTCCGACTTTCGAAGTGAATGTCGTTGGCGATTACCTGTTTTGCCTGAAGGTTTTCAACACATTGGGAATCTCGTCGGATCAGTGCTGCAAACTCGTCCACGTCAAGGCGGGCGAGGGGTGTGTGGTGGAGTTGACCTGGGAAACCCCGCTCGACCCGGACCCGACGGACCAGTGCGGCACGGGCAAGAACTGCGGGTCCGACATGGACCTCCACATCGTGCATCGCTACGCGGGCGGACCCGACGTGGACAAGGACGGCAAGCCCGACGGCTTCTTCGACAAGAAGTGGGACTGCTTCTGGTTCAACCCGAGGCCCATCTGGGTCGAGGGAGGGGACCCGGTTCTGGATCAGCCGCGCCTGGACCGCGACGACACCGACGGCGCGGGTCCCGAGAACTTCCACTACGACCAGTCGCCGCCGGGAGAGTGTTACAAGGTGGGGGTCCACTACTGGGACGACCACACGTTCGGAGCCTCCATCCCGACCTTGAGGGTCTTTCTGGACGGGGACCTGAAGTACGAGAAGAAGGCCCCCAAGATGAAGATGCAGGACCTGTGGGAGGCCGGGGAGGTGTGTTGCTCCAACCCCGACAAGCCGTTTATCGAGTACCAGGTGGGCGGGGCCCCGGTCATCATCCCGAAGTACGTCAATCCCGACTTCAACTTCAACCCGTGACGACGGGATGGAAGGCCAGGGAAACCCTCGGTGGGGAAGGTCCCGATGGTCGTCGTGGGTCGCGGTGGTCTGCGCGGCCTGCGGGGGCGGAGGCCAGAACGCCGCGCCGGCGGACCTTCCGCGCGAGCACACGGTGATCATCCCCACGACGGAGGTGGGGTACGACGTCGGCCCGGAGCGCGACCCCGGGGTGGTGGACGGGGGACCGGATCCGGGCGACCCCGGGGTCCTTCCCGACGTGGCCTCGGGGCCCGACGACACGGGAAAGAACGACCTCGCGCGGGATGACTCCAGTGTGAACGACTCCTTGCTGGACCCCGGCGTGGACTCCTCTTGTGTCCCCAACTGCACGGGCAAGGTCTGCGGGTCGAATGGGTGCGGCGGGTCCTGCGGGACTTGCAAGCCGAACGAGGTGTGCCAGGGCGGCGTCTGCCTCTGCGTGCCCGATTGCGCCGGTCGCGAGTGCGGCCCGGATGGGTGCGGCGGAACCTGCAAGCCCGGCTGCCCCGCGGGCGTGTCGTGCCTTGAAACGGGGGCGTGCGCGAAGTCGGGTCCGTGCAACGAGTACAGGACCCTCCAGTGCACGGGCGAGGACTCCTCTTCTTCGTACAACACGGGCTGGTCCCCGTTTGCGGACACGCTGGACCAGTATGCCTGCGACTCCACGCTCGCCCACGGCCCCGAGAAGGTCTATCGCTTCATCCCCGACCAGTCCGGAACCATCGTGGTCACGTTGAGCGGTTCCGTCCTGCCCGATCCGCCCGCCTTCCTGAACGTGTATCTGCTTGCGAATGAGGGCCAGGGCTGCACGTCCCGGTCCTGCGTCGCGTGGGACCACCGCGAGGTCTCGGCGGAGGTCGAGGCCGGTCGCACATACTGGGTGGTCGTGGACGCGGTCCAGAACAACACCGCGTCCTACTACCTGGGACTGTCCTGTTCGTGGACCCCGGCCTCGGCGGACCCTTGAATGACCGGGGGCGTTTGCTTGGCGATCCGCCGGGACGACGCTATGATCAGGTTCAGGAATCGGAGAGCCGCCAAGGCGCCAGGAGGTCAAGATGATCGCCGGACGTGCCCTCGTGGTGTGGGTCGTGGCGGTGGCCGGGTGCTCGTCCCCTTCCGTCCGGGGTTCCGTGGGCCCGCAGGCGGAACCTCGAAGCGAGGAGGCCTCCTTGAGGTCCCGCTTCGAAGCCGCCTACTTCCAGATCGCCTGCATGGCCAACCGGGGCGTGGACCCGCTGATGACGATCACGCCCCTGCGCAAGCCCTCCGACTACCTGGAGGGCCTCGTGGAGCGCCAGGACCCGGACCTGCCCGCGGCCCTGCGCGTCCTGGAGGGCCAGGGTTTCCCGTCGGTCCAGTCGTTCCAGGCCGTCGAGACGCGGCTTCGCGCCGACCGCGCCTACTGGAACCAGGTGGACGCGCGCTTTGTGGATGAACTTCTCAAGTGCCGGTGACGCGGTCCGGCCGGGGAACGGGGAATGGATATCCGTGAAGGAAGCGCGACGAGCGCGGACGGGACTCGCATCGCCACGTACCTCGTGGGCCCGCCGGGGGGACCGACCCTGGTGCTTGCCAACGGGCTCGGGGGGAACGTCACGGCCTGGCGTCACCTGATCCGCCACTTCGCGAACCGGATGAGGATCGTGACCTGGGACTACCGCGGCCTGTACCGGTCCGGGCGACCGCACGACCTCTCGGACGGCGCCTACGCCATCCCGAGGCACTGCGACGACCTCGACGCCGTGCTCGAGGTCGAGCGCGTCGAGCGCGCGGTGTTCGTGGGCTGGAGCATGGGGGTCCAGGTCCTCATCGAGTACTACCGCAGGCGGCCGGAGCGGTTCGCGGGCCTCGTCCTGATCAACGGCACCTACGGCCGGCCGTTCGAGACCGCGTTCCGCGCCCCCTGGATGCGGACCGCGGGGCCGCGGTTCCTGGACATCCTGCCCTACCTCGCGCCCCTGATGAGCCGCTCGGAACCCCTCGTGACTCGCACGCGCGCCTTCGTGGCCCTGGCCAAGGGACTGGGCCTCGTCAGCCCCACGCTCGACGAGGACGTCTTCTTCGACCTCGCCCGCGACTGGCTGAACCTGGACTTCGAGGCGTACGCCGCCGTGTTCCGGGGGCTCGCGAACCACGATGCCCACGACGTCCTGGGGTCCATTCGCGCCCCGACGCTGATCATCACCGGTGAAAAGGACCTGTTCACGCCCATGGAGTTGTCCGCGCACATGGTGTCCGAGATCGCGGGCGCCGAGCTCCTGACCATCGAGGGTGGGACGCACTACACGCCCATCGAGTACCCCATGACCGTGAACCTGCGCATCCAGAAGTTCCTGGAGGAGCGAGTGGAACACGGGGGGACCAGGAAGGCGGCCCGCCCCCGCGCGCGGAAGAAGTCGCGATAGCCGCTACCGCCGCGCGGCCCACCACGCGGCGACCCGGTCCGCGACGGCCTCCGGCGTGAACCCGAACTCGCGCGCGAGGACCTCGGCCGGAGCCGACACCCCGAAGCGGTCCAGCCCGATGGCGAGGCCTTCCCGCCCTGTATAGCGGCCCCACCCGATCGTGGAGCCCGCCTCCAGCGTGACCACCGGGAGCGACGGGGGCAGGACCCTGGCGCGGTAGTCGGAGGTCTGGGACTCGAAGCGTTCCAGACAGGGCAACGAGACGACCCGGGCTGGAAGCCCACGACCCTCCAGGAGGGTCGCGGCCCGCGCCGCCACCCACACTTCGGACCCGGTCGCGGCCAGGGTCAAGGCGGCCTCGCGCCTCGGTTCCGCGAGGACGTATCCGCCCCGCAGCACCTCGGTGACCTCGAACCCTTCCGGTCGCTCGATCGCCGGCACCGACTGCCTCGTCAGCACGATGGCGACGGGTCCGCGCTCGCGCGAGAGGGCATCCGCCCACGCGGCCGCGACTTCCAGCGCGTCCGCGGGTCGCCAGACGGTCATCCCGGGGATCGAACGGAGCATCCACAGGTGTTCCACGGGTTGGTGCGTGGGACCGTCCTCGCCGACCGCGTACGAGTCGTGCGTGAACACGAAGATGGACGGGGCCTCCATCATGGCCGCCAGGCGCAACGCGGGCTTCATGTAGTCCGCGAAGACCAGGAAGGTCCCCCCGCAGGGCCGGAACCCTCCATCGAGCGCGAGTCCATTGACCACCGCGGCCATGGCGTGCTCGCGGACCCCGAAGTGGAGGTTTGCCCCCAGGAATCGCGCCGCGCCGCGCCCGGGAACCACGTGCGCGGCCCCCTGGATCTCGGTCTGATTCGAGGGCCCGAGGTCCGCGGAGCCGCTGACGAACCCCGGGACGCGGCGAGCCGCCTCCTGGATCACGTGGCCGGACACGACCCGTGTCGCCTTGCCTTCCGCCCGGCGCGCGGCCTCGACCAGCCCCGGCAAGAGGTCCGTGGTGACCGGGCGGGCGTACCTTGCGTCCCACTCGGACGCCACGTCAGGCCGGCGCGCTCGCCACGCGGCGACTTCCCTCTCCCAGACGAGACGCTCGGCACGGCGGACCGCGGCCAGGTCGCAAAACCACGCCGCGACGTCCGGGGGGACGTGGAAGGGACGGTCCACGGGCCAGCCCTGCGCCTCCTTCATGGCCCGCACCTCGTCCGGCCCGAGCGGGGCGCCGTGCGCGTGATGGGACCCGTGGAGGGTGGGGGCCCCGCGCGCGATCTCGGTGCGCGCGATGATCAAACTGGGTCGCTCGTCCTGGGACACGGCGTCCTGGAGTACGCGTGCCAGGCCCTCGTGGTCGTGCCCGTCCGCCTCGGCCACCTGCCAGCCCACAGCCTCGAAGCGCCGGCGGATGTCATCCGAGAACGCGAGGTCCGTGCTCCCCTCGATGGTGATCCGGTTCGAGTCATACAGGACGACGAGGCGACCCAACCCGAGGTGGCCGGCCAGGGACGCCGCCTCGTACGAAATGCCCTCCATCAGGTCGCCGTCACCCGCCAGGACGAAGACACGACGCGAGACGGGCACGTCCCCGCCCTCGTTGTACCGGGCCCGGAGCATGTTCCCCGCGAGCGCGAGCCCCACCGCGTGCGCGAACCCCTGACCCAGCGGACCCGTCGTGACCTCGACACCCGGGGTGAGGCCGCGTTCCGGGTGGCCCGCGGTCCGGCTCCCCCACTGGCGGAAGCGCCGGATCTCGTCGAGCGGGAGGTCGTATCCGGATAGGTGCAGCAGGGCATACAGGAGCATGGAGGCGTGCCCGGCGGACAGGACGAATCGGTCGCGGTCGGGCCAGTTCGGGGCCGATGGGTCGAAGCGTAGGAACCTCGACCACAACACGAAGGCCACGTCCGCGGCGCCCAGCGGCGCGCCGGGATGTCCCGAGCGAGCGGCCTCGATGGCATCCACCGCGAGCATCCGGATCGTCCGGACGCACAGGGCCGCGAGGTCCGGGGTCAAGGGGGGCCTGGTCACCGCGAGTCCTCCTCGTGGCCCTACGGCCATTCACCGTCGGTCTCCGGCCACGCACCGCCGCAGGGGTGGCCCTCCTCCTCGGAGACGATGAACACGTTGTCAATCAGCCGGGTCGTCCCGAGCCGCGCCGCGACGGCCACGAGACACGAAAGATGCAGATCCGAGACGGAGTCCAGCGTGCGGGCGTCCACGATGTCCAGGTACTCCACCGCGAACCCGCAACGTTCCAGCCGCTCGCGGCCTTTCTGGATCAATTGCGCCGCGTCCGCCGCGCCCGCCCGCGCCTGGTCCCGCATCCATCGGAGCGTCGCGTACAACTCGGGCGCCACGCAGCGCTCCTCCGTGGTCAGGTAGGCGTTGCGCGACGACATCGCGAGCCCATCCGGCTCGCGCACCGTGGGGTGGCGCACGATGCGCACGTCGAGGTCGAGGTCCCGGACCATCCGTTCGACCACGAGGACCTGTTGATAGTCTTTCAGGCCGAAGACGGCGACCGTGGGTTTGCACAGGTGAAACAGTTTCAGAACGACGGTCGCCACACCCGCGAAGTGTCCCGGCCGGGACAGGCCGCACAGGTGCTCCGGAAGCCGTTGCAGCACCACTCGCGTCTCGAAGTCCGGCGGATACACCTCGTGTGCCTCGGGCGCGAACACGTGCGTGACGCCCAGGGGTTCGAGCAGGCCGATGTCCCGCTCGAAGTTGCGTGGGTAGCGAGCCAGGTCCTCCTGTGGGCCGAACTGGATGGGGTTCACGAAGATGCTCACGACGACCGTGTCCGCGTGTTCCCGCGCGACCCGAACCAGGGCCAGGTGTCCCTCGTGCAGGGCCCCCATCGTGGGCACGAGCGCCACCGGGATTCCCTTGCGGGTCCACTCGCGCGCGCGCTCCTTCATGTCCAAGGTGGAACGGATGACCTCCATCGTTTTCATCCCTGAAAACCGTGCGCCTCGTCCGGGAAGACCCCGCTCCGCACCTCGTCGCGAAACCGAGAGACGGCCTGTCGGACCCGTTCCGACAGCCGGTCGTATTTCTTCAGAAACTTCGGATTGAAGTCATCATCCATGCCGAGCAGATCGTACAGGACCAGAACCTGCCCATCGCAGTGGGCCGACGCCCCGATCCCGATGGTCGGGATCGGGACGCGAGAGGTGATCTCCGCGGCCAGCAACGCGGGAATCCCTTCCAGGACGAGGGCGTACGCCCCGGCCTCGGCCACGGCCACGGCGTCTTCCACGAGCATCCGGGCCGCGGCCTCGTCGCGCCCCTGCACGCGGTACCCCCCGAACTGGTGCACCGATTGCGGGGTCAGCCCCACGTGTCCCATGACCGGAATGCCGGCCTCCACGATCCGCCGGATTGCGGCGGCGCTGCGGACGCCGCCTTCCAGTTTGACCGCATGGGCCCCGCCCTCCTGGACCAGCCGCCCCGCGTTGCGCAGGGCGTCTTCAGGCGAGACCTGGTACGTCAGGAATGGCATGTCCGCGATCAAGTGGGTTCGGGACAGCCCGGCGGCCACGCACCGCGTATGGTAGAGCACGTGCTCCAGCGTGACGCCGAGCGTGTCGCGCCGGCCCTGGATCACCATCCCCAGGGAATCCCCGACGAGCACGGCGTCCACGCCCGCCTGCTCCACGAGCCGCGCGAACGTGGCGTCGTAGGCCGTGACCACGACCAGTTTGTCGCCCCCCTTCCTCGCCCGGAACTCCGGCGCTGTCAGACCGGCCGCCCTCACGACCATCCCCCGCTCAGGACGCAGGCCGAAGGGTACTACAAGGTCCGCGCGCGGGTCCACTAGGGAATCCGGAAGAGCAATCCGCGCTGTAGGCGCGGATTGCGACGCGCCCGCAGCAGGGGCCCCGGC
>JBBIPO010000160.1:0-8594 GCA_037442805.1 Deltaproteobacteria bacterium
TCCCGGGTGTGCCGGGCTCGCCGCCGCCCATGATCGTCACACCTGTCAGGTCCAACCCCGCCTCCCGCGCCGCCAGCGCCAACCGCACCGCCGCGCTGGGACTGCACCGGATTAGGCAGCGCCCGCAGGCGGCCGCGGTTGCAGCCGCCCAGTGGGCCAGGACCGCGGCCTGATCCAGCGGCAGCGGTTCCGGGCTCGGCAAGGCGACGCCGACAAGGCGAGAGAGCAGGATGATGTGCCTGGTGGCCAGGCGGTACCGGAGCGGCTGCCGCATCTGGGCCGGCGTGACGGGTACGAACCACCTGCGCGGAACGTTGCCCATGCGCGCCCCCTGCAGGAGGTTGCTGAGCCCGGTCACCTCCGGCAGCAGGCCCCTCCAGAGGGCGGTGGGCGCGTCCAGGAGCCCGTGCGGCTCGTAGACCAGCACGCGTTGATGAACTCGGGGGGCGAGGTGGTCGATCTCGATCGGCACACGCGTCCCCGGGCCCGTCGTACCCCCCGACCGGGCCTCGTAGTGGCCCCGCAGGTACGGGTTGTTGAAGTCTTCAGCTCGGACCCGCAGCTCGAGCCCCCCGCGGACGATCGGCCTGCGCCCCTTGAACTCTTCGAAGGTGACGTAGACGCCGGCCTCGCGCAGGGCCACCAGCGTCGCCTCGAGTCCCCGGCGGTGCACCATCTCCCGCACGTCGGCGAGCCCGCACCCGGCGTGCCGCAGGAGGGCCAGGTAGGGGCTTTGCGGGTAGCCGAAGACGCCCCGCTCGAGGAGCCGAAGGAAAGCGTCTTCGCGGCCGTCGAGCCGCCGCCGGACCATCGCCCGGGCCTCGTCCAGCGTGGTCGTCTTTCGCAGGAAGCCGGGCAGCGCCCAGGCGAAACGGGCGTACATCCGGAGGTCGCCGAGCAGGCTCACTGAGGCCCCCGCGGCCCGGCGTGGGGCGCCTGGCGAGGGGGCGCCGGCCAGAGCAACCGCCGTCCGTCGGCCCCGGCCTCCCCCAGGGCCGCCCCGGACTTCTGGTCCTCGCCACCCGTGTTGACCTCCACGAACACGTCAAGGCCCTGCCCTGGCACAACCCTGCGCCCCAGTTCTCGCACCAGTGACTCGCGGTCCACCGAGTGCACGCTACGAACCAAACCCACGACCGCCCTGACCTTGTTCGTCTGGAGCCCCCCGATGAAGTGCCACCGAGGACTCGCGCCCGCCGCCTCGACCGCCCGTGCCTTGGCCACGAGCTCCTGCGCGTAGTTCTCGCCGAAGTCGCGTAGGCCCGCCTCCCATGCCGCCAGTACGACCTCCGGCCCCCACGTCTTGGTCACGCCGACCAGCAGGACCTCCCCAGGGTCCCGCCCCGCCCTCGCACAGGCCGCCCGAATCCGCTCCCGCACCCGTTCCAGGTTCGCCCGGATGTCGCTGGCCCCCGCCACAGCGTCCTCCCCGCCAGGTCACGCACCAGCCGTCCGTGGCCGTGTCCATGACCGCGTCCGTGACCGCCCTTCTGCGTTCACCCGAACGGCATGATGTCGTGCGCGCCCATCTCCTCCATCATTTCGACCACCTGGCAGAGGGGCAGGCCGATCACGTTCGTGTACGACCCCTGAATGGAATCCACCAGATACGCGCCCACGCCCTGGATCGCGTAAGCCCCCGCCTTGTCCATGGACTCCCCGACGCTCAAGTACTTTTCGATCTCCTGGCGGTTCATCCGCTTGAATCGCACCACGGTGTGGACCGCCTGGATCCCCTCCTTGGACTTGCGCATGTCCACCAGGCAGAACCCCGTGGTGACCAGGTGCTCCCGCCCCTGGAGCGCCCGCAGCATCTCCGCCGCTTCCTCGTGGTCCGCCGGCTTCCCCAGGATCCGTCCATCCAGTACCACCACCGTGTCCGCTCCGAGGACCCAGCGCAGGGGCGACTCCCTCGTCATCCTCCCCCCGAGGTCCACCCTCGCCGCCTCCGCGTCCGGGTACAGGGTCTGCTGGATACGCTCCACGACCGCCAGCACCTTGCCGCGGGCCATCCGCTTGACGAACACCTCCGGAGCCTCGTCCGGAAAGGGCGTCTCGTCCACCTGGGCCGGCATCGGCTTCACCGCGAAGCCGGCCATCTCGAGCAGTTCCTTTCGCCGCAGCGACGCGGACGCCAACACCAGCTGTCCGGGCATCGCGACCTCCTGGCCGTCAAAAACAGGAACTCACACGGCCGCGCGCGGCGGCCATCGCAGCAAGCGATCTTACCGCAACACCAAAACCTCTATTGACCCGACTCCGCCCGCGCGCTAGAAGACCGTCCGACCGCGGCGGGCGCATCCAGCCGGCCCGCGGCGCGCCGGGAACGTGGCTGGAAGGGGTGATTCCATGCAGAACGCGTACAACGAGCCCGACATCGGAACCGATCAACTCGTCGAACCCTACAAGATCAAGATGGTCGAGCCGATCCGACTTCCCTCCGCGGAGCGGCGTCGGGCCGCCATCCGCGAGGCCGGCTACAACACCTTCTTGCTCCAGTCCGAGGACGTCTTCATTGACCTCCTGACCGACTCGGGGACCTCGGCCATGTCCGAGAACCAGTGGGCCGGGCTCATGCTCGGGGACGAGGCGTACGCGGGCAGCAAGAACTTCACGCACCTGGAGCAGGCCGTCCGCGACGTGCTCGGGTTTCGCTACGTGGTCCCGACCCACCAGGGCCGTGGCGCCGAGCACATCCTGGCCCGCGTCCTTGTGAAGCCTGGACAGTACGTCCCCCGGAACATGTACTTCACGACCTCGCGCGCCCACGTGGAACTCGCGGGCGGCACCATGGTGGACGTCATCGTAGACGAGGCCCACGACCCGACCAGCCGCTACCCCTTCAAGGGAAACGTGGATATCGTGAAACTGGACCGGCTCATCGCCGAACACGGCCGCGACCGCATCGCCTTCGTCAGCGTCGAGTTGGACGTGAACATGGCCGGAGGCCAGCCCGTGTCCCTCGCGAACCTCCGCGGGGTCGCCGAGTTCTTGAAGCCCCACGGGATCCCGATCGTGCTCGACGCAACCCGCTCCTCCGAGAACGCCTACTTCATCCGGGAGCGCGAGGAAGGCCAGATCGGGCGCGACATCCAGGCCATCCTGCGGGACCTGTGCGCGTGCTCCGTCGCGTGCACCTACTCGGCCAAGAAGGACTGCCTGGTCAACATCGGAGGCTTCATCGCCACGAACGACGAGCGCATCTACGAGGGGTGCCGCAGCCTGGTCGTGGTGTACGAGGGTCTCCACACCTATGGCGGGATGGCGGGGCGCGACATGGAGGCGGTGGCCCGCGGTCTGCGCGAGGGCACCGACCCCGACTACCTGCGCGCCCGCATCTCGCAGGTCCGCTACCTGGGCCAGCGGCTCCTGCGCGCCGGGGTCCCCATCGTCGAGCCCGTGGGCGGTCACGCCGTCTTTCTCGACGCGCTCCGTTTCCTCCCCCACATCCCGCGCGAGCAGTTTCCGGCCCAGGCCCTGGCCGCGGCCCTGTATGAGGTGTCGGGCGTCCGCGCCATGGAGCGCGGCGCGGTGTCCAAGGGGAGGGACAAGGTGACCGGAGAGAACGTCTTCCCCAAACTGGAACTTGTTCGCCTGACCATCCCGCGCCGCGTCTATACCCAGTCCCACATGGATTTCGTCGCCGACGCGGTGGTCCGCTGCTACCAGAATCGTGATAACATCCGGGGCTTGCGGATGGTCTACGAACCTCCGGCCCTGAGGTTCTTCCAGGCCCGGTTCGAGCCCATCTGACGCGCCCGCCGCGGCACCCTAAAGTTTCTCCGCGGCCGGTCCGATAATCCGGTCGGGGTGCTTGCAACCTCGGGAGGGGGGACGTCCCGGATGGCGAACGACGCGAAGCAGGACGACCGGGCCACCAGGGTCACGAGCGTCCGCTCGCTCCTTCAGGGGGTGTCCATCGGGACGGAGTGTCTCGTCGTGATCTACGGCGCGAACATCGGCCGTAAGTACGAGATGTTCGAAGACACGATCACCATCGGCCGCGACCCCGAGAACACGATCGTCCTGCCATCCGACTCGGTGTCGCGCAAGCACGCCCGCATCGAGCGCTACCAGGACCAGCGATTCATCACGGACCTGAACAGCACGAACGGAACCTACGTGAACGACCAGCCGGTCCGCCCGCGCGCCCGGCTCGAGAGCGGCGTCCACATCAAGATCGGCGACACGATCTTCAAGTATCTGATGGGGGACCACGTCGAGGCGGCCTATTTCGAGGAAATCTACCGGATGATGGTCACGGACGGCCTGACCCAGATCGCGAACAAGCGGGCTCTGGACGACTTCCTAGACAAGGAGATCGCGCGCGCCCGCCGCTACGGTCGGAACCTGTCCATCCTGATGCTCGACCTCGACCACTTCAAGCAGGTCAACGACCGGTACGGCCACCTCACGGGGGACGTGGTCCTGCGCGAGGTCGCGGCGATCATCCGGCAGCGCATCCGGCGCGAGGAGTTGTTCGCCCGCTACGGAGGCGAGGAATTCGTGGTCGTCCTGCCCGAAACGGACGCCGCCGGGGCCCTGGAGTTCGCCGAGACCCTCCGCAAGATGGTCGAGGCCAAGGTCGTCACGTTCGAAGGTCAGGATATCCGGATCACGGTCAGCATTGGGGTGGCCCAGTTCGATCCCACGGCCCACGTCTGTCCTGAAGACTTGCTCAGGGCCGCGGACCAGAACCTGTACAAGGCGAAGAGTCGGGGGAGGAACTGCGTGCATGGCTGACGGGACGTCGCCCTCGGGGACCGCCGGTGCGGGAGGGGAACTGCGGGTCGGCGGGTTCTTCGATGCCCTGCGCACCCGCCGGGAACTCCAGGAACAGGCATCCAGGCCCCTCCACCGGGGAGACCCGGTCCTGACGGTCCGTCTGAAAGAGGTCGAGGCCTACGTCGAGGTGTTCCTGAAGAACCTCGCGCCCCGCCGACCGGTCTTCCGCCTCCTGGAACATCCCGCGGACCCGCAGACGCCCACGAAAGTGGAACTGGTCTTTGAGGACGCCATCCAGTTCTACGAGGCCCTGTCCATGAGTTTCAGCAAGGGGGGCATCTTCATCAAGACCGAGTCGTTGCTGCCCATTGATTCCCTGCTCACCCTCCGGGTGCGCCTGAAGGCCGAGGCGGTCGAGTTTACGGTGTCCGGCAAGGTCATCTGGGTGAACCCCCGCGAATCCCAAGGGCGGCCCGTGGGCCTCGGCGTGAAGTTCTACAAACTGTCGTCCATCCAGCGCCAGGTCCTCGACGACTTCATGGCCGGGGAACTGCCCGCTCAGTCGCTTGTGCACCTGTCCGAGTGATCCTCGACCCTTCAGAACCTGGCGCGCGCAAGGAAGGTAAAGCCGAGTTTGTGGGGGCTCTGAAACTCGCGGCGCTCGCCCGTCTCGTCGATCGCGAGCCGCGTCAGGTTCTGGTCGTGCACGTACTGGAGGGTCGCCATCAGGCTCATGAAGTCCGACAGGTCCCACTGGACCCCCACGCGCAACTGATAGACCCAGGAATGCCAGTCCGAGGGGTCCACGTCGTAGCCCTGCGGCAGTCGGTCCCGCCGCGTCTGGTCCCGGATCACCTGGACCGCGAGGACCTTGCCGGCGTCATCGAGGGTCGCGAAGGACGCGGGCAGTTGCAACCCTGCCGTGAAGAAGGGCATCAGGTGCGCGCGCTCGAAGTAGTAGTCCACGGTCCCCGCGAAGAACAACTCCGGCGTCGTGCGCACGTTCCTGTCCGGCATGGCCACGAACGGCGTCAGGCTCGGGACGTTCTGGAGGATGAACTCCAGGTTGCGCACAAGCCCGACCACCTGCCCGCGGAAGAAGCCGCGCTTGAACTTGGCCTGAAACGCCGCGGCCCAGGCGGGTTGCATCTTCGTGGTCCCGTAGCGGTCCATGTCCGACAGGCGCTGCCACAGGTAGGACCCCTCGACGGACACGCTCGCGGAGAACCGGCCCGCCTCGTACCGGTCGCGCCACCACTCGACCACATTCACGTTGGGGTCGTTGCGATAGAGCATGTAATCAATCGAGGTCTGGATGGGCATCCCGTCATGATAGGTCAGGCGCCCCGAGATGCCGCCGGAATAGACCCGCTCGCCGACCAGGCCCTCGAACGGGAATGTTCCTTGTTGAAAATACCCGAATCCGAAGTCAATCGCGAATCGGTCCCACAGATCCACGCCGAGCCCGCCCAGGGCCCCGTAGTTCATCTCGTTGACCGTGATCTCCTTGACCTCGCCTGACCCCAGGGCGACCACCTGGCGAACGCGCGCCGTCTTGAACCCGCCGAAGGCGTACCCGATGGCCTTGGGCGATAGGCGCACCCGGGCATCCACCTTGAAACCCGGGGCCGGACCCGCCCGGTTCGTGCTGAAGATGTTCCCCCCGCCCCACGAGATGTCCCACAGGTACCCCATCCGGAAGCGCTCCGTATCGAACGGGAAGAAGGTCAATGCCAGATGGTTGTCCGATGCCTCCTCCGGACGCCAGGACCACTGGGCCCGCAGGAACGTCCCGTCGTCCATCAGGACGTCCCGCACCCCGGGGTTGTCGCTGTTCGCGAGGTTCCCCAGGTCGATCTTCAGGACCAGCCCCGCCTCCGTCGTCAGGCCCGTCCAGTACCCTTCCATCTTCTTGTAAAGCGCGACGTGGGTCAGGTTCTCGCGCCCCTTTGTTTTCGTATTCAGATTGTCCATGAACAATTCATAACCCTTGCGGTCCCCGATCCCGGCCTTGGGGCTGTCCGGCACGACCTCGCCCGCGTCGTGCAGGACGTCGTCGTCGCCGAAGGTCCACGTCAGGCGCGTGTCCATGAAGTCGGACGCGCGCAAGGTGCCTGGTGCCAGACAGAAGACCATGCCGACCACAATCCACCACCATCTCATCATGTCAATTCGGCTCCTCTTCCTCGCCCGTGCGTGGCGAGACGCAGGCCTCCCCGATGGGCCGGGGATCGCCCGTGAACACGACGTCATCCGGACACCGCGGCTCCAGGATCCAGGGCGGCTTCAGGAAACTCACGTTGCGCAAGGTCCCGGTCAGGCTCCTGAGTTGCGTCGGGTGGCCCGGCCCGAAGGGGTCATAGTCCGGCGCCGCGTCCCGCGACACGACCAGGAGTTTCTGCCCCGACACCCCCCCGACCGCCACGACCCACTGGCCGTACGCCTGGTACTGGCTCCACTCCGTACAAAGGACATCGCGGTCACACGCCTCCCGGCACTCGCACTCGGCGGAACACGCGTTCGTGTCGTAGTCTCGCCAGTCCACGTTCCCGTCGCCGTCGTGGTCGCAGTTCACGACGTGATCGCCAACCAGGACGTCCTCGACGCGCACGAGCGCGGACTCCAGGCCCTCCATCGCTGTCTTGTTCTTCAGGTCGCCCGCGGTCAGGACCGGGGGCTCCGGCACCGGGCACGGCCCCTTCTCGGGCCTCCAGGGGTCGAGGACCCACGTCGGGAAGTTCAGTTCCGTGAACTTGTAGTACTCGCCCACGATGCCGGACAGGGTCGCGAGCCGGTCGCAGACCCGCACCCCGGGCGGGGTGTTGAAACTGTACGCAAACACGTGGTTGAACCCGCCCGGGTCAGCCCGGTCGGTCACGGTCATGCCGTCCCGCGTGATCCGCGTGACCACCAGGAACCCCGTGTCAATCGTCACGACCTCGCCGACGTAGGGCGACATCGTCGGGTCCGGGGCCCCGCGTCCTTGGACCACGGCCAGGGAGGGGTTGCGGAACCACAAGGGGACCGAAAGCCCCGACGCCTGAGTTCCACCCTCCTCCGAGTCGTCGGTCGCGTCCGCGCACCCCGGGTCCCACGGGAAGTCCGCGTGGCCATCGCCGTCGTTGTCCCGATCGTCGGAGCACGCGGGCTTCTTCCCGGCCTCGGGGGGCGTGTATCCGATGTCCTCGACCCAGACCTCCGTGCGACCGAACGCATTCTGAAGGAGCAAGGGGATGCCACGCACCTCCCCCCCCTGGACGCGTACGTCGTGACCGACGACCCCCGGCGCGGGACCGAGCGTCACCCGCCCCGGCCGCGCCGAGACCCGGATCCATCCGTTCCAGTCCCGCAGCGGCTCCTCGCCCGCGGCCGACAGGACCGCAAGGTCCAGCGTGTACGAGTGGCTCAACGCCGGGTCCAGCGGGTCCCCCGGCGTCCCGAGCGCCCCCCCGGAGAGCGTGACCCGGATGGACGCCGGGCGTCCGGCCCAGCCTGCCCGGTTCTCCGAGCCGCACGAGGCCACGAGGCCCATCGTCACGGCGAGCAGCACGCCCGCCCCGCTTCTCATGTCCCGCACCCCCTCTCCGGTTTCCCGGCTCCCAGTTCCCGTCCGTGACCGTGGCCGTGACGGTGACGGTGACCGTGACCGTGGCCGTCACCGTGTCCGCGAACGCCCTGGAGCCCCTGCCGGACCCCGGATACCGGACCCCGGACCCCGGATGCTGGATGCCGGATTCCGTGTCCGTGTCGGTGGCCGTGTCCGTGACCGTGACCGTGGCAGAGTCCGTGGCCGTGGCGGGGACGGCGGCCATGACCGTGTCCGCCTCGGAGCCCCTGCCGGACCCCGGATGCCGGACCCCCGACCCCGG
>JBBIPO010000161.1:0-4868 GCA_037442805.1 Deltaproteobacteria bacterium
TGGCCTTCCTGGTCGAGGCCGCGCCGCCTCCCGAGGCCGTGGTCTCGCCGCCCCCGTCGCTCGCGCCCGTGTTCGCTCGGCTGGACCTGTCCTCGACGTGGTCGTTCGGCTTCCTGAACGTGGCCCTGGTCGTGTTCGTGATGGCGTTCCTGGACACGATCGCCACCCTGATCGGGGTGTCCAGCCGCGCGGGCTTCCTGGACGCGGACGGGCACCTGCCCGAGATCGAACGCCCGATGCTCGCGGACGCGGTCGCGACCACGCTGGCCGGGGTCTTCGGCACCACCACCGCCGGGGCCTACATCGAGAGCGCGGCCGGAATCGAGGCGGGTGGCCGCTCCGGCCTCACCGCGCTGGTCGTGGGCGCCCTGTTCCTGCTGGCCCTCTTCTTCGCGCCGGTCCTGACGGCCATCCCGGCCTGCGCCTACGGTCCCGCACTCGTCGTCGTGGGTCTGGCGATGATCCAGGTCGTGACCCGCATCCCCTTCGACCGCCTGGAGGAGGCCATCCCCGCCCTGGCGGTCATCATCTTGATGTCGTTTACATATAATATCGCAATTGGGATGACATCCGGGTTCGTCCTGTACCCGATCTTCATGGTCGCGGCAGGACGCGCCCGCGAGGTGCGCCCCGGGCTGTGGGTCCTCGCGGCCCTGTCCGTGATCCTGTTCGTCTTCTATCCGAGGGGATGAGGTCTTACAGCGGCGTCATGCATTGGTAGGTGTGCGAGAACTTGTCGTCGTAGGCGCAGACCTTGCCCTGGGCCGTGCAGTTCTCGGCCCCGATCTGGCCCGTCTGGACCGGACCCGTGCAGTAGTAGAGCCAGTTGTCGTACCAGCAGGTCCCGACCTCGGTGATCCAGCCGCACGAGGCGCCCGGGACCGGACGGCACTGGAAACTCGGACACCCCCAACCGATGGGGCACGACCCGCACTGGCCGCCGCACCCATCGTCACCGCACTCCTTCTGGGTGCCGTCTTCGAGGGTGCAATTGGGCACGCAGGGTGGCCTGTCCACGCACGCGAACTTTTTTTCCCACCCGTCCCATCCGCAGATCTTGTCCGGCTGCTGGGAGCAGTCCACCTTGATCAGGACTTCCTGGCCGTTCACCTTGGTGCAGTAACCGACGGTGTAGGGGTCGAGACACTTCCCCTTGTCCGGGTGGATGCCCATGCACGGCCCCTCCACGCACTGCCCCAGGTCCGTACAAGACTGCCCAGGTCCGCATTCGCCGCATTCGACCGGGTTGCCGCACCCGCCTCCCGCGCCGTAGCCGCACACGCGCCCCGTGCAGTCCGGGATGCACTGGACCGGGTAACACCGGAAGTCGTCGCGACACTGGAAGCCCTCTTCGCACCCTGGCGGGCATTCCCCGCCACACCCGTCGGGACCGCACAACTTATTTTTCTCGATACAGTCAGGAATGCAGATGTCAATGCATTGCCATTCCTTGCAGACCTTTCCGTACTCGCAGTACCCGCAGATGCCGCCGCACCCGTCGGGACCGCAGACCTTTTCCGTCCCGTCCTCGAACCGGCAGTTCGGGATGCAAGGCCCCTCATCCACCGGGCCGAGGTCTGGCTGCCCCGGGTCGTCCGGCCCCGGGTCGTCCGGCTCGCCGGGGTCTCCGGCGCCTTCAGACGGTTCGCCCGCCTCCGGGTCCCCGATGGCCGGCTCGCGATCCCCGGTGTCCCACAGAAAGTCCATCGTCGGCCCGTCGTTCCTGTCAGCCAGGGAGTCGTAATGGATGTCCACCACGACGATCACGTCGGCGCGGCCGTTGTCGCTGTCATCCGGGGAACCGAGGTCCGCCGGAGGCGCCACCGCCGACCCCGACGAACACGCGCAGGCGACCACCAGGACCGCAACCGGGCTGGGGACGAGGTTCCTCATGGGTCCCGACTCCATTCCTCGCGGTGCACGGTGCCGCGGCTCGGAAGATCCAGGACGGATTCTAAGGGTTTCCCCGCGAGGGATGCAACTTCCGGATTTCGAGCCCGTTGGCCTTGACAGCGGGACGTGGCGGCCTAGAATAGGTTGCCTTTTCTTCCGGGACGGAGGTGCCCGACATGTACGCAGTGATTCGGACGGGTGGCAAGCAGTACCGCGTGAGCGAGGGTGATACCATCGAGGTCGAGAAACTCGACACCCCGGTCGGGTCCGAGGTCCGTTTCGATGAGGTGCTGCTCGTGGGGACCGAGGACCAGACGCGGCTCGGGACCCCGATTGTGCCGGGAGCGTCGGTCATCGCGAAGGTTCTCGACACGGGACGGGGACCCAAGGTCATCGTGTACAAGTACAAGCGGCGGAAGAAATACCGCAGGACCCAGGGACATCGGCAGGCGTTCACCCGCCTCGCCATCGAGAAGATCGCGATGGAGTGAGCCATGGCACGCAAGAAGGGTCAAAGCGGTCGCAACGGCCGCAACAGCCCCGGCCAGAGGCGCGGGGTCAAGAAGTTCGGCGGCGAGACGGTCGTGGCAGGCCACATCCTGGTCCGGCAACTGGGGACGCAGTTTCACCCGGGGAGGAACGTCGGGATGGGCCGGGACTACACCCTGTTCGCGCTGACGGACGGCGTCGTGGCCTTCCGACAGCGCCGAGGGCGTCGCGTGGTCGAGGTCCTTCCACACTCCACGGCCCCCTGACGGTCCCGCAGGCCAGCGGCGGCCCCCGACGGTCCCGAGTGCACGTTTCCGGCTGGATTCACGACGCGGCGCGCACCATGCGATTCGTGGACGAGGCGACCATCACCGTGCGGTCCGGGCGGGGAGGGGACGGGGTCGTCACCTTCCGGCGCGAGAAGTTCGTCCCGCGGGGCGGACCCGACGGCGGTGACGGGGGACGCGGCGGACACGTGATCGTCCGGGCGGACCCGAGCCTGCGTTCGCTACTCGACTACCGCTATCGGAGGTCCTACCGCGCCCAGGACGGGGGGCGCGGCGGACCCAATCGGCGCACGGGCCGCAACGGGCGCGACCTGGTTTTGCGCGTCCCGGTCGGCACGGTCGTGTCCAGGGACGACGGGGAGGTCCTGGCCGACCTCGCCGGGGCCAAAGACGAGGTCGTGGTCTGCCGGGGCGGGCAGGGGGGTCGGGGGAACGCGCGTTTCGCGAAACCCTGGAGGCAGGCCCCGGACTTCGCGACCCCGGGGGGCGAGGGCGAGGAGGCCGTCCTCCGGCTGGAACTTCGGTTGCTCGCGGACATCGGGATCGTGGGGTTGCCCAACGCGGGCAAGTCGTCGCTCATCAATCGCATCTCGGCCGCCAGGGCCCGGGTCGCGGACTATCCCTTCACTACGCTCGTTCCCAATCTCGGCGTGGTCGAGGTCGCGCCCGGCGTCACGTTCGTGGTCGCGGACATGCCCGGGCTCGTGGCGGGGGCTGCCCGGGGCGTCGGGCTCGGGACGAGGTTCTTGCGCCACTGCGAGCGGGCGCGCGCCCTCGTCTATCTGGTGGACGCGGGCGGCGGGGGCGACCCGGTCGAGGCCCTGCGCACGGTCGAGTCCGAACTGCGCGCGCACAGCGAGGACCTGGCCGCCCGCCCGGCGATCATCGCCGCGAACAAGTGCGACCTGCCCGGAAGCGATGCAGCGGCCGAGACCCTGCGCCGGGAAGCCGAACGCCTGTCCCGCGCCTTCTTCGCCGTCTCCGCACGGACCGGGGCCGGGGTCGCCGACCTCGTCCGGGCCATGGCCAGGCTTGCTCTTGGCCCTGCTGGTTCCGACCTGCGGACCGCGAGCCCGCCGCGCGACAAGTCGGTCGGAACCGTGTAAAATATTGTCAGTTTGGCCAGGAGGACCCGATGAAGACGGATGGTCGGCGCCTCGTGGCGCTGGTGGCATGTCTGGGCGGTCCGGGGCTCGCCGCGGTCCCGAGGTCGGCCGAGGGTCAGTGCTCCGGGGGGACCCAGATTTCCGACACGTGCGGCGACGTCTCGTTCGAGGGGTGCTGCCTGCCCGACTACACGTTGGAGTGGTGCGAGGGCGGCGTCCTGTGCGCCATCCAGTGCGCGCAGAACCCGGACCCCGCGTACCAGAAGTGCGGGTGGAGCGCGGACGCCGGATTCTACGACTGTGGGTCGAGCACCCTGCCGGAGCCCACCTGCGCCTACCCCTACGACTGCCCCGGGAACTGCGTGCCGTGCGGGGACATCTCGTACGAGGGCTGCTGCGACGGGCTCGTGCTGACGTGGTGCGAGTGCGGGTGCCTCCGAACGATTGACTGCTCGCAGAACGCCTCGCCCGGGAACACCTGCGGGTGGAGCGTGGACGCGGGCTTCTACGACTGCGGGCAGGTCGGGGCCGACCCCACGGGGACGTACCCGCTCGAATGCTCGGGAGGGGGACCCTGCGTGCCCTCGTGCGGCGGCCGGCAGTGCGGGGACGACGGGTGCGGCGGGTCCTGCGGGACTTGCCCGGCGGGGTACGTGTGCAACGCGGCGGGTCTGTGCGAGGTGGGGACCTGCACCCCGTCCTGTGCCGGCAAACAATGCGGGTCGGACGGGTGCGGGGGGACCTGCGGCTCCTGTCCGGCGGGGCAAACCTGCAACGCCACCGGCCAGTGCATCCCGGTCTGCACGCCCGACTGCGCGGGCAAGCAGTGCGGGCCGGACGGGTGCGGGGGGACCTGCGGCTCCTGTCCGGCGGGGCAAACCTGCAACGCCACCGGCCAGTGCATCCCGGTCTGCACGCCCGACTGCGCGGGCAAGCAGTGCGGGCCGGACGGGTGCGGGGGGACCTGCGGCTCCTGTCCGGCGGGACAGACGTGCCAGGCCGGGACATGCGTGGGGAGCGGGTGCGGGGCGAATCCGGCCCTGACGTGCCTCGGGAACTGCGGCTGGACCGGGACCGGCGGCTGCGAGTGCGA
>JBBIPO010000161.1:4968-8578 GCA_037442805.1 Deltaproteobacteria bacterium
TCCTGCGCGGGCAAGGTGTGCGGCTCGGACGGGTGCGGAGGCACGTGCGGGTCCTGCCCGGCGGGGCAGACGTGCAACGCCTCGGGCCAGTGCGTGGGCTGCACCCCGTCTTGCGCGGGAAAGCAGTGCGGCGACGACGGCTGCGGGGGGTCCTGCGGGTCGTGCCCGGCGGGGCAGACCTGCAACGCGTCGGGCCAGTGCGTGGCGGTCTGCACGCCGTCGTGCGCGGGCAAGCAGTGTGGCGACGACGGGTGCGGGGGGTCCTGCGGGTCGTGCGCGCATGGTTTCATCTGCCAGTCGGGGACGTGCGTCGAGATCCAGCCCTGCACCCCACAGTGCGCGGGAAAGGAGTGCGGGCCGGACGGGTGCGACGGGTCGTGCGGCGTGTGTCCGCCACCCCTCGAGTGCAGCGCGGCGGGCCAGTGCTACGACCCCTCCGTGTGCTCCCCGTCGTGCGCGGGCAAGCAGTGCGGGTCGGACGGCTGCGGGGGGACCTGCGGGACGTGTCCAGCGGGACAGGCGTGCAACGCCTCGGGTCGGTGCGAGGCCGCGGGTCTCCCCGATGTCTCCACCGATGCCGGCCCTCCTGGGGGGCCGGACGCGGGCGAAACGCCTGACAGCGCTGGTGGATGGGACGCCGCGGCCGGATGCCCCCCGGGGTCCGTGTGGTATTACGGCAAGTGCCAGCCCGCGTCCCCGGCCCAGGATGGGGGTGGCGGGGCCGGGACCAGCGGAGGCTGCGCCGCCGCGCCCGAGCCGCCCGCGGCGTGGTGGATGGCCCTCGCGGCCCTTGGCATCGCCGCGTTCGGTGGAAGGCGTCGGCCGCCTCGGTCGTGAGCCTCGACAGGTGAATCATGAGCCTCAAGGACGAGTTCTTCCGCTGTCTCCATGACCAGCCCTTGCGCCGGCCGGAGTTCCGGACCCAGTCGGGGGTCCCGGTGGAGGCCCTGTACGCGCCGGAAGAGCCTGGGCGGGACTATGAGGCGAAGATCGGATACCCGGGATTCTTCCCGTTCACGCGCGGGGTCTATCCCACGATGTACCGCGGGCGGCTGTGGACCATGCGGATGTTCGCGGGGTTCGGGACGCCCGAGGACACCAACCGCCGCTTCAAGTACCTGCTCGAGCAGGGCCAGACCGGTTTGTCCACGGCCTTCGATATGCCCACCCTGATGGGCTACGACCCCGACCACCCCCTCTCGCGCGGGGAGGTCGGCCGCGAGGGGGTCTCCGTGGCCACGGTCGAGGACATGGAGCGCCTCTTCGACGGCATCCCGCTCGACCGCGTCACGACGAGCATGACCATCAACGCCCCGGCCATCGTGCTCCTGGCGTTCTACGTGGTGGCCGCGGAGCGCCGCGGCATCCCCCCGGAGGTCCTGGGCGGCACGACCCAGAACGACATCCTCAAGGAGTTCATCGCCCAGAAGGAATGGATCTCGCCGCCGCGGCCCTCCATGCGCATCATCCGGGACATGATCGCGTGGTGCTCGCGCCGGATGCCCCGGTGGAACACCATCTCGATCAGCGGCTATCACATCCGGGAGGCCGGGGCGACCGCGGTTCAGGAACTCGCGTTCACGCTCGCCGACGGGATCGGATACATCCAGACGGGCCTCGAGGCCGGCCTCGCCGTGGACGACTTCGCCCCGCGTCTGTCCTTCTTCTTCGATGTCCACAACGATTTCTTCGAGGAGGTCGCGAAGTTCCGCGCCGCGCGCCGCCTGTGGGCCCGCATCGTGCGCGACCGGTTCGGGGCCAGGAACCCGAGGTCCTGGCTCCTGCGCACGCACGCCCAGACCGCGGGCGTGTCCCTGACGGCGCAGCAGCCATACAACAACGTCGTGCGCACGACCATCCAGGCCCTGGCCGCCGTCCTGGGGGGCACCCAGTCGCTGCACACCAACTCGCTCGACGAGACGTACGCCCTGCCCACCGAGGAGGCCGCGACCCTGGCCCTGCGCACCCAGCAGATCATCGCGTACGAGAGCGGCGTTGCGTCCGTCGTGGACCCGCTCGGCGGGTCGTACTTCGTGGAGCGCCTGACGGACGAAATGGAGGCCCGCGCCTCGGAATACATCCGCAAGATTGACGAGATGGGCGGCATCGTGGCGGCCATCGAGCGCGGCTATCCGCAGCGCGAGATCGCCCGGTCCGCCTATGAGTTCCAGCAATCGGTCGAGTCCGGGGACCGGGTGATCGTGGGCGTCAACGCCTTCCGGTCCGACGAGGAGCCTCCCATCCCGACCCTCCAGATTCGCCCGGAGGTCGAGGCCCGTCAGGTCGAGCGCATCCGGGACTTCCGGGCGCGCCGCGACCCGGCCCGCTGGCGCGAGGCGATGGACGGCGTGCGGGCCGCCGCGGCCGGCGACGACAACCTGATGGAGGCGGTGGTGGAGGCGGTCCGCTCCGGGGCGACGCTCGGCGAGGTCAGCGACTGCTTCCGCGAGGTCTTCGGGGCCTACCGCGAGAGCGCCGCGATCTGTTGAGGCGGATAGAACGCATTGACAGCCCGCCTCCATCCCTCTAGTCTCGGCTCCACCTGGTTCCGTTGCGAGGAGAACCCCATGAAGCGCGCATGGTTGGCCATCCTGATCGTGCCCGTGGTCGCGGGGACCGCCGCAGGTCAGACGCGTGAGGAACTCGCCGCCGAGGCCTTCCCCATCCTGGAGAAGGGATGCCGCAGCGGGGACATGATGGTCCGCGCGAGGGCCGTGGAGGCCATGGCCCGCATCCCGGGCCGCGATGTCGCCCCGTACATCCAGGACGGGCTGAACGACGCCCAGTGGGTCGTGCGGGTCGCGGCGGTCAAGGCCCTGGCCCGCCTGGGCCGCCCCGAGGCGAAGACCCTCGCGGAAGCGTGGCTGCGGAAGTCGGATTTCCCCCATGAATCCCTGGCCTTCGACCTCGTGTCCGCTCTGCCCGCGGGGGTGGGCCAGTCCCTGGTGTTCGCCGCGGCCCTCGACCCTGCCTCCCCGGCGAGGGAAGGCCTCTTCAAGGCCGTTGTCGCCCAGGAGCCCCCGGTGATCGCGGCGTTCTTCTCGGCCGGTCTCGGGAAGGCGGGTCTCGAGGACCGGCTCGCGGACATCCCGGAAGACCGCCGAGTCGCCGTGGCCACGCTCCTTGTCCAGGACCGGGACCCGGCCGTCCAGGCCGCGGCGCTGCGATGGGTCCGGGCCGCCCGTCTCGACCTCCCCGCCACGACCCTTCAGCCCCTGCTGAAATCGAAATCACCGGAAGTTCGCCTAGGCGTGGCAGAGGTCCTTGCCCTGGCCGGGGACGGCTCGGCCCTGACCGTTCTCGCCCCGCTTCTGGACGGCCCCCGCGAGGACCAGGTCCGCTACCTGTGGGCCGCGGCGGCGGCGAAGGCCCTCCCGGCCGACGTGACCGCCCGGCTCAAGAAGTTCCTCGCCCCCGACACGCCCGAGGACCTGTTGATTCCGGTCTATCTCGCCTTCGCGGGGACGGAGGACGCGGCCCTGCGGAGCCGCGTGGAAGAAGACATCCAGTCCACGCTCCTGCCGCGGCGAGCCGCCGCGACCCGGGCCCTCCCGAGGCTCCTCGGCAACCGCGCCTTGCCGAGACTTTACGAGTTGCTGCGCGACGGCAA
>JBBIPO010000162.1:0-8553 GCA_037442805.1 Deltaproteobacteria bacterium
TGTTTGCGAGTTTTGGGGGTCGGGGGTCCGGCGTCCGGGATCCGGGGTCCGGCAGTGACTCCGTGGCGGACACGGACACGGTCACGGACACGGACTCCGACACGGTCACCGACACCGACACGGTCACGGTCCACGGTCACGGTCCTGCGCGGGCGGCGCCCGCGCCTCCCCGCGCGAGCGGGCGCTCGCGCGGCCGTACGCGAGCAGGCGCTCGCGTCCCCAGGGGGACCGTTTCCCAAGAATCAGTATAGGGGATTGACCATCATCCCGCCCGCGTACCCGTACGAGACGTACTGGTCCCAGCCATAGACCACGATCCCGACCTTCTGAGGGGACGAGACGCGGTGGACGCCCTCCGTCACGGGGAGCCGCGCGACCCGGAACTGGCCGCTCGGGAACGCGTTGAACTGGGTCTCCACGACCATGACGCCGTCGAGCTCTACGCTCGCGCCCACGGGGGCGAGGATGTTCAGGTAGTTCTTCGCGTACTTGTTAGGGACCAGGAAACGATAGTCCTTGCGGAACTGCTCCGCCGGCACGGTCACGATCACGGCCGGGTCCCCGATCCCCGCCACCCCGGGACAGCAATCCTCGTCCGTGTCGCACGACTTCCCGAAGGGGTCCCCGTCGCATTTCTTGCCGAAGATGAATGAGTCGTCGCACGTCTCGCTGCACCCGGTCGGCGCGGTCTGGCTCGCCAGGAACTGCGCCACCAGGAACGGCTGGTCGGACGACGCCTCGATGTCGGCCGTGACCTCGAACTCGTACACCTGACCGGCGGCCAGGGTCGGGATCGTCACGGGCGCCCCCGCCACGGTGATCGTGGTCCCGTCCGCGCCCGCGAGCACGCGGATCGTGTCTGAGGCCTGCCCCCGGGGCCAGGTGCGGCCCACCAGGTACCGCTTCCCCCGTCCCCGGGTTGCGCGGGTCCGGAGCACGCGGAGCACCCCACCCACGCGACCACGAACGTCCACGCACGCATCCGTGCCATCGTCCACCTCGACAGTCGGAATTTACATGGAATCGAGGCGATCCTGCCAAGGTCTCGTCTGGCCGTGAGGCGTGGCCACGAGATGAGAATTGTCCGGCGTGGCCTCGTGGACACTCCCCACTCGAAGGGGGAGAATCTTGGAAATACTACATTGGATACAACAGGTTCGCATGCGGGCGTCCATGACCGAACGCGTGCTCACCCGCCGTTCGCGGAACTCCTTGAATTCGCCCACGCCCACGGTGGGGAAGGTCCGCCGTGGTCTTGTGCTTGACAGGGGCCGGCCGATCGCTACACTAACTGCCGCCGGCCGGGGCGGCCGGAGGACGGACGACGAGGGTCCCGCGGTCTCGGACCGGGGACCCAAGGACGGAAGGTCATGAAGCGGACCTATCAGCCCAGCCGCTTGAGGCGAAAACGGACGCACGGATTTCGGGCGCGAATGCGGACCCGCAACGGCCGCAAGGTCCTGGCGCGACGCCGCGCCAAGGGGCGACGGGTCCTGGTCCCGACGGTTCCCGGCAAGTGACATGGGTCGCCCAGGGCGGCCGGAGGCGGTCGAGCGGGCAGGGCAGACCGATTGACGTGGCGGTTTCCGAGGTCCTTCCGGCTCCTCCACAGCGCCGATTTCGCCCGGGCGATGCGCGAAGGGCGGCGCCTCCACACCGAGAACCTAGTGCTGTTCATCGTGCGGAGCGGGGCCGCTCATCCGAGGTTGGGCGTGGCCGTCGGCCGCAAGGTCGGCACGGCGGTCGTGAGGAACCGCTGGAAGCGCCTCCTCCGCGAGACCTTCCGTCTGACATGGAGGGACCTGTCGGAACCGGTGGACCTGGTGGTGGCCGTGAAGGCCGCTCCCGGACGGAGACCCGCGCAAGGCGGGCGCGGGGGGAGGCCACCGGAGCAGGGAGGTGACCGTGCTGGAACCGCGTCCGGCCGCGAGCGCCGTCGAGCACCCGGACTCGCGAGCGTTCGGGCCGAGGTCCTTGTCTGCTTGCGACGAGGGGGCCTCGTCGCGTGACGGCGAAACCCGTGGCCACGCCGCGCGCCTGGTGGCCACGGCGAGTCGCTGGCTTGCCGCGTGCCTCGTCTTTTTGATCCGGACGTACCAGCATTTCGTGTCCCCCTTCCTGCCGCCCTCGTGCCGCTTCGAGCCGTCGTGCTCCGAATACGCGGCGCAGGCCTTGACGATCCACGGGTTGTGGAGGGGTTTGTCGTTGGGCACGCGGCGGGTCCTCCGATGCCATCCGTGGCATCCGGGAGGGTACGACCCGGTGCCGGGGTCCGTGGAGGCGCAGGCGAGGGTCCTTGGGAATCGCGGGGCCGGGGCTGGGCAGGGGCATCGTGACGGACACGGACCCGATCACGGACAGGGTCTCCGTCGCGGTCCGGGACTCGGCGCCCTGGGGCTGGTCGGAACCCTGGCCGCCGCCATCCTCGCGCGGTCCGTCCCAGCCCTGGCCGAGGAGCCGCCTCCGGTCCGGACGGACCAGGGGGAAGAGGTCTGGACCCTCGAGAACCCTGGCGTCTTCCGGGCGCAGGTTTCGAACTACCACGCAGCGATCCGTTCATTCATGTTGTTGAAAGAACAATTCTACCAAAAGCAAGAAGACAGGACCGTCACGATTCAGAAGGACGACGGAACGCTCGAGAAATGGCCTCCTCCGATGAAACTCGCCGCGGGCCCCAAGGACATGGTCTCGACGTGGGACGCCCCGCTCTATCCGTTTTCGTTCCTGTTCGAAGAGTTGCACGGGGCCCCTCGCGTGCGTCGCACGCTGAAGTCGGACCCTCTCCACCCCGAGGTGGAGGGGGATTTCTGGAGCCTGTACGCCCGCGACCCGGTCTATTGCCTGGTTGCGCGGGACGACCGGTCCGTCACCCTCGTCTGGCCGGACCCGGCCGTGGACCGGAGCACCTTGTTCATCGAACGGACGTGGAGCCTGGCCGAGTCGGTCGGGGCAGAGGGGTCGAGGTACATCCTGGAGTCCCGGGTGCGCCTGTGGAACGTGGGACCGGGGGAGGTTCGGGGACGGGCGCGGCTCGTCCTCTACGCGTGGGAGGACCCGTCCCAGCACGCCGGCGGGACATGCGGCGCGATGTTCGCGGCCCCGCCGGACGTCCTGGAGGTCGCGTGCAGCGCGGCAGGCTCCGTGACCAAGAAGTCGCACAAGGACCTCCTCGCGGGGGAGCAAGGGCTCGGGGTGGGGGCGTCCTTCGTCGGGGTCAACTCGCGGTACTTCCTGACCGCGGCCATCCCGACAGAGGACGCGGCCACCCAGTGTCTCGCGGCCGCGTATCGGTCGGGAGTGGTCGCCGCGGTTCTCCAGTGGGAGAACTTCATCTTGAGGTCCGGCGAGGACGCGTGCCTCCCGGACTGGCTGTCGGGCCGGGTGGGGTACGAGGGCCGGCCGGCGTGCAAGGCTGCGAGATTGCGTTTCGGCCTGCGGGAAGGCACGGACGTGATGGCCTTGGGGGCCGCGTATTCCCGCGCGGTGGAGGCCGCGACCTCGGAGGACGAGAAGGCCGCCCTCGCGGCAGCCCGGGACTCGCTGATGCCCGGCCGGACCCGTGACCTCACGTTCCGCGCCTTCCTGGGTCCCAAGGACCTGGACGAACTCAAGGCGGTGGACCGGGGACTCGACGACACGATCAACTTCTGGGTCCTGGGGTTTCTGTGCAAGCCGATGCTGTGGATCCTGCGCCAGTGCTACGACCTGGTGCCGTCGTGGGGCCTGGCGATCATCGTCCTGACGCTTCTGGTCAAGGTCCTGACGCTCTACCCCACCCAGAAAAGCATGCTTCAGATGCGACGGATGGCCGAACTGAAGCCCAAGATGGACGAGATTCGCGAGCGGTTCAAGGACGACAAGGTCAAGATGAACCAGGCGATGATGGACCTCTACAAACGCGAGAAGGTCAACCCCCTTGGCGGGTGCCTCCCGATGCTGTTGCAGATGCCCATCTGGATCGCCCTGTACCGGACAATCTACGGGGCCGTGGACCTGTACCAGGCGCCCCTGTTTCTATGGGTGGATGACCTGTCGGCCCCGGACCCGTACTTCGTGATGCCGTTGCTGCTGGGAGGACTGATGTTCCTCCAGCAGAAGATGACCCCGACGATGGGGGACCAGACCCAGGCCCGGATCATGCTGTGGATGATGCCCATCATGTTCACGGCCTTCATGCTGTTCCTGCCGTCGGGACTCGTGTTCTACATCCTGGTGAACACCCTGCTGTCCATCGCGCACCAGTGGTATGTCCGGCGGCCACGGGTCGCCACGGCGAAGGCGGGGTGAACAAGGGCCGTGGGGGCCTGGACCCCCGGCAGAGGAGACAGGCGATGCGGGAAGAGGTCTTCGAGGGCAAGAGCGAGGAAGAGGCGCTGTTGAAGGCGTCGGAGGTGCTCGGCGTCAACATCTCGGACATGCGGTACGAGGTCCTGGAGCAGGAAACGGGCCTCTTCGGCCTGTTCCGCAAGTCCGTGAAGGTGCGGGTGTGCGTGCCGGACGAGGTCCCCGGCATCGTCTATCGCGATCCGGTCGCCGCGGCCAATCATGCCGCGGTGGCCCGCCAGGGGAGTCCGGCGGAGACGGTGGCGGAGGACGCTGAGGGCGGCGGCCCGGAGCTCGAGGGGCCGGTGGGGGGCGCGGCGGTCCGGAAGGGACCGGACGCCGAGGCCGCCCTGCGCGGGATCCTCGCGCGGATGGGCGTGGACGCCCAGGTCGCGTGCGACGAGGACGCCCAGGCGATCCGCCTGAACATCACGACGGGCGAACCGGACGTCGTGATCGGCCGCGACGGGGAGGTCCTGAGCGCGCTCCAGTTCGTGCTGAACAAGATCGTGAACCGTTTCCCCGAGGGCCGCAAGCGCATCATGCTCGACGCCGAGGGGTTCCGCGACCGGCGGACGGAGGAGCTGACGCGGATGGCGGAGCGACTCGCGGACAAGGCGATCCGCACGGGCCGGGTCATCCGCCTGAGCGCGATGAACGCCCAGGACCGTCGGGTCATTCACATGGCGCTCAAGGACCGCCCGGGCCTGACCACGCACAGCGAGGGAGAGGGGCTCTTCCGGTGCCTGATGATCGTCCCGACGGGGGCGAGCCGGGGGGATCGGCCCGGCACGGGCCGGCGATCAGGCCGGAGACGGGGACCACGTCCACGTCCCGGTGAGGGTCGTGGGCCCACCGCATGAGGACCTCCAGCGTCGTGACCCTCGGGTGGCCGATGGCGAGGGCGCACCCGTCCCGATGCGCGGCCTGGACCGCCTCGGCCAGACGGGCCTCGACCGCGGGCACGCTCGGGTCGTTGTCCAGGAAGACATCGCGCTCGACGAACGGGAGGCCCACGGCCGCCGCGACCTCGTGCCCGACCGTCGCGGGGGTCGTCCTCGAATCCACGAAGAACAGGCCCCGGTCGCGCAGGAACGACAGGACCACGCCCATGCGGTGCCAGTCTCGCGTGAACCGGGACCCCATGTGGTTGTTGGCCCCGACCGCGCCGGGGACCCGCGCCAGGAACGCGGACATCCGGGCGACGATCTCCTCGTCGTCCAGGGTCGTCAGCAGGAAGGCCGGGTGCGAGATATCGTCCGCCTGGTCCGGCTCCATGGGGACGTGAACCAGGACCTCCCGGCCGAGCGCGACCAGGAAGCGAGCCACGTCCGGCGCCTCAGCCGCGTCGGGCAAGACCGCAAAGGTCAGGGGGACGGGGACGGCCTCGAACGCGGCGGCCTGGGGGATCGAGTCCCCGAAATCGTCCACCAGAATGGCCAATCGCGGACGCTCCCCGCAGGTCGGCGGGAAGGGGATGGGGGCGAAGCCGGCCCGACGGTCCCGGGCCAGGAGGGGAGGGGAGGGCTCGAGGCGCGCCTGCGGCGCGACGGCCGCGCAGCCCGACAGGGACAGGACGACCGCGACCCAGAAGCGCACGGTTATCGCCCCCCATCCCCGGTCGCGAGGAACGGCGCGGGGTCCATCGCCTCGCGGCCGCGCCGGATCTCGAAATAGAGCCGCATGTCTTCCTCGCCTGGGACGCGCTCGACGCGGCCCAGGAGGTCGCCGTCCCGGACGATGGCCCCTTCCGAAACCGCGACCGCGGCAAGGCCCCCGTACACCGTGTAGTACCCCGAAGCGTGGTCGATCACCACCGTCAGGCCATACCCCCTCACGCGGCCCGCGAACACCACCCGCCCGAACGCAACCGCCCGGACATTGCGGTCGTTTCCGACGGGACAGGCCGACGCGGAGGCCGGGCACGGCGACCGGAAGGCGAGCGTCAGGCCCGGATGCGGCGTGACCGTCCGGAACTGTGGGTGGACGGTGTCCCCGAACGGAACCACCACTCGCGCCCCGGCCAGGGGCGACCGGAGGCGGCCCCGCAGCCGCTCGAAATCCACCGGTCCCGGGGCGCTCGACAGCCGCGCTCGAACGGCCTGGACCAGGTCGCGGTGGGCCTGCGCGACCTCGCTCGCGTGCCGTGCGGCCAAGGCGCGGTCGCGTTCCAGGAGTGTCAGGATCTCGCGACGGGTCTGTGCCTCGGCCTCGAGGCGCGCCCTGGCCTCCCGGGCCGCCTGGGCCGCCGCGTAGGCGTTCGCCCGTTCCATCGCCGCGCGGAACTCGACGACGCGGGCCGCCTCCACCGCCTCGGTGTAGGCCTTCCACTCCACGGCCTGTCGCGCGGACAGTCGCTTCAACAGGGCCTGTCGGCGGGCCTCCTCGCCGGTCTCGTCGGCCCCGACGAGGACCCGCAAGACGTCCGGGCGGCCGCTCGCGGCCACGAGCCGCAAGGTCGCCTGAAGGCGGGCCCGGGCCTCGGCCTCGCGGGCGCGCGTCTCGGCCAGGGCCTGGAGGGCCCCGGCCTGCCTGGCCTCGAGCCTCTTCTGGGCCTCGACGGCGTTCTGGAGGTCCACCTCGGCGCGCCGGATCTCGAAGGCGGTCCGGTCCAGGGCATCGAGGATCGAGACCTCCCGGCGCAGGAGGTCGGCGAAATCCGGCGAGGATGCGGCCGGGGGCGGCTGGGCGGCCGCGACCGAAGCCAACAGGCCCCACAGGCCCACGAGCCACCCCGCCGCCCTCATGGAAGCCTCCGCGACGTGGCGAGCATGGCGCCCACCGCCCCCACGACGGCCCCGACCCCGGCCGAGGCGAGGAGGGTCGGACCTCCGGGGAGGGCGAGGCGGACCCCGACGGCCAGTTCCTCGCGGATCCAGGCGTCGGTCATCGCCAGGATCACGAGGGCCAGCGCGACGCCGGTGACGACTCCCGTCACGCCCTGCGCCACACCCTGAACGTAGAGGGGGGTCTTCAGGTACCGGGTCGTTGCACCCACGAGCCGCAGGATTGCCATCTCGTCCTTCCGGTGTTCCATGGTGCGGGTCAGGGTGCCGACCACGGAGAAGACGGTGCTGACCAGGAGCAGGGCCGACAGGAGGGTCATGGCCACGCGGGCGAAGCGCACGACGGCCGCGATGGCCCGGATGCGTTCCGCGCCCACCGGAGGACCCGCGACGACCTCCACCTGCTCGAGCTGCTCCACGAGGGTCGTCAGACCGGCGACGTCGGGCGCGCGGTCCGGGGTCGCCGCGAGCCGGACTTCGATCCCGTGCGACCCGGGAGTGCTGTCCGGGGGCAGGGAGGCGACCAGGTCCCTGGGGAGCAGGGCCGCGTTGCGGGCGCGGTCCTCGCCCGCGCTGAAGTACCGGGCGTCGGCCACGTCCGGATGGCGACGCAGTTTCTCGAGGACTGCCTGGACCTGGTCGGAGGTGATCCCTTCCTTCAGATAGACGAGCAGGTGGGCCCGTTCCGCCGCCCGGTCCAGCAGATGGACCGCGCGAGAGCCATAGGCCGCGAACAGCGTCACCAGGCAGGACGCGACCGCGAGCGACACAAGACAGGCGATCACCTGACCGGGCGCCAGAAAGAGGCCTCGCAGACCCTCGCCCACGAGGTGAACCGCGGTTCGGGCAAGGCGGACCACGCGGGACCGCTCGGGGAGGGGGTGCGTTGGGGAAGAGGCCCGCGCGCCGCGAGAGGTCCGGTCCGTCGGACTCATGCCGGGCCTCCCTCCGGGGTCCGTGGCGTCTGGGCCAATCCAGCGTCCCCGCCGGCGTCGTGCGGCCGCAGGTCCTCGATCAGGAAGCCCTTGTTGAGCAGGAGAGTCCGGCGCGGGAACGCCTCGATCAAGAAGCGGTCGTGCGTGGCCATCAGCACGGTGGCCCCGCGACGATTGAGGTCTTCGAAGAGGCGCACGATCTCGCGCGCCAGCTCCCAGTCGAGGTTCCCGGTGGGCTCGTCCGCGAGGATCAGAGCGGGTTGCATGGCGAGGGCGCGAGCGATGGCGACTCGCTGCTGCTCGCCCCCCGACAGCATCGGAGGGTACGCGGAGGCATACCGGTCAATCCCGAGGTCATAGAGCACGCCCTCGACCCGGTGCTGGATTTCGCGACCCGACAGGCCCAGGACGTGCAGGCCGATGGCGACGTTGTCCCGCACGGTGCGCTCGGGCAACAGACGGAAGTCCTGGAAGACCACCCCGATGTTGCGGCGGAGGTACGGGATCGC
>JBBIPO010000163.1:0-8450 GCA_037442805.1 Deltaproteobacteria bacterium
GCACCGATGAGACCCGCATGGATCTTGGCCGAATCAACATCGCGGATTGCTCGTCAAAGAGCGATTGCGGTCCTTCCCGCGTAGGAACGCTTCCCGGGGATCTCCCGATAGATCGAGCGTCACGGGGAGGTGGCCGGATGGGACACGTACTGGTGACGGTCCGAGGAGGCGCGGTTCGGTGGATGCTCGCCGGTGACGGGTCTCGCAAGGTGCCGTGGGCCCCAAACTGGGAAGCCGCGGACGACCCCGCCGGGGTCCGGCTGCGGTGCCGGAAAGCGACCCGCGGGGCGCCGGGCGAGTCCGTTCTCGCGCCCGGGGCCGTCTTCGGGCTCGAGGGATGCGCGACGGTGTGTCTGGCCGCGGACCCGTCGGCCCCGGGGGAGGTGCCGGCGATGCGGCTTGGGCCGAGGCTTCGCAGCCGCTCAGAGCCGATGATCCGGGCGTTCCACATGGCCGCGCTGGCCGCGACCGTCCCGGACCCGGTCCTGATCATGGGCGAGTCCGGGACCGGCAAGGAACTGGTGGCCCAGGCCATCCATGACCTGCGCTCCGACCGGCGGGGGTCTCGACCGTTCCTGGCCGTCAACATGGGGGCCATCCCCGAGGACCTGGCCGAGGCCCAGATGTTCGGGTGGGTGCGCGGGGCCTTCACGGGGGCCACGGAGTCCCGCGCCGGCGCCTTCGAGGCCGCCGGGGACGGGACCTTGTTCCTCGACGAAGTGGGCGAAGCCTCCCCCGCGATCCAGGCGAAGATCCTCAGGGCCGTGGAGGCGCGGACCGTGTGCCGGGTCGGCTCCGTGACCCCGGTTCCGGTCCGGGCCCGCCTCCTGACCGCCACGCACCGGGACCTCGCGAACGAGGTGGCGGCGGGCCGCTTCCGGCTGGACCTGTACGAGCGCCTGGCCTGCGTGGTGATCCGCCTTCCGCCGCTCCGGGAACGCCCGCAGGACCTCCCCCTGATCGCCGCGGACCTGGCGGCCGGGCTCCCGGGAAGCCCGGGGATCGAACCCGCGGCGGTCGAGTGGCTGCGCTCGGGGGACTGGCCCGGAAACGTCCGTTCCCTGCGCAACGTCCTGCACCGCGCGGCCCTGCTCACCCTCGGGGGGCCGCTCCGGGCCTGGGCCGTCCGGGAGGCCGCGGCCGGCCTGACCCGCCTCGCCACCATCCACGCGCCCACCCTCGCGGACCCTTCGCCGGTGTTCGGGGTCCGGGAACCGCGAACCGCCACGCGGACGGAGCAGATCGCGCGAAGCGGATTGCCGAGGTCCACTTTCTATTACAGGCTCAAGCGCGGGAAGATCCAGGTCGCTCCGTGACGGGCAACCTCCCGGTCACGGCACCGTCACGGTGGCCGTGACGCCCGGTGCGAGCATGGCTCGGACCCCTCGACGCTTTCCCTCCCCGACCTCCACTTCCACCAGGACCTCGACCGGGTCGGGTTGCGTCATCGGGACGCGCAGGGTCCGACCCGTGGTCCCCCGCGGCAGGCCGTCCACGAAGACCCGCCCCCCCTCCGGACCCTGGACGACGAGCAACGCATCCAGGTACCCGATCGCGAACCGCAGGGGGGCCCGCGGGGGATGGGCCGGGTCGAGGGTGAACTCGTAGGTGGCGTCGCGGCAGACGTCGCACTTCGGGTGGGACAGGGTGACCACGTGCCTCCCCGGCGCCAGGCGCACAGGACCCGTGGTCCCGGTTCCCATGAGCCGGTCGTCCACGGTGATCCGGACCGCGGGGGGATTCGCCTGGATCACGATGGGGACCAGGTCCGGCGGAGCGGGTTGTGTGGGCTTTCCGTTCGGGCGTTCCGCCTTCTTCGCGACCGGCGCGCCCCGGACCGCCCACACGCGGTCAGGACCCCGCCTCGCGGCCGCCTGCGGCCCCGCTGGGACCCGACGGGGCACGGACGGCGCGGGAGCCTCGACCCGCGCCTCGGGAGGGACCTCGACGGCTGCGGGCGGCCACGAACCGACCACCCAGGCGGCCAGCGCGACGAGCGCCGCGCAACCTCCCGCGACCCCCGCGACCCACAAGGCCCTGCGCCGCGCCCGGGACCGCCGGACAGCCAGGCGAGCCCTGTGCAGGGTCTCGCGAGCCTCCGCGTTGTCCGGGTCGTTCGCCAGCGTCACGTCCAGTTCCCGGATGGCCAGGGCGAAACGCCTTTCCCTGACCAGGGCCTTCGCCCTCTCGAGCCGCGCCGCCGCCGCGACCTTGCGGATCGCCGCCTCCCGTTCCTCCGGCTGTTGGAAGAAACGCGGGACCTCGATCTCGGCGGGTTCCAAACCCAGGGAACGGGTCACCGCCTCCAGTGCGTCCGCGACCTCGGCCGCGGTCTGGTACCGGTCCGCGGGGTCGCGGGCCATCATCCGGGCCAGGAGTCGGGCGAGGTCGTCGGGGAAGCCGGGCCGCAGGGTCCGCACGTCCGGCACCCGCGCCTCGGCGATGGCTTTGAGAAGCCCCGCCGCGGTGTCGCTCGTGAACGGCAGGCGACCGGTCGCCGCGTAGAAGAACAGCGTACCCAGCGAGAAGATGTCCGTCCGGGCGTCCAGGGCCTTGCCGTCCACCTGCTCCGGGGACATGTGGGCCGGGGAACCCAGGATGGCGCCGGTCATGGTCAGGTGCTCCATGTCCACGACGTGCGCGATCCCGAAGTCCATCAACTTCAGAACGCCGTCCTGGCGGATCATCAGGTTCTCCGGCTTGATGTCCCGGTGGATCACGCCCTGGGAATGCGCGTGATCCAGGGCGCGCGCCACCACCGTGACGACCAGGGCCGCGACCTCGGGGCCCAGCGGACCATGATGCGACAGGAACGAGGCCAGCGTCTCGCCGTTGACGAACTCCTGGATGATGAAGGACCGCTCGCTGTCCTCGCCCGAATAGTCATAGACCTCGACCACGTTCGGGTGGCGAAGTCGCGCGATGATCCGGGCCTCCCTGCGAAACCGGGAGCGGGCCTCGGTCTTCTGGGCGAGGTGCGGATGCAGGACCTTGATCGCGACCGGCCGGTCCAGGAGCCTGTCCACGCCCCGGTGAACGACCGCCATGCCTCCCTGGCCGACCTCGCCCAAGACCTCGTACCGGTCGAGAAAGACCTCGCCCTTCATGGTTCGGCTTGCCTCAACGGCCCATTTCCGTGTCCCGGACGCCGAAGGGCCTTGCTAGGCGCATGGTATGTCGTTGTCCAGATTGCCGAGGTGGCTTCCGAGACGGTCGGCGCGTGTCCCCGGCGCCCGCCATAGAACAACTCGCTCGCCCCGCTCATACCCGCAGCCTCCGAGTCCGAGGATAGCACACGGCGCACTCCCCACGACCGGGGACGGCCGCACTCGCCGCCTTGACCGTCCCCAACGCGCCGTCTACAATGCGGTTTGGTCTGATGAAAAGGGGGACCCATGAGCAACGGGACCGAAGCGCGCGAGGAACTCGAGCGGCGGCTGGAAGTCCTCCGGCGGGAGCATCGCGAGATGGACGACCGGATCCGGGCCCTGTCCGCCCGCCCCTACCTGACCCCCGAGGACCAGATGGAGGTCGCCCGCCTGAAGAAACTGAAACTCCGGAAGAAGGACGAGCTGATGGCCGTGGCTTCGGAACTGGGTCTGGAATCGTGATTTCGAATCACCCAATGATTTCAACGTGTTCTTGAACACGAGGTCCAGTTAGAAGCCATTTCTGGCCGCGTTCCTGAAAAAAAACTCTTGACAATATTTTCGGCCCTGTCCCAAGATTACGCTGAACTTGGTGACGGCCGAGATCGAGATGCCGGTCGGAGCACTCGATTCAGGTCCTGGCGGCATGGGGTCGCCGGGGGTCTTTCCACACAAAGGAGTCGTGTCATGACCAAGGCCGATCTGATCGAAGAGGTCCGGAACGCGAAGGGCGTGGACCTCACCAAGAAGGAGACCGAGGCCGTGGTGAGCGCCGTGTTCGAGGCGATTCGCGGCGCCATCAAGAAGGACAAGCGGTTCTCCTTCCCGGGCTTCGGCACCTTCACGGTGCGCCAGAGGAAGCCGCGCAAGGGGCGCAACCCCCGCACGGGCGCCCAGATCACGATCAAGGCGTCCAAGACGGTCGGCTTCAAGCCCGCCCCGAAGCTGAAGAGCGTGCTGTGACGTCGTGAGCCGGGGGCCCGCCACCCGCGGGCCCCCCACACGGTCCCGCCGCTGGGTTTCCGTTTCCCGAATCTCCGTCATGGACCTCCGGCCTGGACTGAAGGTACCATTCTGCCTTCGGGGACTGGTGGAGGTCGCGTCCCATGAGCGTGTCCCTCGCGGAGGTCGTGGCCGCTTCCGGCATCCGGACCGTGGCCATCGTCGGGTGCTCCAAGAATTCCGGCAAGACCACGGCCCTGAATCACGTGCTCGCGGGCCTTCCGGTGGCTCAGGGACCGTGCGGGCTCCTGTCCATCGGGATTGACGGCGAGGAGCACGACTTCTGGCTCGGGGTTCCCAAGCCGCGCATTCACGTGCGGCCGGGCCACCTGGTCGCCACGGCGGAACGCCTGATCCGGGGCGGGACCGCCCGGGTGCGGGTCCTGCACAGGACCGGGGCCTCGACCCCCCTCGGGGAGCTCGTGCTGGCCCGCGTGGAGGAGGAAGGGCTCCTGGTCCTGGCCGGAGTGCGGCACAAGGCGGACGTCCGCCGGCTCGTCGAGGCGATGTTCCGGCACCACGCGGCCCGCGTGATCATTGACGGCTCGTACCAGCGGCTGATGGCCGCGGACCCCGAGGTCTCGCAGGGGGTGATCCTGGCGACCGGGGCGATCCTGGGCCGGTCCGTCCGCGAGGTGACCCGGCGCACGAAGGAGGTCCTGGACCGCCTGCGCCTTCCGCCCGCCGAGGACCCGGAAGACCTGGCGTTGTGGGAGGACGCGACCCGCCACGGCCGTCCGACCACGCGGGATGCCCGAGGGCGGATCGTGGTCCTGGCCCACCCCGGCATGACCGTGGACGAGCCCGAGGTCCGCCGCGCCCTGGGTCGCGGAGACGCGGTCGTGGCGGCCCCCGGGGTCGTCTCGGACCGGTGGCTCAGGGCCCTGCAAGGCCACCGGTCCGGCCAGGTCCGGGTCCTGGTGGCCGACCCGACTCGCCTGTTCGTGTCGCCGCCGGTGTACCGGCGGTTCTTGATGCGCGGAGGGGCCATTCGCGTGTCGAAATCCGTCCGGCTTCTCGCCGTGGCGGTGAACCCGACGAGCGTGCTGGGCGGCGAGTTGCCGGCCGAGGCGCTGCGGGACGCAATCCAGGCCCTGGTTCCGGACCTCCCCGTGGTGGTGGTCCGCGAATCGGACCTGGCTCGGGGCACCGCGGTGGGCCGGGAAGGCGATTCGTGAAGGATATGGAACGGAAACTGGACCTGGACCCCGCGGTCATCGAGCGATGCCGGCGCGCGGCGGCCTCGGTCGCGGACTTCGTCATCGGGTTCGCGCGGGAACGCTCCACGGTGTCCATCGAGCGGGCGACCTTGCGCCTGATGGGGATCGAGGGCGCGGACGACGAGGGGGTGCCGCTCGCCAACCGGGTGGTCGAGGCCGCGGCTTCGCGGCGCCTTCTGGGACGCGGGGTCGCGCTTCCCTTCGCTGCCGCCGTGGAGGCCACGGGGGAGGACGCCACGGGGACCGCGCGCTTGGTCGCGTCTGGGCGAGTCCGGCTGGCCTTCCCGGGCCCCCGCGAGGAGGACGCGGCCCGCGGGCGCGCGGCGACTCTGGCCGAGGCGGGATGCGGGCGCATCCTCGCGGCGCGCCAGGCACGGGATGAGGCCCTGGCCCAACTCGGCGAGGGACCGCGACCGCTCCTCTACGTCATCGTGGCCTCCGGGAATATTTTCGAGGACACGCTCCAGGCCAGGGTCGCGGCCCGCGCGGGGGCCCAGGTCGTGGCGGTGATCCGCTCCACCGCGCAGAGCCTCCTCGACTACATCCCGGAAGGGACCACGACCGAGGGCTTCGGCGGGACGTACGCGACCCAGGCGAACTTCCGCGTCATGCGGGCCGCCCTGGATGATACCTCGGAGGAACTCGGGCGGTACGTCCGGCAGTGCAACTACGCCTCGGGCCTCTGCATGCCCGAGATGGCCGCGCTCGGGGCCGTCGAGCGCCTCGACATGATGCTCAACGACGCCCTGTACGGCATCCTCTTCCGCGACATCAACATGCAGCGCACCCTGACGGACCAGGCCTTCTCGCGCCTGGTCTCGGCCGCCGGGGACCTGACGATCAACACGGGCGAGGACAACTACCTGACCACGGCGGACCCTCTCGCGGCGGCCCACACGGTCCTCGCCTCGCAGTTCATCAACGAGGCCATCGCGCTGCGGTGCGGGCTGCCGCCGGCCCGGATCGGACTCGGCCACGCGATGCAGATGAATCCGTGGATGGAGGACATGTTCGTCCTGGAGGTCGCCCAGGCCCGCCTGGTGCGCGAGATCTTCCCCGACGCCCCGATCAAGTACATGCCCCCAACGAAACACATGACCGGGAACATCTTCCGCGGGCACGTCCAGGACGCCCTGTTCGCGCTCGCGAGCGTGATGACCGACCAGGGGATCCACCTGGTCGGCATGATGACCGAGGCGATGCACACGCCGCACATCCATGACCGATTCCTGGCGCTGGAGGCCGCCCGCATGGTCATGACCGCGGCGCGCCACCTCGGGGAAGAGGTTTCGTTCCGGGCGGAGGGCCGCGTCCAGGCCCGGGCCCGGGAGGTCTTGAGCCGCGCGGCCGAGATGCTCGAGGCCGTGGCCCGGGAAGGTCTCTTCTCGGCCATCGAGAAGGGGTGGTTCGCGGACGTGTCCCGGTCCCCGACGGGCGGGCGCGGACTCGCCGGGGTTTTTCGCAAGGAACCCGGGTACTGGAACCCGGTCGAGGACTGGCTACGCGCGCAGGTGAATCCATGAAGGCGCAAGGCTCTGTCGGGACCGGCGGAGCACCCCACGCGGCGCCTCCGGCGACCCTTCCCCCCGGCGTGGACTTGCATCAGGTGCGGCCCTATGGGGACACGATGAACGACGGCGTCGTCCAGGTGTCCTTCTCGCTGCCGGTCCCCCTGACCGACGAGGCCCGCGAGACGGCCCGCCGACTCGCGGGCAAGATGGGACTTCACGACATCCTGATCTACCACGAGGCCGACCTGGGATACGGTTTTTCTTTTTTTATTATTTACGGAAAATGTCGTCATGCCGTTGATTATGCGCGCGTGGTGGTCCCGAAGGTGGCCGCGGCGCGCATGGGATTTGAGGAGATCAACGCCTTCATTCGGGATCGCGTGGGGCGGCCCCTGCGCGTGATCGGGGCCTGCACCGGCGACGACGCCCACACCGTCGGGATTGACGCGATCCTCAACATGAAGGGGTACGCGGGGGAATACGGGCTGGAACGCTACCCGATGTTCCAAACCGTGAACCTCGGGAGCCAGGTCCCCAACGAGGTCCTCCTGGCGCGCGCCGTCGAGTTCCAGGCGGACGCGATCCTCGTGTCGCAGGTCGTGACGCAGAAGGACGTCCACCTGACCAATCTCGCGGAACTCGTGGACATGGTCGAGGCCGAGGGGCTGCGGGAGCACGTCCTGATGATCTGCGGGGGGCCTCGCATCACCCACGAGGTCGCCCTGGAACTCGGGTTCGACGCCGGCTTCGGACCCGGGACGACGCCGACCGTGGTCGCCTCGTTCATCGCCCAGGAGTACCTGCGCCGGCATCCTCCCCAGGGACCTTGACGGACCGTCGCGCCTTCCTTCATCGCAAGAATCGGACCTTTTCCACTGCCGAAAAAAAACCTTGACACGCCCCCCAGCCAGGACTAACTTGATAAAGGTAACCTTGAAAATAGGGTTTTGGCCAACCTTCTGGATGACCTCTTGGAGAGGAGGAACCAAGGTGAGATTCACCTACACGATTCCGCAACCTCTGGGATTGCACGATGACTTCTACTGCCGTCCGCGCCGCAAGAACCTGACGCTCGAGAAGTGCCTAGACGACTTCATGGAGGCCAACGCCTTCGAGCGGCGGCGATCGGCCTGCTTCCGTTGCCCCCAGGGGCGACGCAACCGCGAGACCTTCGCCGGCGGGGTCACCGGCGAGGACGACTGACGGCGGTCAGGCCATGGCCTTCAGCACCGTGGTCACGCTCGCGCAGATAGGACCGCCGATGTTGAAGGTCGCTGCGTACCGCGGGTTCTTCACCTGGAGTTCCGCGGGGACCTGCCCGGTCAACTGCCAGTAGTTCCAGCCGACCATGGCGACGCCCGTGGCGCTGATCGGGTGGCCCTTCGCAATCAGGCCGCCCGAGGTGTTGATCGGGAGCGCGCCGCCGCCGAGCCGCGCCTGGCCCTCGACGTAGTATCGCGCGCCCTGGCCCGGCGGGACCTTCCCCAGGATCTCGACGGCCATGGCCCCCATGATCCCGAAGCAGTCGTGGACCTCGGCCACGTCCACGTCGTCCGGGCCGATCCCGG
>JBBIPO010000164.1:0-8406 GCA_037442805.1 Deltaproteobacteria bacterium
GGCACCGATGAGACCCGCATGGATCTTGGCCGAATCAACATCGCGGATTGCTCGAGCGATGCTTGACTCGGACGCAGGGAGGGGATAGTGAAAAGCCAGGATTCCCTTGGAGGCGGAGATGAGTTCCGTCAGGGACCGCCGAGCGGAACCACGGATTCGCAGACTGTTCGGCGTGGCGTTCCTGCTCGAAGGGATGTCGGTCAAGGCCACCGTGACGGACATCAGCCGGTCCGGGGCCTTCCTGCATTCCAAGGTCCTGCCGAAGAGGGGAACACTCCTCGACTTCGCCGTCAAGGTCCAGCGCCCGGGTTCGTCGGTGGTGATGGTGACGGGGGAGGTGGTCCGCGTCGTCGAGGAATCCTCCGGTCCCGGCCACATCCGGGGGTTCGCAGTCCGGTGGATTAGCATGAGGTCGAGCGCAGGACCGGTCGCGGTGGCCGACATGCTTCGCGAGATGGGTTCCGGCCCCGTGCCCGAGACGCTCCCCCTGACCCCGACTCCGACGTCGGTGGAGTATTCGTTCGAGAAAGGTCGTTTCGTGGACCGCATCCCGACCGACCCGCGGTTTCGAGTCATGGACGAGTGTTTTCAGCCGCCGGAGTCGTCTGGCGGGGCGACGGGCGAGACCTCCATCGAATCCGTTCCCGTCTCGATTCCCGCGGAGGTCTTTCATCGGACGGAGACCCACCGTGCAACCGTTCGCAGGCTTGGGCGCCGCTACCTTCTGGTCCGTACGGACACGACGACCCTGCCGGTCTCGGCCATGGTCTCGGTGCGGATGGTCATCGAGGACCCCCCGCCGCACCACGAGTTCCATATCCTGGGCCTGGTCGTGGCCACGAGCCCGGATCCGCGCGGGGGCGGCGAGGCCGAGGTCCGCATCTCGTCGGTCAACGGCCAAGAACAGTCGGAGTCCTTCCACCGCCTGCTGGAACGGGCACGGGACGGGTCCTTGCAGCGACGACCCTGACATGCGCGACCTCGCCGGCTTCGCGATCCTCATCCTCGCCCTTCTCGCCTCCATCTATGTGATCGGCGACGTCGTGGTTCCCCTGCTTGTTCAGTACGCCTTCGGGGTCTTCGCCTTCTTCGTGGTCGCCACGGTCCTCGTGCTCAAGGGCCGGCGGCACCCGGCGCACCTGGAGAGCCTGCTCAAGCCCGGCGTGGCCCCGGCCCTGGCGGCGATGGCGGTGCTGATCCCGCTGGCCCATGCCCTGGTCGCGTGGCTCGCGGGCGTGGTCGCGGAGTGGTGGGTCCTGTTCATCGCCAATGGGACGTTCCCGGTCCTCTGGACGACGCGGCTCCTGCTCGCGCACCGGCGACAGAAGGTTCTCTACCCCGCGCAGGGACACGACATCGAGGACCTGCTGGACCTCGCCCGCAGGCGGGAGGCGGCCCTGGAGGTCCTGGACGACGCGCTCCAGTCGGCCGCCGATCGAACCACCGAGCCCGAGGACTGGGAGCGTGAGGTGGGACTCGGCCCGCTCGTCGGGCTGGAGGACCCGGAGGCCATCCGGACCACGCGGGGGCGCGTCGCGGAACTCCGGCAGAGATACCGCGCGCTCGCCACGACACTGGAGCAGTTGCTCGACGAGGTCCGGACGCGCGCTGGGTTCGGCTCCCTGCGGCCGCTCCCGTCCCACCCCGGCGTGGCGCGGACCCGGGACACGCTGGCAACCCTGCACGGCCCCTTCGAGGAGGTGCGGCAGCGGGCGACCCGACTCCTGGCCGAGGCTTCCTACGGGACCGGCGTTCCAGGCTGGGACGAGGTCCGGTGAGGCGACTGGAATCCGGCTTGGGAGAAGACGTCCATGGACGAACATTCCCCGACCGAACGACGCAAGCGCCAGCACCTGGACCCGTTTCGTGGCGGGGCGCGGGCCACGTCCGTGGGCTCGCCGTGGTTCGACCAGGTGCTCCTGGTGCATCAGGCCCTCCCCGAGATGGCCGCGGACGAAGTGGTCCTGTCCACCACCTTCGCGGGGCGACTCTTCCAGGCCCCCCTCTTCATCACCGGGATGACCGGCGGCACCGAGGAGGCCCGCGACATCAACCGGGGACTCGCCCGCGTGGCGTCCCGCCTCGGGATCGCCTTCGGGGTCGGCAGCCAGCGGGCCATGATCGAGAATCCGGCCCTGACCGAGACCTACCGCGTGCGCGCCGCGGCCCCGGACGTCTTCCTGGCCGGGAACGTCGGCGCCGCGCAACTCGCGCGCCTGCCGCTCGCGCGTATCCGCGAAGCCCTGGACCTCATCGAGGCGGACGCCCTGTGCGTCCATCTCAATCCAGCCCACGAGATGGCGCAGCCCGAGGGGGACCGGGACTTCCGAGGGGTGGTCGGGGCCATTGCCGAGGCCGTGGCGGGGCTCGGGCGCCCGGTCATCGTGAAGGAAGTAGGATGCGGTCTGTCCCGGGAGGTCGCGAGGACCTTGTGCGCCGCCGGGGTGCGGTACGTGGACGTGGCCGGGATGGGCGGGACCTCCTTTGTCCGGGTGGAAGTGGAGCGGGGGGGCATGACGGCTGACCCGGAGTGGGCCGCCCTGGACACGTGGGGCATCCCGACCGCGGCCGCGTTGACGGAGGTCGCCGGGCTCGGACTCGAGGTGATCGCGTCCGGGGGCGTGCGAAGCGGGCTGGACGCGGCCAGGGCCGTGGCCCTGGGCGCGCGGATGGTCGGAGTGGCCGCGCCGGTCATCCAGGCGTGGTTTCGCGGGGGAGAGGAAGAGGTCGAGCGGTGGCTGCGACGCCTGCTCCGCGGCCTCAGGACGGCGATGGTGTTGACCGGGAGCCGGACCCTCGACGACCTGGCCCGGGCCCCGCGCGTCCTGACAGGGCCGCTTGCGGAGTGGGTGCGGGCCCGACGCGAGGTCGAGGCCCGATGACCCGGGTCGCCACCCACGGCGACGCGCCTGCGTGCGCGATCTCGGCCCCCGGCAAGGCGTTCCTGATCGGGGAATACGCGGTCCTGGAAGGGGCGGACGCCGTGGTCATGGCCGTATCGCGCCGGGTAGTCCTGCGCCGGACTGCGGGCAGGATGCGTCCGCTCGTGGCGCGGGCGCGTCGCGCTGCGGCCGAGTCCCTGGGCCATCCGGACCTTGCGGAAACCGCGTGGCGCGCGGATTCGTCGGCCCTGTATCGCGGCCGCCGGAAACTGGGCCTGGGGTCCAGCGCGGCCGTGGTCGTGGCCGCGGTCGCGAGCGCGTTCCACGAGGCGGGCGAGGCCATCACGTCCCCCGAGGTCCGACGGCGGATCTGGGACGTGGCGCACGGGGTCCACGACTCCTTCCAGCGCGCGGCGGGGAGCGGGGGCGACCTCGCGGCCTCCGTCCACGGCGGATGCGTCGTGCTGTGGCGAGGGGATTCGGGTCGGCCGGAGTGTTCGCCGTGGCACCTGGCGCCCGGGGTGCGCCTCGCGTTCGTGTGGTCCGGCCGCCCCGCCTCGACGCGCACCATGGTCGAGGCGTGCCGCCAGGTGCGGTCCGCGCTCGCGTACCATCGCCTGATCGCGGACCTGGCGTCCGTGGCGCGCGACCTCGTCCTTCGAGGCCCGCAAGACGCGCGGGTCGTCATCGCCGCGTTCGAACAGTACCGGGACCTGATGGACCGCCTCGGACGCTCGGCCGGGGTCCCCATCGTGGATCCCTTCGTCGAGTCCGTGGCGCGGGCCGCGCGCCGATTCGGCGGAGCGGCCAAGCCGTCTGGCGCGGGCGGGGGGGACATCGTGGTCGCGGCCCTGCCCGCGGACGCGGACTGGCGGGCCTTCCGGGAGGCCGTGGGCCCCGGCCCCCACGAGTTCCTCGACCTAGACGTGGACCCGTCCGGGGTCCGCGTTGAGCCTCGACCTGACGGGGATCCCGCGACGGCGCGGGCACCTGGCGCCCGTCCTCGGTCCGGGCCGGACCTCACCGCTTCTTCGGAATGACCAGCTTCATCCCGGGCCGGAGGCGGTCCAGGTCCACGCCCGGGTTCGCCTCCGCCAGGTCCTGAAGTTCGACCCCGAAGCGGTGACGCGCGACCCCCCAGGCCGTGTCCCCTGGCTGGACCACGTACTCGACGGTCCCGGGAGCCAGCGATGCGGGCCGAGGAGCCTCGTGCGAGGTCGCAACGGCCTTGTCGGGCGGCGCTGGTCTCTCGGTGGGAGGTGCGGGCTGCACGGTCTGGGGCTTGGGAGGCCCTGGCGGGACCGGGACCGGAGGCGGCGCAGGTGGCTTCGGTCCGGGAAGCGCGGGGGTCTCCGATTGCGCCGCGCCGACCAGTGGAATTCTCAAGACCTGCCCGGGCCGGATCCCGGTCAGGCGCAGTTTCGGGTTCAGTTTCTCCATCAGGTCGAGCGAGGTGGGGTACCGGTCGAGGAGGCCCTTCAGGGTCTCGCCCTCCTGCACCGTGTGCGAGACGACCTCGCGGACCTCGAGCCCCAGGTCTCTCAAGGTCCGTGACTCGGCCAGATAGGCCTTTCGCGTCCCGTTGAAGCGGTCGAACTCGCCCGGGGTGAGCACCACCCGGAACCACTCCCCGGGGACGAGCCCCTTGCCGCGAACCTCGGGATTCCACTGCAACAGGACCTCGACGGGTTTTCCGGTCCACTGGACGAAGAGGTCCAGCGTGTCCTCGGGTTCGATGCGGATGTTGTAGGACTCGGGCGGACCCTCGCCGACCTGCTTCACGAGGACCGAGCGGTCAATCGGACCGAGGTCCGGCCGTTCGCCCCGTGAGCGGTTGCGGTCCTCCGGATACCACGTGGTGATCCGGCCTTCCGGCCTCGCCTCTCCCTCCGCCCGGTCCCCTGGGTCCACCCTGCGGCAGCCCACCACCAGTAGGATCGCCAGAAGGGTCCTGAATCCCCAGACCATCCGTTCACCCCCTTTCCCGGCCGTCAATCCTAGTCCCGGTCCTTTCGGACCGCCAAGAAGACGGAGAATGCGCGCCCTCCTTGATCGTCGGGTCATCGCCGCCGCATTCTCGTCACCGTGGGCGCAGGAGTCGGTGGAGACGATTCGCGTCCGTCTCGCACCACGTCACTCGGTGGGTGACCCCACGCACCGATTTCGCCCACGCCCACGGCCACGAAGCGGGCCGAAACGCCGCGTGGTACCCGACGATTTGGGGCTCTCGGAACCCCTTGCATCCGGCGCGGCAAGACGGCTATAGTTCCCATGGCACGCGGGGTTGGGCCGGCCGGTGGAACCCCAGGGGACTCCTGCAAAGACGCTCTCGGACCTGATTCAGGAAAAGTATGCCCTCCTGAAGAGCGGGGACTACTTCGCCCTGCTGGGCGTTCCGCGAGATGCGGACCTGTCCGCCGTACGGAACGCCTACTTCGCGCTCGCCAAGCTCCTGCACCCGGACGCCCTGTCGCGGCAGCGTTTGCAGGGGCTCGAGCGCGAGGCCGTGGAGGTCTTCAAGGCCCTGACCGAGGCCTACAACACGCTGACGGACCGCAAGAAGCGCGCCGAGTACGATGCGCAGGTCCGCGCGGCCCCGGGCATGACTTCGGGAGAGATGCGGGCGGCCCGGGACCGGACGCAGGAGGCCCGGATCTTCTTCCACAAGGGAACCCTGTTCCTGCAGCGACGCGCCTTTCAGGACGCCGAGGCCTGCTTTCGCAAGGCCGCCGAACTCGACCCGGCGACCGGGCGTTACTTCTGCTACCTCGGGTACGCGATCATGCAGAACGAGGCGCTCCCGCAGGCCCGCCGCCTGGAGGAGGCCCGCCAGTGGTTCGAGAAGGCCATCGAGGCCAGCACCAACGACCATGAACCACATTATTTCATGTCATTGTATTACAAGGCGGCCGGGGACCCTGACAAGCAGCGACAGTGTTTGCAGGATGCCCTCGCGATCAATCCCCGGCACGTCGAATCGCGGCGCGAGATGCGGCTGCTGGCAATGCGCCAGACCCGGAGCCGATCCACGGGGTTCCTCGGCGGATTTCAGAGCCTGTTGAGCCGATTCAAGAAGCGGTAGGACACCAGGCAATTCCACAGAATCAGGGGGCGCAACCCCTGGTCTCCGCCTTCAGGCCCGCTACCCCCGAGTTCCCCTGGGACCACCCGCCCGGACCTGGCTGGCCCAGCTGGAACGAGGTCTGATCCAGCGTGACGCCCGCCCCGCCCGCGCAGACCACGCCGACGGTGGGTCCCCCGCCGCCCCCGCCGCCGTGACCGCCGTTGCCTCCGTTCCCGCCCTTGCCGCCGGCCGCGCCGATGCCCTGGTTGTCGTTGTCACCCTTGGGTCCGCCGGACCCGCCCGAGCCCCCGGCCCCTCCGCTGCCACCCAGCCCCCCGTTACCCCCGGTCCCGCCGTTGCCGGTCTTGATGGTGCACTTCTCCAGCCGGATGGCCGCGCCCACCACGAAGACGCCGAAGGAGCCGCCGCCCCCACCGCCGCCCGCACCCCCTTGGCCTGCACACCCTCCGCCCCCACCGCCGCCGCCCGAGGAGCCGTAGGTCTTGCAGCAGTTGAAGAGGTCCCACGCGTCTCCGCCGCCGCCACCACCGCCACCGCCGCCGCTCCCGTCCGTGCCCGGGGCCCCGGCCACCCCATCCGCCGGGACGTAGCCGGAGTCCCCCGCGACCCCGAACAAGAGCCCTGCGCCACCGTTCGCGCCGGCCTGCCCGCCAAGCCCCGAGTCGCCCGGGCCGCCGTTGTGTTGCGTGGCCCCGCCGTACCCGCCGTTGCCCCCGCTGGTCCCGCTGCCCTTGGCCCCGGCGTAGCCGCTGCCGTTGCTCGACCCGCCGTCCCCGCCCTTGCCGCCGTTCGCCCCGCAGGGGCTCGCGCCCCCTGCGCCACCCTGGGGCCGGGTACACGAGCCGCAATTTCCCACCAGACAGGTAGTAATGTCGCAGTTGAGATACCCGGACTGGCAGGCGTACTCGCAACCCTGGCTGCCGTTCGACCCGTTGCTGCCGTTCAGGCCGGGCATCCCCGCGGCCCCGGACGCCCCGGAGGCCCCGCTGCCGGCCTGGATCACGTTGCCGACGAGGGACAGACCGGGGCTGTTGCGCGCGAAGACCCCGTAGGACGACTCGCCCGGGTTCGTGGCGGAGTCGCTCGTGATGAAGAACCCCTGCATCGTCGTGGGCTTCGCGAGTCCGTCCGCGATGACCGCGCGGGTCCCGCCCTTGACCTGGGTCGTGTTCTCGGGCTTGCGCGACCACCCGGCCGCCTTGTCGTACTGGCCAAACAGCCCGATGCCGTCGCGCAGGGTCACCGTCTCGTTGTACACGCCGAGCGAGACCAGCACGTAGGCCTTGCCGTCCGCCGCGGCCTGGTCCAGGCCCGCCCCGATGCTCTTCTTGGGCAGGTCCGGGGTCCCGGGGTTCAGGTCCTTGCCGGTCGCCACGTCCACGAACACCGCCTTCTGGATGTCCCCGTCCACTCCATCGCAGTTCGTGTCAAGATAATCAGGGTCCGGCGGGTCATCGGGCTGTGCCCCCTCCATCGGGTTGCACGTCTGGGCCTGCCCGCCCAGGCAGTTCGGGATCGTGTGCCAGCACACGCCGAGCCCGCACGTGGTCTCGCCCAGGTCCGCGACCTCGTCCGTGTCGCCGTCGCAGTCGTCGTCGAGCCCGTTGCATACCTCGACGAAGTTCACGTCGTCGTGCATGCAGACCAGTATGTCCCCCTGGTCCGAGCACCCCAGCACCCCGTTCGGGCACGAATCCGGGTCCGGGCCGTCGCAGGGTGCACCCTTGTCCGGCCACTGCTCGTCCGTGTCGCCGTCGCAGTCGTCGTCGAGCCCGTTGCACTTCTCGGCCATGGCCCCCGCGAAGGGGTCGCAGACCACGGGGTGGCCCTGCTCGCAGGCGGGCAGTTCCCGCGCGCAGACGCCGCTCCCGCATGGCACGACCCCGAGCCCGTCGTCCGGGACCCCGTCGCAGTCGTCGTCCAGGCCGTTGCAGGTCTCCGGAGCCGGGGTCGGCGCATCGCAAGCCACCCAAGACACCTCCTCGCCCACCTTCGTGCACAGTCGCTGACCCAGGCACGTGCCCGCCTCGTTCTGGACGAAGCACGGGGTCGCGAGCCCGACGAACCCGAACAGGCACGGGCAGTCCCCCGAATCCGCCACGCAGACCCGCGCCCCCTCCCCGCCCGCGGTCGTCCTATCCGCGCATGTGAACCCTTCCAGGCAATTCGTTTCATCCTCGCAAGTGACCGCACAGAAGCGTCCGACCGGACCGTACACCACGCAGCGCGCCTCCTCGCCGGGCACGAGGCCGCAGTCGCTGTCCGCGGTGCAGGGGCGGCACAGCGAGGTCCGCGGGGGCACGCAGGCATACAGCGGGTCCACGCCGGGCGGAGACACGTACTCGCAGACCCAGGTCGGGTCCGGGCACTCGTCCAGGCACGGGACCGTGCACACCGAGCCCCCCAGGGTCGGCAGGCACAGCCCGTACGCGCAGTCCG
>JBBIPO010000165.1:0-8345 GCA_037442805.1 Deltaproteobacteria bacterium
CACGGGAACCTCAGGCGAGACCTGGTCGCGATCTTCAAGTGGGACTTCAAGGCGCCATGTCGCCTCGCGCTTGCGTCCCCCTGCAAACAAGAAATGGGGCCCCACGACTGGTCATTGACACGGTTCCCGGGGTTCTGTCACGCTCGCTCAGGTCCCTCTGGACGGGTTCCCATGCGCGAGATGACGCCGGGTTCCTTGAGCCGCCTCTTGTCCATCCGGGCCTTCGCCCTGGACCTGGACGGGACCACGTGGCTCGGGGATCGGCTCTTGCCGGGGGCCCGCGAACTCCAGGAACTCCTGGACGCTCGGGGCATCCCCACGGTCTTCGTGACCAACAACTCGTCACATGGCCGGGACGACTACGTGGAACGACTGAACGCGCTCGGCCTTCCCACGCGCCCGCGAGAAGTCCTGACCTCCGGAGAGGCCACCATTGCCTTCCTCCGACATCACCGCCCGGGCGCTCGCGTCTTCCTGGTCGGGACCCCGTCTCTGGTCCGCGAGTTCCACGACGGGGGGATCGGTCTCGCGGAGGACCCGCGCGAGGCAGACACGGTGGTGTTGGGGTTCGATACCGGCCTGACCTACGGGAAGATGCGCGATCTATGCGACCTCGTGCGGCGAGGGGTGTTCTTCGTCGCAACCCATCCCGACGTCAACTGCCCGGTCCCGGACGGGTATCTGCCGGACGTCGGGTCCTTCCTCGCGCTGGTCGAGGCCTCCACGGGGCGCCGTCCCGACGAGGTGATCGGCAAGCCTGGCCCCCGCATGATCGAGGTCCTGTCCGCGCGCCTCGGCCAACCCCCGGACCGGATCGCCTTCGTGGGGGACCGCCTCTACACGGACGTGCGAATGGCCCGGACCGCGGGGATGCTCGCGGTCCTGGTCCTGTCGGGCGAGACGCGCGTGGAGGACGTGACCGGGTCGCCGTGCCACCCCGACCTCGTGGTCCAGGACCTCGTGGAGTTGCATAGACTCCTCGCCGGAGCGGCCGGAGAGCCCCCGTGACAGGGCCAGGTTGGCACCCGACACTCCACGGGCCGCTGCGCGGCCATGACAGGGCGGCGTTTGCACGCCGCACTCCATGGCGCGCTGCGCGCGCTTTCAGGGACGGTGGCCGTGGCCGTGTCGGTGACCGCTGCGGAGCCCCTTCCCCACCCCCGAACCCGGACCACGGCGCGAGCTACGCTTGTCCTTCGGCCTTGCGCCGGGTTGCGTCCCCCTCGTCAGATCTCCCACTCCCCCTCGCCCGGCAGGTCCAGGACCTCCTCCAGGGGCGAGGTGACGCCGCGCCGGAGCGAAAGGTCCTGACCCCCGAGTTCCCGGAGGATCTGCTCGAGCGTCTTGCCTCGGACCGCGGAACGGCGGTACAACCACCACAGCAGAAAATAGATGGGGTGGAAATAGGTGAACACGCCGTGGTCCCACCGCGCGCCGATGTGGGCTGCCACCTCCTCGGTGAGCCAGACGTACTGGAGGTACGTGCGGACCTGGTCGGCGAAGACCCACGAGGACTCGGACGCGGCCGGACCGATTCGCTTGATCCAGTCCTCTTCCTCCTGGGCCCTGAGCAGGGCGTCCACCCACTGCACGCGGTCGGACCACTCGGAGACGTGGCGCGTGATCATGCGCCGGAGGGCCGCGCGAATCTTCAGGATGTCGGCATCTCTTGCCTCCTCGAAGAACTCCCGGATCTGGGACGAGCCCAGGGTCTTCTCGGTCCTGAACGGCGCCTGGAAAGACCTCGGCTCCCCGAACAGGCCCAGAAGCGCACGGGACCGCACGACGAGGTCTGTGGACTCCGGCTCGTCAGGCCCGACCTGAAGATATTTTCCGTACAGCGATAATTCCATCGCTTCGGAGTAGGAGGCGTCCGCGAACACCTCGATGTGGACCAGGGGACGGCGGTCGTCCTCTGGACCGAATTCGCCGACCCGCCACAGCTCGTCCCGAGGGGCCAGGCGGATCGCCGCGGCTTCATCGTCCACCGGCGAGAACAGCCCCACATACCCCTTCTTTAGGGCCTCGACCTGATGGGCCTTGGGGTGGGTCTCGAGGGTCGCGCGGGTGGGTCGTTCCTTCGGGGGAGCCGCGTTCGACGCGTGCGCGGCCAGTTTCTGGAACAGGGAAGTCGCGGGCGGGTCGTTCCAGTCCACGCCGTCCAGGTGCATGTACAGCGAGAACACGGTGAGGATGTTTTCGGCCGCGGGCGCGCCCTCCGGGGTCGCCGGGACCTCGGGTACGGAGAAACGCGGCGGCAGGCGGATGCGGTGACGCAGGAGCACGAAGTTGTTGCTCCCGAGTTCCGGCCATGACTCCCTGGGAACGAGGTGGGCCGCGACCAGGTCACCGGGGATCATGGGGCGCACCATGGTCCCGCGCCGGGCCGGGATGTGGATGCCGTTGTGCCAGGTCTGGTTGACGCCCATGGGGTAGTAGCCCCCCCCGGCACCCTTCTCGATCGCGCGGCAGAAGGCGTCGAGGAGTCGTTCCCCGGTCTGCTCCGCGGCGATGGCCGATGTGACGGCCTTGCGCGCGGACTCCTCCGTCTCCCAGACCTCGCGCTCCCATTGGCCCTGGTCGTTCGGGGTCAAGGCCCCAAATAGCCCGACGGGGATGATCGGCACAGTCGCTTCCTCGGCCCGCAAGCCGGCGAGGATGCGCTCCCAGTCGAGTCCGGGTCCCGGGTCCCACTTGTCCGCCGAGGAATGCCAATGGCACTGGATCCCCCGGAACTCCGCCGGTGGCGGGGCCTGCAAGACCGAATCGAGGATGTTCCCGTCCTCGCCCACTGGAAAGAGGGGTTCGATGCCCAGGGCATCGCACAGGACGCGCAACAACTCGATGAGGGACCGGTACTGTGGCTCCGTGTAGTTGTACGATCGGAACACGGTCCCGTTGATCGTTTTCTCCGGCGAGATCGTCCGCCCCCCGGCCCCGTTCTCGGACGGCCGCGCGTTCAGGAGGTTCGGCGCGAGGTTGTTCAGGTCGATCCCCACGCTGACCGCGTTGACGCCACTCGCATGGATCGCCTCGTCCGCCACGTCCGTGGCCTGGTAGATGTGGCCGTCCTCGTCCACCATGAAGTGCGTCGAGAGGCCACGGGTCAGCAGGGTCTGGAAACACGCGCGGCTCGACGGGGATCCGTCGTGGTGCAGCACGACCGTGTGAACCACCTTGCGCAGGGCCTTCAGCGGGTCGCCTTCCCCAGCCTCGGCCCACCCCGCGCCCCCGAGTCCCGCCCGCCCCTGCAAGGGGGGCGGCAGGCGCCTCGGGGTCACGTGGGGCGCGCTCTCATTCAGGTCGTTGACGTAGGTCCGAGCCGTGGTCACCGGGCCGTACTGCTCGTAGAAGGACAGGCCCCCGGGGTCGAGGAACGTGGTCACCGGGATGTCGGCCGGCAGGTCCAGGAAGCGACCAGCGATGATGATTCTTCCCATGTTTCCTGTCACTTTCCAGGACGTTTCAGGGTCGGAATCTTCCCGCCCGTGGGCTTCGGCGCCTTGGGGACCTGGACGCCGCCCTTCTTCACGAGCCGCTTCCCGAGGCCGACGATCCCCTTTCCCATCGTCCAGGCCATGGCCAGCACCATCAGCGTCCCGACGACCACCCCGACCCAGAACACGGGCGGGCCGAGTCCGTGCCCCAGTTTCGAGATCACGAACGCCCTTGCGCGCGCGAGGGGACGCTCAAAGAAGAACACACGGGGCCCGGTCCGGAAACGGTAGGGCGCCGACGAAACCCGTTCCTGGCCGGCCAGGGTCACGGCCACGGAATACTCCTGCTCCGGGTCGAGTCCGACCGGCGGGATAATCACGACTTGCGACTTCATCTCGTCGGCCAGGGCCTGGGGGACGTCCTTGGCCAGGAGCGCCACGTCTCCCGCGGACCGGAACGTCCCTCCCGTCTTCAGGGAGATGGCCTGAAGGCGCCGGGTTCCGACCTCGTCCGTGCCCGGGAGCGCGATGGCGTGCACCCGCACGTGCGCCGCCCGCAACCGTCGCACGAGCAAGGTCAGGTACTCGCGGACCACGTCCTCGCGCCGGCGCAGGGCGGTTGCGACCCGGGGGATCGCGCATTCCAGGACCTCCCGGGTGCACTCGGGCGAGCCGCCTTCATGGTCGCCCCCGGGGGGGGCCCGACCGCGTCCAGCCTCCCGAGCGGCCCTCGCTGCGCAGGATTTCGCCCCCTCGGTGCAGGCCCGGCCTCGGCTGACCCGCTCGCTCGCCAGGTCCGCGACCCGCAAGTACCCATCCCGGCCATCGGACAGGAGCAAGACCAGGCGCTCGGCTTCGGGGTCGGAGCCGGCCATCAGGAGGCGGGCCGCGGCCTCGACCGCCCCGGCCGCGAAGGGCTCCACGACCTCGTCGGGCTGCCGGGGACGTTTCAGGACCTCGTGTCCCCGGGCGGCGGCCTCGGTGATCACCTCGTCGGCCTCGCGCAGGCCGAACAGACGCGGGAACAACCCCTGCCCAGGCGGCAGGACTTGAAGCCACCCCAGGACCTTGTCCGGGCCTTCCATCAGGCGCCCGCACGGCACGCCGGTCTCGCCGGAGCGTGCGCCCGCGACCTCGCCCCTCAGGCGGCCCAGACAACTCTGGTAGTCGTCGAGGTCCCTCCAGTCGCCGCGCTGGCCGTCGGGGCTCCAGAGCACCTGAAGCGTGTCTCCATAGAGGAGGACCGCGACGCGAGCGTCCTTCTTGAGGCCCTTCAGGAGCGCCTCGATGGCCTTGGCGAGGACCTCGCGCACGTCGGGGGTGACCTCCGCGTGGGACGCGACCACGATGACCGCGGCCTGGGCCACGTCGGACTTCCCCATTGGGCGAATCGTTCCCGAAAACCCCTTCGCGGCCGCGCCCCCATCGAAGCGCGTGAGGGGGGTGGCCCCCCGTACGTCCAGCGCCTCGTTTCCGCGCGCGAGGTACACGTCGAGCCCGTGGTCCAGGATCGGGATGGCCTGTGCCCCTTCCGCGAGGGCGGTCACCAGGAGGCGCCACCGCGCGGGGTCCGACGCCTCCACGCGGTCCACCTTCACCTGGGGCCACTCGGGGCCGAGGTCGCGGGCGAACGCCGGCGCGCACAGGAGGATGGTCGCGACGACAACCAGGCGCCCGCGGGTCATGCCGTCAACACCCGAAACGATACGGCGCAATGCGAAAGCCGCCGAGGGCCAGGCGGACTGGCCCCACGGCCAGGACGAAGTCGTAGCGACCCGGCCGGACGGGGGACGGCGGGCGGGCCTCGACGGCGAGGAAACGCCCCCCTGGCTCCGAGGGCAGGACCACGGGGGCCTCCCCGGCCGGCTGGCCGTCTCGCAGGACCACGACGCGCGCCCTGGACGGGTCGAGAAAAGGCGGCCACCACACGAGGATGCGCTCCCCAGGGTAGCGGGAGCCCGGCGGGTCCGGAAGCGGGGGGAGGGTCGAGACCTCGGCCTTGCCGGGACGCGGTGCGGCCCAGAACACCAGCCCGCCCGCGGCCCACGCGAGCAAAGTCCGGCGCGTGACGAGGGGGTCGCTCGGAGACGGGGGGCGTTTCATGCGCCGTCCCTCAGTCGTTCCAGTCCGCCGTGAGTCGCGCAATGTCCCGCCGGGTCGCCTCCGGGATGTCGGTCCACTGGACGAACAGGTAGAACGACAGCCACAGGAGGACGACATCGAAGACGGTCCGCGCGGGCATCACGTCGAGGAGCACGCCTCCCACGAAGGCCAGGACCACCGTGACCCAGACCATGTTCAGGATGACCTTCAGGTGCCAGGACCACTTTCGCTCGTGATGGCTGATGTAAGGAACCAAAGAAAGATTCATCAGCCCGAGGAAGACGACGAGCGCGACCCCGGCCCACCCCATGACCCCGGAGTTCACGAAGAGGTGGGAGTTGACGAGCGAGACCATCATCAAGGCCGCGGCCGGGCGCGGGAATCCGATCCAGAACCCCGGGATATCGAGGCGGCGCACGTTGAAGCGGGCGAAGCGGATGCAGCCGCAGACCGACGGCACGAGGGCGACGAGCACGCACACGGCCATTCGCAGCCACGAGCCGTCGTCCGCGCCCGGGAGCACGGCGACCTTGCGGAAGGCGAGATACAGCACGAAGGCCGGGGCCACCGAGTAACTGGTCAGGTCCGCGATGTTATCGAACTCGGAGCCGAATCGGTTCATCTGGCCGAGGAGGCGAGCCACACGCCCATCGAACATGTCGAAGAAAAACGCCGCCAGGATGCAGATACCCGCCCAGAACACGTAGGTCGCGGCTTCCTCCGAGGTCCTCGCGCTCATCCCCTCCATCGCGACGAGCACCGCGCCCATCCCGGCCGCGATGTTTCCGACGGTCATCAGGTCCTTGGCCTTGAAGAACAAAGTTCCCGCCTCCTAGTCCACCAACTCTTTCTTCCCAGCGAGCAACTCGAGCGCGTGCACGAAACTCATCCAATGCGAGCGGCTCGCCTCGGTCACGTCGCTCGGCTGGACCTTGCGGAAGACCTCGTCCGCGACGTAGATCGGGGCCCTGGTTCTCAAAGCGAGCGCGATGGCGTCGGACGGCCGGCTGTCCACCCGGACGACCCCGCGGCCCTTCCGGATGTAGAGCATCCCGTAAAACGTCCCCTCGCGCAGGTCCACGACCTCGACCTTCTCGAGATGGCCCCCGAGCGTCTGGAGCACGCTGGCCAGGAGGTCATGCGTCATCGGCCGGGGCATCTCGGTCCCCTGGAGCGCGGCGAGGATGGCCGTGGCCTCGGCGACCCCGATCTGGATGGGCAGGGTTTCCTCGCCCTCCACCGCCCTGAGGATGACGACCGGGGTCTTCGTCTCCTCGTCCGTGATGAGCCCGAACACCTGGACGAGCACCGGCATCCGTCCCTCCCTTCAGTCCGCGCGCGCGTCCCCGCGGATGGTCCCGCGCAGGCAGTGCGCGAGGACCTGTTCGATGTGGACGCGGACCATGTCTCCCGGTCGCACCATTCCCTTGTCCGGGGGCGGGAAGTGGACGAGGTAGTTCGTGCTCGTCCGGCCCATCCATTCCCGCGCGTCGTTGCGGCTCGGTCCCTCGACCAACACCTCCTCGTCACGCCCGAGCAGGCGAAGCATCCGCGCGGCCGTGATCTGGTCCTGGAGGGCCTGGAGGTCGCGCAGGCGCGCGGCCTTCTCCACCTCCGGGACGTCGTCGGTCAGGCGCGCCGCTGCCGTGCCTGGGCGCGGCGAGAACTTGAAAGAAAACATGGTGTCGAACTGCACGGCCTCGACGACGCGGAGCGTCGCCTGGAAGTCCTCGGGGGTCTCGCCCGGAAACCCCACGATGATGTCCGTGGACAGGGCGATGTCCGGACGGGCCGCCCGCGCCATCTCGACTTTGTGGAGGTATTCTGAAACGGAATATCCTCGACGCATCCGCGCGAGGACCGGGTCGGACCCGGATTGGAGCGGCAGGTGCAGGTAGGACGCGAGCACCGGGAGGCGCGCGAAGCAGTCCATCATCCGCGCGTCCGCATCCGCAGGGTGGGAGGTGACGAAGCGCACTCGCAGAAGACCCGGCGTCGCGGCCACGCGCTCCAGGAGTCCGACGAAATCGCAACCAACCGGGCGGTCGCGCCCGTACGAATTCACGTTCTGTCCAAGGAGCGTCACCTCGCGGACGCCGGACGCCACGAGGCGACGGACCTCCTCGACGACCTGGTCGGGGGGCTTGCTGACCTCGCGTCCGCGCACGAGCGGCACGATGCAGTAACTGCAAGCCTTGTCGCATCCCTTCGCGATGGTCAGGAACGCGGTCGGACCCGTTTCGACCTCGGGGTCTGCCTCGATGAAGCGGTAGTCGCGGCGGGCCATGCGCCGCGTGCGACTTTCCCGGCGGCCGCGGCCCACGGACTCGAGCAGGGCGGGGAGGTCGGCGATGTTGTCCGTGCCGAACACGAGGTCCAGGTACGGGACCTGCTCCAGGAGCGCCTCGCCGTGCTGCTGACCCACGCACCCGCAGACGCCGAGCAGGAGGCCGGGCCTCGCCTCCTTGAGGGGCTTGAGCCGCGCGAGGGTGGACAGGACCTTCCGCTCCGGCTTCTCGCGCACGCTGCACGTGTTCAGGAGCACGAGGTCCGCCATGGCCGGGTCCGGGGTTTCCTCGAACCCGAGGGGTCGCAGGACCTGGACGATCCGGCGGGTGTCATAGACGTTCATCTGGCAGCCGTACGTGATGACGTGCACCCGCCGGGTCGGGACCTCGTTCCGGGAGGGTTCCGTCCGTTGGATTCCCGCGTCCATGCGGGCAGGAATACATCAGGCGGCCGGGGAGCGTCAAGGCACAACGCGATTCGAGCCATCCGCGTTGTCGGCACGGATTGCCCAGGACG
>JBBIPO010000166.1:0-8281 GCA_037442805.1 Deltaproteobacteria bacterium
GGCACCGATGAGACCCGCATGGATCTTGGCCGAGCCAACATCGCGGATTGCTCGGAGAGCGGTCGCCTTTCTCGGTGGAGTCGGGGCGAGACACGGGGCTGGTGTTGTTTCGAGAAGGGATCGTCAATGTGCTCGCCGAGCTGATTTCGGTACACTGCGTGCGTCTGTTTCGAGGGGCCGAGATGAGGATGACCAGCGGGCGATGGTGGGTCCCGTTGATGGCCGGGGCGGTGGCGGCCTGTAGCGGCGGGTCCGCGGGTGGGCGGGACCCCGGAGGGGACCAGGCGCGGGACGCGGAGCCAGGGGACCTCCCGGCGCCCGAGGCGGACGGGCCGGGCGTCGGGGACGCCTGGGTCCCCGGGGACGGGGAAGGCGTGTCCGGGCCGGACCTCGATGCCCGGGCCGACCCGGCCACGGACCCTGCGGACGCGCCCGAGGAGGGCAACTTGGACATGTGGGGCGAGGACTCGCGCGACCCCGGGCCGGTGGACGGCGAGGTGTTGCAGCCGGAAGACCTTACGGGGCCGGACCTCGCGGACTCCGGAGAGGGCCATGACGCGGGCGATCCGGGCGGTCCGCCCCCGGCCTCGTGCGACAATCCCCCCCTGCCGGAGCCCGGTTCCGGGTCCTGCACCCTGTCGGCCGGGGACGCCTGGCTCCTGGTTCGTGGGGACATCGTGGTCCCCGGCGGCCTCCTGCGCAACGGGCACCTCCTGGTGGACGGGACCGGCGTCATCCGGTGCGCGGCGTGCGACTGCTCGGGACAGGAGGGATTCGCGGGGGCGACGCGGCTCGATTGCCGCTACGGGCTCGTGAGCCCGGGGCTCATCAATGCGCACGACCACATCACCTACGCGGGCAACGACCCCGCGGACCACGGGACGGAGCGCTACGACCACCGTCACGAATGGCGCAAGGGCCTCAACGGTCACACCGCGATCCCGGTCCCCCAGACCTCGGGCGCGGTCGCCTGGGGCGAGTTGCGTCACGTCCTGGCCGGGACCACGTCTTTGTTCGGGTCCGGGGGTGTGGCCGGGCTTGTGCGGAACCTCGACAAGGACACGTCGGGACTCGACCCGGCCAAGACGGTGACCTACGACACCTTCCCGCTCGGGGACAGCGGCGGGCAGATGCTCGTCGGGTCGTGTTCCTACCCCTCGATCCAGAGCGCGTCATCCGTGGCCCAGATGCCCTGCTACGTGCCCCACGTGGCGGAAGGGGTCAACGACGCGGCCCGCAACGAGTTCTTGTGCTTGAGCGGCGCGCAGTCCGGGGGCCAGGACCTCGTCCGCCCGAACACGGCCTTCATCCACGGCGTCGGGCTCTTGCCCGAGGACGTGGCGGCCATGGCCGCGGAGGGCACGGGGCTCGTGTGGTCGCCGCGCTCGAACCTGGACCTGTATGGAAATACGGCCCCGGTCACGGTCTATGCGCGGATGGGCGTCCGCATCGCGCTCGGCACGGACTGGACCGCCTCTGGTTCCATGAATCTTCTGCGCGAACTGCGTTGCGCATCCGAATTCAATCGCGACTATCTTGATGGATTCTTTTCTGACAGGGACCTCCTGGACATGGTGACGTCGCGGGCCGCGGAGGTCCTGCGTCTGGAGGACCTGATCGGGTCGTTGAAGCCGGGGCTCCTCGCGGACATCGCAATCTTCGATACCCACCGCGCGGCGGACGAGCGGGCCGTCCTGGAGGCGGGCGTCCAGGACGTGGTCCTGGTGTTGCGCGCGGGCGTACCCCTCTATGGGGACGCGGACCTCGTCGCGGGCCTTCCCGATGGCGAGTCGGGGTGCGAGCCCTTCGACGTCTGCGGCGTGCCGAAGCGCGTGTGCGCGCAGCGCGAAACGGGGCAGACCCTGGCGGGCCTGAAACCCGCCTCGGCGTACTTCCTGTTCTTCTGCGACGTCCCGGACGACGAGCCCTCGTGCCGCCCCTTCCGGCCGGGGGAATACGACGGGGTCCGGACGGAAGACGACCTGGACGGGGACGGGGTCCCGAACGCCGCGGACCTCTGCCCCCGCGTGTTCGACCCGCCCCGGCCGATGGACCACGGGCAGCAGGCCGACGCGGACGCGGACGGCCTGGGAGATGCCTGTGACCCGTGCCCGCTCGTGGCGTTCGCGACCGAGTGCACGGCCCCGGACCCCGAAGACCCGGACGGGGACGGGGTCCCCTCGGCCCTCGACAATTGCCCTTTTGCGGCGAACTCCGGCCAAGAGGACCGCGACCAGGACGCGAAGGGGGATGCGTGCGACGCCTGTCCCGATGCCTTCAATCCAGGGTTGGAGCCCTGCCCGGCCACGATCCGGGAGATCAAGACCGGTGTGATCCCCCTGGAGACCCGGGTCCGTGTGGGCCCGGCGCTCGTCACGGGAGTGGGGACGAAGAACGGCAGCCCTCGGGGGTACTTCCTCCAGATGGTCCCCGGGGACTCGGGGTACGCGGGCGCGGACTGGAGCGGTCTCTACGTTTATGACCCGGCGGGCGCAGTCGAGGTCGCGGCCGGGGACCGGGTCGAGGTCATCGGCGTGGTCCAGGATTACTTTGGGCAGGTCCAGGTTTCCCAGGTGTCCGCCCGGTCCGTCACGGGTCACGGGGAGGCAGCACCGGAACCAGTCGAGGTCCTCGCGCCCGAAGTCGCGACTGGCGGGCCGCGCGCCGCGGCCCTGGAGGGAGTCGTGGTGCGGGTCCAGGACGTCGTGGTGACGGACACGGCGCCGCCGCCGGGGCCCGGGGACTCGTCCCCGACCTGGGAGTTCGTGGTGGACGGGGTCCTGCGGGTCAATGACTTCCTCTACCGCGTCGAACCCTTCCCGACCGTGGGTCAGGGGTACGCGACCCTCGCGGGCGTGCTGCGGTTCGCGAACGGGCATTCCAAACTGGAGCCCCGAGGTCCCGAGGACGCGGTGCTTGAGGGGCCGCGCCTCGTCGCGCTGGAGCCGGACCCCGGCTTCGTCCTCGCGGGCGCGGGTCCCATGGTCCCGGTCCCGAGGATGCGCGTGCGGCTCGACCATGCGGGAGGCGAGCCGGTGTGGGTGGCAATGGTCTCCGAGGACAAGACGCGGGTCACGTTTCAGGGCGGGGGCGTCGAGGTGCCGGCCGGGGCGGCCGAGGCAGAGGTGGTGGCAGAGGGGTTCCTCGCGGACCCGGAGCCCGTCCCGGTCTTTGCGATCCTCGGAGCGGATCAGGTGCATGCCTCCATCCGGGTCGTGGGGGGCGAGGAGGTCCCAACCCTGACCCTCCTGGTCCCAGAGGAGACGGAGATCGAGGTCGGGGCCGAGGGCGAGGTCTTCGCGATCCTGGACATCCCGGCGTTCCAGGCGCCGGTCACGCTCGGGGTCGAGAGCGAACCCGCGGGCATCGTGGACCACCCCGGGACGGTCGAGGTGCCGCAGGGCGACATCGCGGTCTCGATCCCTCTGGCCGGTCTCGCGGCCGGGGATGCGGAGGTCCGCGCGACCCTGGCCGGGGTCACGCTCGTCGCGCTCGTCCACGTGGTCGAGCCTGCCTCCGCCCGCCTGATCCTGGCCGAGGTCTATTACGACCATCCCGGCACGGATGACGGATTCGAGTGGGTCAAGATTTACAACGGCACGGTGCAGGCAGTGGACCTGTCCGGCTACAGCCTGGGCATGGGTGGGGCGGACTACACCACGGGGCGGTATGCCCTGTCCGGGGTCGTGGGGCCGGGCCAGTGCTTCCTGGTCGGAGGTCCCGGAAGTGTCCCGGAGAATGGCTCGCCCATCTACTCGCAGGTCCTGAACTTCAGCCCCGACTTGCAGAACTCGGACACGACCGCGGATGGGGTGGCCCTGTTCGCGGTCCCGGCCCCGCTGGTCACGAAGACCACCGTGCCGGTGGACGCCGTCATCTACGGCGTCCAGAACACGAACGGCCTGATGGATGCGTCGGGCGCGCCGGGACCTGTGCACGTCGGGGACACCCCCGCGGGCCAGAGCCTGCTGCGCGTCTCCATGGACCAGTGGGTCGTCTCGCCCGCGCCGACCCCCAATGCGTGCGTCCCGATCCGCTGAAAGATTGGCCACGGTCCCCTGGACCCGGACACGCTCACCTGGCGGCGGGCGTGACCCCGTCCCCGACCCGCCGTCACGGGACGAGCACCCGCACCCCGAGCCGCGAGACCGTCACCTGGACCTTCCCCGCCGTGACCGCCACGGTCTGCCCGCTCAGGACGTCCGTGAGGGTCCCGGGCATGCCCGGCAACCCGGAGAGGTCGAGCGTCAGCGTGCGCTCCGTGCCTCGAGCGAAGGCCGCGACGACCATGTCCCCGGGCACGGTGAGCGCATACGCGAGCGCCTCGGCCTCGCAGACGAGCCGCCGGAACTCCCCGGCGCGCGCCGCCGGGTGGTCCCGCCGGGCCCCGGCAAGCAGACCGACCGAGGTCCGCACCCATTCCTGGACCGGCGCGAGCCCCTCAAAGGTCATGGGCCGGCGATTGTCCGGGTCCGCGGCCCCGGGCATCCCGACCTCGTCCCCGTAGTAGACGAGCGGCACCCCCGGCACGGTCATCAGGAACGCGAAGGCCATGACGAGCCGGCGGTAGGGGTCCTCGGACGCCGGCGCCTGGGGCGGGTCGTTCCACCCGAGCCACTTCACGGCCGGGTCGTTGGGGTTGTCGCTCGGAATCTGCCCGGCCGCGTGCGACAGGAAGCGCGGCACGTCGTGGTTGCCCAGGAACCTCGACATCACCGCGTCGGGCCCGTACGCCGCAAGCGATGCCTCAAGCGCGTCCGCCACCGCGCACAGCCCCGTCTGGTCCCGGGCGAACGCGCCCAGCACGACCCAGTACAGCGGGAAATCGAACTGCCCGTGCAACTCGACGTCCGAGATGTACTCCTTGATCTTGTCGGTTCCATCGAAGGTCTCGCCCACGAGGTAGAACGGGATCCCGGTCGTCTCGAGGCGCGTCCTGGTCTTGTGCCGCAGGGTGCGTCCGAAGTCGTGGATCATGTGTTTGACCGCATCCACCCGGAACCCGTCGAGGTCCGCGGCGACGGCCCAGGCGACCGCCGCGTCCGTGACCGCCTTCAGGGCGTCCAGGTTGCGAAAGTCCAAGTCCGGCAGGTACGGCTGGAACCAACAGTCAATCGGGTGCTTCGTCCAGTTGTCGTCGTCGCCGCAGAGGATGGGGGTTGCGTGGAACCAGTCCTTGTGGAGGGACCACAGGGGCGAGTCCTCGTGCACGTGGTTCGCGACGAGGTCCATCAGGACCCGGATGCCGCGGGCGTGGGCCGCCTCGGTCAGGGCGTGCAGGTCCGACAGGTCGCCGAAGTGCGCGTCGGTCTGGTCCAGGGACACAGGGAAATAGCCATGGTAGGCCGTGTACTGAAGCCCCAGGTCCCCAGGAAAGCATCCGGGCGGGTTCGCGTTGGCCGGGCTGATCCAGATCGCGTTGACTCCGAGCGATTCAAAATATCCTTCTTCGATCTTCTCTCGGATCCCGGCGAAGTCGCCACCGAGCCAGTTCGCCTTGTGCCCCGGGGGGAGGCAGGCGGCGGGCTGGTCGTTGTCGGGGTCCCCATCGTGGAAGCGGTCGGTCATGGCGAAGTATAGGACGGCGTCCCTCCACGAGAAGGGCCGTTCCTCCATCCAGACCGGGACGAACAGGGGCACGGCCTCGCCGTGCGCGTTCGCCGCGCGGAACACGAACGAGTGCTTGCCCGGGGCCACGTCCTCCAGGTGGACCGTGAATCGCTGGGTCGCGGGGTCGAACGAGAAACCCTGAAACGGAGCCCCGGCCCGCTCGACTCGCAGGCTCGCAGGGTCGAGGGGCTGACCCGAGACCCCGGTGTACGCCTGGACCACGATGTCCAACGTCCGGGTGGTCCACTCCGCGCGCGCGGATATCAGGGTCAGCAGGGGTGCCTCGCAGTCCGGCACGATCAGGCGCGAGTTCTCGGTGAAGTCGGCCCCCACGTACTTAACCAGCGGATTCATCGGGTCGAAGACCCACGTGGTGCCGTCCACCAGGAACTTGTAGCCCCACTCGCCCGGTGGGACGTCGCCGGGGCCGAGCGTGACCGACCAGGTCCCGTCCTGTCCCGCCTGCATGGGATGCGCGGCCTTGTCCCAGCCGTTCCACTCCCCGGGTACGGTCACGGACGACGCCGGGGTTTGCGGGCGGTAGGACAGCGTGATCTCGCAGGGACGCGGAATGGGGGTCCCGGTGGCGTCGGGGCCCCCGTCGTGCGCCGGGGCGTCCTCGGCCGCCGCGTCCGCGGGGACGAGGTCCGGCTCCGCGCCGTCCTGGTCGTCCCATCGCGAATCCTGGACGCCGGAGCCGTCCCGGCCGGACACGTCGTCGCGCGGGCCTCCGGTTCCGAAATCGCCCGTTTCGGACGGGTCCGCGACAGCGGAATCCGGCGCGTCAGCAAGGATGTCCGCGTGCGAATTCGGTCTCCCGATCGGGGACGGGCTGCGGCAGGAAACGAGCACGGTCGCGATCGCGATGAGCGTTGCTGCCTTGTTCATATGGACAAATACAATCAGGGGATGCCGGACCACGCCTCCTCCCAGACCCGGAGGACCTCGGAGGCGTCGCCGACCGGGCGACCGTTATAGACGAGGGCCCCGTCGTAAAGCGTCGCTTCCGCGAGGTCCGCCAGGGCGTCGTGCGGCACCCCGACCGCCTGGAGGGTGGTCGGAAGCCCCACCGAGGTCGCGAAGTCGCGCAAGGCCCGCGCGAGCCCCGCGCCCAGGGCCTCCGGGTCGTCGGAGGGCGGCGCACAAAACGCCTGGGCCACCTCCTGATAGACCTCGGCGCAGAACGGCGCGTTGAACCGCACCACGGGCGGCAGGCAGATCGAGTTGGCGAGCCCGTGGTGGATTCCGAAGCGCGCCCCCACGGTATGGGCCATCGCGTGCACGAGCCCCACCTGGGCGTTCGAGAACGCGGCCCCGGCCATGCACGCCGCGAGGAGTTGCTGGCCGCGCGCGGCGAGGTGGTCGGGTTCCCGCACGCACCGGGGGATCGCCTCGCGCAGGAGCCGGATCGCGTGCGTGGCGAGCGCGTCCGCGATGGGTTCCCGCTGGAGGGAGTGCATGGCCTCGATGGCGTGGGACAGGGCGTCCATGCCCGTGGCCGCGGTCAGGTGCGCGGGCAGGCCCACGGTCAGGAGCGGGTCCAGGATGGCCGAGTCGGGCAGCAGGTGATAGTCCCCGAACAGGAGTTTGCGGTTCGCCTGGTGGTCCTTGATAACCGCGACGTACGTGACCTCGGACCCGGTGCCGGCCGTGGTCGGGATCGCCACGTGGGGCGCGACCTTGCGCGTCAGGTTCTGGAAGCCCTCGTAGTCCCGCAGGCGCCCCCCCTCGCGCAGGAGCAGGCAGATCCCCTTGGCGGTGTCCAGCACGCTCCCGCCGCCGACCGACACGACCCCGTCCGCCCCGGCGTCGCGCCCGGCCGCGAACCCGGCCTCCACCGCCTCGACGCCCGAGTCCGACGGCACGTCCACGAACACCGCGACCACTCGCGCGCCGAGCACCCTTCGCACCCGGTCCACGAGGTCCGTGCGCTCCGCCAGGACGCGGTCCGACACGAGCAGCACCCGCGTCATCCCGAGCCGGTCGGCCTCCATCGCGGCCTCGGACACGCTGCCCGCCCCGTGGATCACCCGGGTCGGGTTGTGGAAGACGAACGACAGGTCGGCGTCGTAGCGCATGGGGACTCCTCCTCCCGACCACGCCCCGGGTCAGGGGGCCGGCTGCTCGTCGGGAAAGACCGTGGGGACCATCCCCGCGGACTCGACCAGGGCCTTGCTCGCGTCCACGAACCGCACGATGGTCGGCAGGTCCCCCTTCAGCCGCAGTTTCCCCTGGAGCATCCCCGTGATCGGGTTCAGTTCCTTGCGGATGACCTGCTTCCAGCGCTCGTACTCGGCGGTGATGCAGAACGGCGCCTTGCGGGCCTCGTCGGCGGACACGACCCGGGCGTCCCGGCACACCCCCTTGTGGAGGTCGAGCCAGATCCCCATGTCCTCGGGGAGGCCGATGTCGGGCTTGGCCTTGCAGATGAGCGACACCACGCCCTTGTCCCAGTTCGCCCCCGCCACCTTGTAGGCCGGATTGGCGTTGATGGCCTCCTTGTAGCGCGCGACCCATTCCGCCGAGGGAAATCTGAACATGGCTCCTCCTTGTTCCCGTTGGGACCTGGCCGCGATGGTAGGGGTCGCGGGAGGCGTTGTCAACCGCCGCCCATTCTCGAGCAATCCGCGCTGTAGGCGCGGATTGCGACGCGCCCGCAGCAGGGGCCCCG
>JBBIPO010000167.1:0-8179 GCA_037442805.1 Deltaproteobacteria bacterium
CTGGTCATGTCCACGACGGGGTAGAAGCGAGCGACGACGTTCCGGAACGACGCCCGCTTGATCCGTTCGGGCACCCATTCGGGCAAAAGCGCCCCGGCCTGACCGAGGCGCTCGAACGCCGCCCGGTAGGTGTCCGTTTCGAGGCCCCGCACGCGGCTCTCGGCGAGGGCCTCGTCCACACAGGCCTGCACGGCCATCAGGAAGGCGTGCAGCACCATCCGCTGGGCGTCTCGATCGACCAGGAAGCGCTCGATCGGGACGGTCTGCCGGTAGCGCTCCAGGTCGGCAAGCGCCTCCCGGCCGGGTCGCCTGCGAGATTCCCTCGTACGTTCCACCGATCAGCCTCCGGATTCGAGGGCCACGCGTCGAAGGCTCTCGCGGACATCGAGGAGTTCGCGGCGCGCGCGGACCGCGAAGTCCAGGGCCGCGCCGGGTCCGGCCACAAGGACGTGGCCAACGCGCGCGCAGCGCGCCTCCAAACTGCGACGTGCCAACCCCGCCTTGTCATGGCGCGGGCTTACGCGAGCAGGCGCTCGCGTCCCCACGGGAACCAGCGATGGGAATAGGACGCGCTCTTCAAGTGGGGCTTCAAGGAGCCGAGTTGTTTCAGCGCGAGGGGGTCCTTTCTTGCAAGGTGAGTTACGTTGATCGGATTTTCTTGCACCGCCGAAGCCGAAACGGCGAAAAATCGCATTGCCTCGTGACCGTGGAAGCGTGGTATCTTGAGCCGAAGACTGACGAACGGAGGGAGTCGTGAAGAAGGTCTTCGTGATCGTGATCGTCCTAGTGGCTTCGGGATTGGCGCTTCCCGTGATCAACGCCATGCGGGGACAGCCACGAGGAACGGCGTTGACCACGCGGTCCTACGCGGACCCGCGAGTGCGGCACCTGGCGGAACGCCTGGAAGGGCCGTGCGCCGATTGCCACCTGGAGGGGCTTGCGGCGCCGTTCTACGCGACGTGGCCCATCGCATCCACGCTCGTTGAGCGGGACAAGCGGGAAGGGTTGCGATGGTTCGACATGGCCGAGGCCCTGCACGGGCCGGACGGGGATCCGTCCGAGGCGGGGCTCGCCATGATCGAGCACGTGCTCCAGACCGGACAGATGCCACCGCTGGCCTATCTGGCTCTGCACTGGCGGGCAGCGACCGGTTCGCGGGAGCGCGAGGCGGTGCTCGGAGCCATCCGCGAGATTCGCGTCGCACGCTTCGCGCCGGCAGGCCTGCCCGAACGGGTGGCTGCCCGCGTGGTTCACCCGTTGCCGTCTTCCGTGCCGGTGGACCCCGCGAAGGTGGCCCTCGGGGAAAAACTGTATCATGACAAGCGGTTGAGTGGCGACGACACCGTAGCGTGCGCGTCCTGCCACGACCTGGCGAGGGGGGGTACGGACCAGGCGCGCGTCAGCACGGGGATTCGCGGCCAGCAGGGGCCGATCAACGCACCCACGACCTTCAACGCCCTCTTTCACGTTGCGCAGTTCTGGGACGGCCGGGCGCGAGACCTCCAGGAACAGGCCGCGGGTCCGCCCGAGAACCCCATCGAGATGGGGACCACATTCGCGGCCATTGTGGGGAAACTCGAGGCGGACGAGGCGTTGCGCGGCGAGTTCGTCGCGGCCTATCCGCAGGGGATTTCCAAGGAAACGATCACGCACGCCATCGCGGAGTTCGAAAAGACGCTGATCACGCCTGACTCGCCGTTCGACCGTTTCCTGATGGGGGACGAGGACGCGGTGGACGCGCAGCAGAAGCGGGGGTGGGAGGTGTTCCAGCGGGAAGGGTGTGCGACGTGTCACGTCGGCCGCCTCTTGGGTGGTCGTTCCTTCGAGCGGATGGGGCGGGCCCGCGACTACTTCCAGGCACGCGGGGGCAGCGTGACCGAGGCCGACCTCGGGCGCTACAACGTCACGAAGCAGGAACGTGACCGCCACCGATTCAAGGTGCCCTCCTTGCGCAACGTGGCCTTGACGTACCCGTATTTCCACGATGGCACGGTCCCGACGCTCGAGGAAGCGGTGCAGAAGATGGCCGAGTTTCAGGTGGGACGGCGCCTATCGGACGAGGACGTGGCATCCGTCGTGGCATTTCTGAAGGGGCTCACGGGGACATGGAGGGGACGACCTTTGTAAGGGTTGGCCTTGCGAGGACCCCGCGTCGTGGGGCAAAACCTTGCGCGGCCGGGGGGTCGCTGCGCGGGTCCTACGTGTGAAGGCGCCACCGGATGAGTGGTTCTCCTCGGGGCGGCATCCGTTCGTGTTCAAATGGATCGTGCCCTGGTTCGTCCGTCGCCGGATCTCGTGCACGGTTTCGGTCCGGACCTCGGCCACAACCAGGGGCTCGCCCACGCACCCCTGCCCGAACGAGACCACGGGGCGCGCGACACGCCCGATGTGGATCAGGGGGACCTCCACGACCTCGTCCGGGGTCGGGGTGCCGGGGTCCGGAAGGGGCTCCGTGGCCCTCACGGACGCGGTCCCGGTTCCGCGCGCGCAGCGCGTCTCCAAGCTGCGACGTGCCAACCCCGCCGTCTTGGTGATGCTTCCTGTGGAGCGCAAGTAGCGCCGCGGTTCTTTTCCTTCGCGTTGGCGGACGCTGGTTTGCCGTCACACTTGGATACGACAGGCATCTTCTTCGTCAGGGAATCTGGGATCCGAACTTCGGGCGCATCGCCGCGTCATGACTGCGTCAGGTCGTGGGGTGCACCGTCTGGACGACGGTTATGGGGAGCCTCTGGTCGGCGATCTGAATGCCCATCTCCCTCCAGGCGCGGGACTCGTCTGCGATGCCGCGCTCCACGTCGAGGATGCTCGCTCCCCAGGGCGAAGGCGACCTTCTGTCCGGGCCTGAGGTCGAGCGGGGCGGTCAGGCGCACGGACCGCGCCCGGTTGCGCGCGAGGGCCGGCGGGGTCTCGACCGCGAAGACCGCGAGCACAGAAAGGACAAACAGGCGCGACGGGGCGATCATCGTTCCCCCCTTCCAAGACCCTGAGGACAACCGTTTTCCACAAGGTCTCGATCCGCAGGGGCAACCGGACGTCGTCCCCCCTCCCCCCGAGCGCGCGAGCATGCTCTGGCTGGACCCGATCAGTCTGATATGACCTGGGGGGCTGCCCCCGTTCCGGACTTGTCCACGGAATCAGACCGGTGACGGGGGCAGATCGGTGATCCGGGCCCGCACGGATCGAGGACCTCGGTGGCCAGTTGGATGGCTTTCTGCTCTGCCTCCTCACGCGACATGCAGGAGTCTTCCTTCCCGGACGACGGTCGCCGGCAAGGAACAGACGACGGAGCGCTTCCTTTCGAACTCGTCGTGGGTCAACACGATGACGTCCGCGGCGATTCTCAGACCCCAGAGGGCGGCGAGGGCCAGCGAATCCCTCCGAGGTCCCGGCAGATCCGAATGCGGAACGACCCCGAGGAAGTCGTAATCGCTGCACGGACGTACCTCCCCCCGGGCCCGTGAGCCGAAGAGGTAGATGCGCTCCGGCTGGAGCGCGGCCACGAGTCGCCGCACAGCCTCTTCGAGGACCGGTTCCTGCATCCCCTGGCCTCGGGTCGTCGGTCTGGCCCGATGATGTCCGTGAACCGCGTTCCAGTCCACGTTGGTTCCGCGTGTACGGACCGCTCCGTGGCGCGGACTGCCGGCAGTCCCGTATCCCCGCCTGTCGAGGGGAGGAAAGCGAGACGCGGCTTCTACGTCGGTCGCTTCCCTCGGGAACCAGCCCGGCGTCGGCGGACCAGTGTTCGGACCGGCGGGTTGAAGTAACCGAAGCGCAGGCCCGGGACGGCCTCGCGCAGGCGGCGCATCGTCTCGATCAGCCCCACGGGCTGGGCCGGGTCCGCGCGGGGAACGGCCCGCAGGTACAGGTCCGGGTCCATGTTCAGGTTGCGCATCTGGACGAGGTCCGCACCCATGCGGCGAAGCGCGGAGGCCGTGGCCTCGATGTCCTCCGCGAGGTCCGTCACCCCCGGGAAAACCAGGAGGTTCACGCTGACAAAGCCCCCGGACTCGCGCACCGCGCGGCCCGAGGCGAGAACGTCCTCGAGCGTGAATCCGCGCGGGCGGAAGTACGCCTCGTACAGGGCGGGCCGAAACGAGTTCACCGACAGCCGGATCGAATCCAGACCGACCTCGCACAGCCTCGCCACCGCCTCGGGGCGGCTTCCGTTCGTGTTCAAATGGATCGTGCCCCGGTCGGTCCGTCGCCGGACCTCGCGCACGGCCTCCATTAGGACCTCGGCCACGGTCAGGGGCTCGCCCTCGCACCCCTGCCCGAACGAGACGACGGGACGCGCGACGCGCCCGATGTGGATCAGGGCGACCTCCGCGACCTCGTCCGGGGTCGGCGTGAAGGCGATGCGCTCGTGCGAGGCCGGCACCCTACCTGGCGGCTGGTGCGACAGGCACCCCGCGCAGGTGGCGTTGCACGTCTGCGAGGTGGGAAGGGGGCATTCCTCGCGGCCCAGAAAGAAATTCTGGGCCGCGCGGCACCCATAGACCATCGCGCAGTGTCGCAGGTGCGCGATCAGGCGATTGCGGGGGCGGGAGCGGACCAGGGCCCGTGCCCGCGCGCCGATCTCGCGCAGATCGAAGCGTCGGGGGTCCTGGCGTCGCGACCGGTCCACGCGGACTGTGGTCGTGTAGAGCCGGCCCCCACGAGCCCCCACCGGGGCGTACGCGAAGAGGGGCAGGGGTGGCGCGTCGTCCCGGGCCGTGGCCGGATGAGTCAGGCGCAGGTAGCCGGGTGCCGCGAACCCGGCGACCGCCAGGCTCCCGAGCAGGACCTCGGGGCCGCCCGTTTCCGGGTTGAGGCCCACGGCCCGGCGTCCGGGGAGGACGAAGACGTCGCTCCCCGGCGGCAGCGGCTGGATCTCGTCGGGTCGCGGGGCCCGGATCGTGACGCCGTCGTGGACCGCCATCCGGTAGAAGGGGTGGTCGTGGAGGTCCTTCTCCCCCTCGGGGACGTACACGAGGGCCGGGAGGTCTGCCAGGTCCTGCGTCAACGCGCCGTCCTCCCGCTGGTCGCCATGTGGATCAGGATCCCGGCGGCGACCCCGACGTTGAGCGACTCGAAGCCGCCTTGGGGCGGGTGGGCGTCGCGAGCCTAAGCGTGGGTGCCGCGTGGGGGGCCCGCGCCGCGCCCGGGCGAGCTGGCGGGGGGGGGGGGGGGCGAAGCCATCCGATGCGAGGGTGACGAGGACGTCGCACGATTCCCGCACGAGGCGTCGCAAGCCCTCGTGTTCGGACCCGAGCACGAGGAGGGTCGGCTCGCCGGACACCACCTCGACCGGGTCCTTCCCCCCGTGCGCGACGCAGCCCAGGACCCGCACGCCGGCCTCCCGCCACGCGCGGAGGGTCCGGGCCAGGTTCGTCACCTGCGCGACCGGGACCCGGGCCGCGGCCCCGGCCGAGGCCCGCACCACCGCAGGCGTCACCGGAACCGCCCGGTCCTTCGGCAGGATCACGCCTCGCACCCCGAAGAAGGCGCTCGTGCGCAGGATCGACCCGAGATTCTGTGGGTCCTGGACCGAGTCGAGAGCCACGCCGAGGCCCGGCGGGTCGGCCAGGACCCGGCGCAGGACCTCCTGCTCGTCCGCGTAACGAAAGGGGGCAACCCGGGCCGCGACCCCCTGGAAGGCGCGTCCCTGGACCAGGTCGCGGAAGACCGCAGGGGGAAGGACCCGGACCTCGACGCCGCGGGCCCTCGCCTCGTTCGCGAGCGCGCGGGCCTCGCGTCCGCCCGGGGCCTCCACCAGGACCTCGATCACGTCCCCGGGCGACGAGCGGAGCCACTCGCCGACCGGGTGCGCGCCGACTACGAGGTTGAAGGCCCTGCGCGTCATGGCGTTTCCCGCGTCCCGGACCCCTCGGACAGGAGGCGTTCCAGGACCGCGACCGGGTCCGCGGCGCGGGTCACCGGGCGACCGAGCACCAGGAGGTCGGCCCCGTCCGCGTATGCCTGCCGCGGCGTCCCGGTCCGGGCCTGGTCGCCGGAGCCGTCTTTGAGGCCCCTCAACCCGGGAACCACCAGGAAGAACCGGGGCGGGACGCGCGCTCGCGCCGCTGCCACCTCTCGTGCCGACAGGACCACTCCGTCCGCGCCGGCCTCCACGGCGAGGTCCGTCAGGCGGGCCACCACCGCCGCCGGGTCCTCGCCGGGGTAGACGCGCGCGAATTCGGGGCCGTCCAGCGAGGTCGGCACCGTCACGGCCACGACCCTCATGTCGGGGCCTCGCTCGCCCACGGCTGCCTTGATCATGGACGATCCGCCGGCCGCGTGGACCGTGACGAGCCGCGCCCCGAGTCCCCGAGCCGCGGCCACGGCCCCCGCCACCTGGGCCGGGATGTCGTGGACCTTCAGGTCCAGGAACAGGGATCGTCCGGAGGACCGCACGACCTCCGCGGCCTCGCGCCCGTGGCGTGCGAACAGGGTCAGGCCGACTTTGAACCAGCCAACGTTGGGCGCGAGCGTCCGGACGAGTCGCCGCGCCTCCTCGATGTCGTGCGTGTCCAGCGCCACGCACAACGCCTCGGCCGGCGGTCTGGGTCGAGAGGTGCCTGGGTCCCGGGTCCTCATTTCCACAGGGCCCGCATCTTGCGCAGGGTGATGGACACGACCTCGGTCAACTCGCGGTGGACCTCGAGGGGCTCGACGACGAAGACCTCGACGCCACCGCTACCCTCGTCCGGTCCGAAGACGCGCAGGAGTTCCTCGAGGAACAGGTCCATGCGAGCGCGAGGAGGAACGGCCGTCATCGGGGACCCGGGGAGCGACACGATGAACGACATGGCCCGGAGTTTCCGCAAGGACTCCGCGAGGACCCACGAGGCCTCGCGCGCCCTGGCGGCGGTGAACTCGGCCCGGCGCCCGAGCCCGAGAACACAGATCCGGTTGGCGGGCAGGCGCGCGTAGGCCGGGAAGAGCACGGCCTCCCGAAAGCGGCCGGTCACCTGGCCGGAGGCGATCAGGCGGGACACGCGCCCGCACAGTCGCCAGTCTGCCAGGCCCGCGAGCCCCCGGGGCGGCCGGTCCTCTTCGAACAGACCGATCGCGACCGTGTCCGCGTGGACCTGGTCGATCTGGTGCAGGTCCGGCTTCAGGAGGTGAATCTTCATCCCCGTAGCCTACGCCTCGCCCTCCTCTGCGCCCGTCTCGGATCTCAGGATGGACGCGACCTTGTCGAGGACCCCGTTCACGAAGGCGCTCGAGTCCTCGCTGCCGTATCTCTTGCTCAACTCGATGGCCTCGTTGAGGACCACCTTCACAGGCGTGTCCGGGACGGCCATCAGTTCATACGTGGCCAGGCGCAGGATGTTGCGGTCCACCATGGCCATGCGGTCAATGCGCCAGTTGAGCGAGGCCCGGCGGATCAGCGGGTCCACCTTCTCGATGTTCTCGATGACCCCGGTGGCGAGCCGCTCCGCGAACTCTCGGGTCGCCGGCTCCTCGGCGCGGTCTTCCCAGTAGAGAGACGAATCGAAGTGTCCCGCCGTCCGGTAGTACTCCCACATGTAAAGAAGTTGCAGCGCGCACTCGCGCGCCCGACGCCTGGTCCCCATGGATTAGCCCTGCATCTCCCTCAGGAGGTTCGCCATCTCGATGGCGGACAGTGCCGCGTGCCATCCCTTGTTGCCCGACTTCGTGCCCGCCCGCTCGATGGCCTGTTCCAGGTTGTCCGTGGTCAGCACGCCGAACGCGATCGGGACGCCCGTCTCGAGGCTCGCCAGCGCGATCCCCTTGCTGGCCTCGGCCGCGACGAAATCGAAATGAGGCGTGGACCCGCGAACCACGCACCCCAGGCAGATCACGGCATCGTACTTCCCGGACGCCGCCACCTTCTTCGCCACGAGAGGCATCTCGAACGCCCCAGGGACCCGGAAGACCGAGATCCCGTCCTCGTCCGCTCCGTGACGCCGCAAGGCATCCAGGGCGCCCTCCAGGAGGCGGTCCGTGATGAAATGATTGAAGCGGCTCACGACCAGCGCGAACTGGAGCCCCCCCGCGGCGAGGTTTCCTTCCACCGTCCGGGCCATGCCTTCCTCCCGCCCGAGGCCGGTCCCCGGGCCATTGATGACCGTCGCGAAGATAGCGCACGGTGAGTCGAAACACAATGCCGCACGCGCGGGGAGCAATCCGCGCTGTAGGCGCGGATTGCGACCCGGCCGCAGCAGGGGCCCCG
>JBBIPO010000168.1:0-8175 GCA_037442805.1 Deltaproteobacteria bacterium
CCGTCCGAGTGCCAGAGAGGGGGGCGTGCGACGCCCCCCTGGAATGGTGTCCGGATTCTTTGAAGCCACCTCGGAAACCCGAATTCGTGGGGTAAGCCAATTCTGAGACCCCGAGGAGACCCGCATGGATCTTGGCCCAGTCAACAGCGCGGATGGGTCGCTCAGCGCGAGCCATGGGGCCGCAGACTCCAGTTTGCGGCGGATGCGCGGCCTCCAGGCCGCGCCATCCGGCACCCGCATTCCGGCATCCGGGTTCCGGCCGTGACTCAAGCGCGGACACGAACCCGATCACCGTCACCGTCGCCGGTCGCGGTCAGCGACACGGACTCGGTACCGGTCACCGTCACGGCCACCGTCACGGCCCCTGACCGCTCGCACGCCGGAACTTCTCGATCTGCGGCGCGATGTAGGGGGCATCCGGGGCCAGGGCCTGCGCCCGCAATTCAATTTCGAGCGCCTCCGCCGCCTGACCGTTCGCGAAGAGCGCCTCCGCGAGCGTGTCGAGGTACGCCGGTTCCTTCCCCGAGGTCAGGTCCACCGCGACGCGGGCCAGGGCGATCGCCTCGGGGGGGTCGCGCACGAGCGGGTGGGGCGACGTGGCCAGGAACCAGGCCGCGTTGTTGAACAGGTGCGCGCGCTGCGCGGGCGGGAGCAGGTCGGCGGACTGGACCGCCCTGCGGTACACGAGGTTCATCTCGAACATCGCCTCGGGGCCGCGGTCGCTCGCGGCGAAGCGTTCCTCGGCCTCGAGGACTTCGCGGAACAGGGTCGAGACCCGCGTCTCTCCCGGAAGCCCCCTTCCGACCTGCTCGATGCGCTCGCCAAACCCGCGGGCCTTCATCCGGCCCGCGGCCGAGAAGTCCCGGCGATAGACCTCCCGCCACCACCAGGCGCCCGCGATCATCATCAGCGCGGCGATCGCCGCCCCGACCATCCACCATCGCCTCCGGCGAGCGCGGCGCCGCTGCTCCTTCCGGGCCTCCTCGAGGCCTGGGGTCCAGACCTCGAACTCCAGGTCTGGCGTCTCGCTGTTCGCCGCGCTCGCGCCAGGCACCGCACCGCCGGCCTCGTCGCCGGGGGGTGAGGTCCGGCCGGTCGAGTCGTCCGGCGCACCGATGGTCCTGGGCGGGACGGTCATGCCCGCCCCGCATTGCGGGCATCGGACCCCGCGACCGCGCCACTCCCCGGGCGCGCTCAACGCATTCCCGCACGCCGGGCACGGGAAGTCTATCCGAGGTGTCGAGGTCTCGACCATCGGCTTGAATGTACCAGAACCGCACCGTTGCGCGCCTGCCGCGGTCGGCCGGGTGGGATGTGCTCGTCGGCCGGACCCGTTGAGACGGCACGCGCCCGTCTCTGACAAAGAGGACATTCCCCATTCAAAGGGGAGAATTCTGGAGATGCGATATGGAATACAACAGGTTGGAATGCAGGCGCCCATGACCGAACGCGTGCCCGCCCTCCGATCACGTCACTCCTTGAATTCGCCCACGCCCACGGTGGGGAAGGTCCACGCGGACAGACTTGACAACCGTGAAAGCCCCGGAAAAACTTCGGTCGGAGGTTCGCTCCGCGGATGAAAGTTGTCGCTGGCTTCCGTAAGCCTCAGGCATTGCGAGGGGGGTCGTTCGATGCCCGGCGCAGCGAGGGTTGGTGACCGGTCGCAGTGTCCGGCGGATGCGCACGGATGCCCCGGCTGTCCTCATGGTGTGATCGGGCCGGCAGTGACCGGGTCACAGGACGTTCTCATCAACGGACGGCCTGCGTTACGCGTGGGGGACCCGGGGATTCACGCGGCCTGCTGTGGACCCAACCAGTGGACAGCGGTCCAGGGTTCTCCGGATGTCTTCATCAATGGAAAGCCGGCGCATCGGCTGGGAGACGCGGACCAGCATTGCGGTGGTCTTGGCCGCATGATCGAAGGAAGCCCGGATGTGCTTATCAACGAAGGCGGAGGAGCATCCGCGGCTCCGCCTGTGCCCGTGGTAGCGACGGGTCTCGGTCCTGGAGTGGACGCGCTCGTCGCCCAGTCGCCCACACTGGCGTCGCAGGTCGAGGCCCTCCACCGGCAAGGTTGGTCTATTCAATACGGCCCGGCCGGTGGTGGGAGTTACGCGGACAGGACCCAACGACGCATCATCATAGACCAGAGCGAGAGTTCTGACCCGAACGCGCTGACGCAGACGCTTGCTCACGAGGCGGGTCACGCGCTCTACACCCCACCTCCCGAAGTCCCGATGGAGGGGCGGACGCGCGACCAATATGTAAACGAGAATCTCCAACGTCATCTACGGGACGAGGGCGAGGCCACGATGAACAACCTGCGGGTCCGAGAGGAGATCTTGCGAACCTCCGGCACCGACATTGGGGTTGCGGGTTCAAACGCTTCTACTTACAACACGATCTATCAACGCTATCGGAGCAGAGAATACGACCGCAACACCGCCATCGAACAGATCAGCAACCACTTTGGGAACGAGCAAACCAGCACGACCCGTCAAACTTACACTGATTACTACGGTCAACCGTATGCTGACCGTTGGGACAGGGCACACGCAGCGGGAGGTGGGCGATGAAGGACTTGTTCGATGTCCTTGATAGGCTCCTGGCCCTTCCAGCGTTTTCAAGAGAAGCGATCGCGAAGGCCCTGGAGGTACAGTTTACACCCCGTGCCGACGCGAATCCCTATTGGCACTATTACCGCGCGTCTCCGGCGGGCCGTTTCCTGGCAGAGGCCGAGTTCTCGGAGCCGGGGCCAGGTGCCTCGGACACCAACTGCCAGGTCACTCTGACCGTCGCCCCCGGTATTCACGTGACGGAGGACGAGGTATGGAAGCGGTACGGCATGGGGAAAATCGGCAACATCTTGCCGAACAAGGCGCCCGAAGGCACGGTCACCGAGGAGTACCGAAAAGGTGACCTGTTGATGTTCTTCGAGTACACCGCCGTGACACACAGGCTGCTGAGTATCACGTTGCGACGACCGTGCCAGCGGTCGCAATGAATGACTTGCTGCCGACGGCCTCACCCACTATTTCACCTACTCGCCAAAGAAAAATGCTCATTGTGGGCGATTCAACCGAACACTACAAGAAATGTTTGTGGGCTATCATGAAGATACACTCTTTTCATACTTCTGACTATTCAATAAATACTTTATCAGTTGGTTTCTTCATTCTTACACACTGACCCCCACCATGGAACAGGACTTCTTTCGTTCGTCCCATGGCTCCTCACCACCCACACGGAGTGCACGATGCGCTGGACCAATGCAGTCCATGCGGCGTCTCTGGAACGCAGTCCACGAAAGTTATGGCAAGAATGGAATGGAGTCCCGTTTTGTCTCGAGGCGGGTTGTCAAGGCCCGCACGAACCCCGGGTTCGGGCGCAGGCCCAGGGACTCCGCGGCGCGCAGGGCCTCGAGCGACTCGTCGTAGCGACCGAGGTCGTACAGGGCCAGGGCGAGGTTGTAGGCGATGCGGCCGTCGGGGCGGGAGGCGAGGGCCTGGCGGTAGCGCGTGACGGCCTCTTCCTTGCGTCCGGCGTCGTCGAGCGCGATGGCGAGGTCGTTGAGGACCGCGGGGTCGTCCGGCCGGGACGCGAGGGAGGCCTCGAAGGCCCGGATCGCGCCGTCCCGGTCGCCGAGGCGCTGCAACGCGAGGCCCAGGTTGTAGTTCGCCGAGGCGAGACCCGGGTCCATCGCGAGGGCACGCCGCGTCCACGCGAGGGCGGACCCCACCTGCCCGCGCTTCAGGAAGGCGGCGCCGACGTTGGCCGGGGCCTCGGCCGTGATCGCGGGGATGGGGTAGGGGATCAGCGAGACAAGCGACGGCAGGGCAACGCACGCGAGCGCGATCCCCGCGTCCTTCAGGCGGCGCCCGCGCAAGGACCCGGCCAGACGCAGGAGCCCGAATCCCGCGAACGGGGCCAGGATCGGGACCGCGGGGACCCGGTAGCGGAACGACATGGAGAAGACGACCAGGGTCGCGCCGACCGCGGCCACGCCGAGCCAGGACAGGGTCGCGCCCGGAGGCCAGGGTCGGGGGCGACGCACGGCGCCGAATATTGCAAGACCAAATATCACCGGGAACGGCACGAAGAGAAAGTTCATCAGGGGAATGATCTCGGCCTCGAGGTCCAGCGTATAGACATCCCTTGGTTCCCGAGCGTGCAGGGACCATGCGGCCTTGCGCAGCCACAGCCTCGCGACGCCCACCGGGTCCTCCCACGCGAACGAAAGCCCCTTGCGCAACCAGAAGGCCGAGGACTGGGAGGGCCGGACCTCGCGACCCAGGGCCTCCGAGGCGATGCGCAACTCCTGTTCCTGCTGCTCCTCGATGCGCGGCGTGAATCCCGGCAGGATCGTGCTGATGCCGGTCGCCGCCGGGTGGTTGCCCTGGGCGAAGACGATGCCCCCGTTGGACGAGATGGGGACGAGGTCATGTCCGACCACGGCGTTGCGCACGGTGACGGGGGCGAGTGTGAGAACCAGACCCGCCGCGGCCAGGGCCAGGAAACGCGCGGGCGCAACCGGATGACCGCGGATCGCCCGAACCGCGACCCACAGACCCACGAGGACCGGGAGGGCCAGGAGGTTGGGACGGGCCAGGCAGGCGAGACCGCCCAGGACCCCTGACACGAGGAACCACCACGGTCGAGACCGTGAACCGACCTCGAACGCCCGGGAGCCCGCGAGGAGCGCCAGCAGCAAGAGCGTGATGGTCAAAGTCTCGGTCAGGATCTTGGTCTCGAGGAACAGGACCGGGGCGTACAGGGTCAGGAGGACCGCCCCAAGCAGGCCCGCCCACGGCCCCGCGACGCGTCGGCCCAGGCGGGCCACGAGCCACAGGTTCAACAGGCCCAGCGCGCACTGGACGTACGCCACGACCTCGGGCCGCGGTCCGGTCACCCGGTAGAGCAGCCCAAGCAGGGTCGGGTACAGGGGGGCCATGTAGAACGGCCGCGGACCGTATCCCTCTCCCGACGCCACGCGCTCGGCCCAGGCCTGGTAGTACGCCGAGTCCGAGATCGGGACATCGAGAAACGGGACCTCCGCTCGGTACTCCAGCAAGTAGAAGACGCGCAGGACCCCGGCCGCGGCCACAAGGACCCACAGGAGCGTCCGCTCGCGCCGGGTCTCTTGCAGGTCGCCTAGGGTCCACGGGTCCACGCCGCGATTCTCCCAGCCCTGGGCGCGGCTGGCAACCGAGGCCCCCTCGCCCAAACGTTCCGATGGCCTGTTCATGTCCGTGTCTGTGACGGTGTCCGTGACTGCCTCGGAGTCACTGCCGGACCCCGGATCCTGGACCCCGGATCCCGGGCCCCGCGACCGTGTCCGTGACGGTGACGGAGGCCGTGTCCGTGACGGTGTCCGTGACTGCCTCGGAGTCACTGCCGAACCCCGGACCCCGGAACTCCCGCGCGTGCCTCGCCCCTTTCCATCCTCGCTCCTGCGCCCACGGCGACCGGGGATCTGGCGGCGACGACCCGACGATCAAGGCCTCGCGTGGCCCTCTAGGCCTCCGGGTACCGATGTCTCAGGACGTGCTGCAAGACCTCGGCGGCGCAGCGGTCGCAGTAGCCACGCTCCCGCAGGGAGCGCAGGACCTCGTCCAGGCGCGCGCGCTCCTGGGTGGTCAGGACCGGGGCCTCGCCCCCCAGGACCTCCAGGGCCAGGCGGCCCAGGCGCCGAATCGTGTGGGCGTGCTTCTTGTAGAAGGATTCCCGCAGGACCTCCGCGTAGGACCGGAACAGCCGCCCGTACGGGACGGGCTCGCCCGGATGGTCGAGGGACCACGCCCCGATGGTTCCCATGAACTCGCGGCGGAAGGCCGCGGCCCGATCCCGCACCCCGAGCGTCTCCTCCAGGTCCTCCAGAAACTTCGCGTCCGGGTCCTCGAGGCGGCCGGTCAGGGGATTGCGGACCTTCTCGCCCTTGAGGACCTGATTCGCATGCAGGGCGTAGCGGGCCAGCAGGTCCTCGTACTGGCTCTCCCCGGCGAGGCCCATGGCGCACCGCACGTCGTCGTCGGCCCAGTCGAGATACCGCGCACGCACGGCCTCCACCAGTTTCGGCGGATTGCGGTAGTCGCCCTCCGGGTCCACGCGCAGGAACTCGTAGAGCGACCGGTCCTTCAGGAGGTCCTCGAGCCCCGCGAATACGGCCAGGGGCGACAGGCACGCAAAGTCCGGGTTCAGGGCCGCGTTGAACAGGATCGCCTTGATCTCACGCGGGGAGGCCCCGACCTCTCCCTCGTAGGGCGAGCGCGACGCTGCCTCCTCCCGCAGGGTCTTCAGCGCGGCACGCAGGCCGAGCGCGACCTCGAGCGGCGCCCAGTCCGGGGCGCGGCCCAGGGCGTACAGGTCCGCCTTCTCGAGCGGGGTCATGCGCTCCACGGCCCCCCGGACCCGCGTCTCCAGGCCCGCCACCACGGGCCGGCGCAGGCGCGTCAAGACCGCGAACAGCCCCGTGCACGCGAACGTGTGGGGCGCGATGTGCTTCCCCACGGCCTCCGGACGCACCTGGGACCGGTAGATGTCGGCTTCCTTCGTGTACTCGAGGAGGTACGGGATGCGCACCAGTTCAATGCGGCCCTTGAAGGACGGCCAGTCCGGGATCTGCTTGAACGCCTCCAGGTACCGGTCGTTCGAGGAGGCGATGAAGACCATGTCCAGGTGCAAGGTCGCCGACGGCAACGTGACCGTGCTCTTCTCGCAGGTCGCGAGCAGGTACTTGAAGGACTCGATGGGTTTCTTGAGCAGGTCGTTGAACTCGACCATCCCCCGGTTCGCGTCCACGAGGTCCCCGAACGGTTCGAACAGGGTCATGTTCTGGAGGACCTTGGGCAAGGATTCGAGCGACCGGTTCAGGGTGATCTGGCGCAGGCCCGCGTCCACCTGCAACTGGGGCTCGATGGTCACGAGCCCCCGCCGGAAGCGCCGCGACAGGAAAAACCGCTCGACCTGCACGTGCTGGAACACGCGCTCCAAGTCGCCGTTGTACGAGGTCAACAGGGCATCGAAGATCAGGCGGCCCATGGGCGACAGGTCCCCGTCCAGGATGGTTTCCGACAGGGTGAAGTCCTGGCCCGCCAGGAGCCGCTCCAGCAGGACCCGCCGCTGCCGCTTCGGGATCAGGAAGAGCGGGTGGTCCTTGAACTCCGTCTGGATCTTGGTTTCGACCTCCGATTCGTCGAGATACGCGTAAGACCTCGGGGTCGCCCGCTCGGCCCCGCCGAACCCCAGGCCCTTTTTCTCGATGCGCTCGGTCGGAAAGACCCAGTTGAAGCGGTAGAGAGCGCCCTCGTCGGTCGAGGAATAGAACTCGAGTGCGCGCTGGACGCACGCGATCAGCGTGCTCTTGGCGCTCCCGTTCGGACCGTGCAGCAGGATCAGGTGGTCCACCTTGCCCTGCTTCGCGAACTTCGACAGGACGCGGAAGAGGTCCTGCTGGCCCGCCTCCTGCCCAACCAGGCGGTCCTGGCCGTTTTCGAACGGAACGTCGAAGAGCCGAAACCGCTCCCCCTCCTGACCGAAGTATCGAAAACAGTCCACGAGGTACTGCGCCGCGTTGCGCGCGTGGACCCGCGGGCTGGCCATGACCAGGTGGAGGTACTCCTCGAACGACAGCACCCGTTTTTTCAGCAGGAAGTCCTGGCGCACGTGCTCCGAGAGGTCGCGCAGGAACGACGCGGGGTCCAGGGGGGCGTCGTCAGTGGACATCCACAGGCACCTCCAACCGGATACCCTTGAAGATCCGGCACTCCTTGTCGTTGCAGACCGAGAAGTCCGCCCGGGCGCGCACGACGCGCGAAGAAGGTCCATCGGCGGCGGCCTTGAGAGGGACCTCCAGGACGCCGACCCCGGACTCAACCCGGAAATCCCCCGAGGTCGCCGTGAACCTGGTCTTCGAGACCTCGAGGCCCGCGGCCTCCGTGACCTCGAGGCGGGCCGGGAACTCTTCGTTCCAGTGGTACCCCTCGCGGGCCACGAAGCGGACGCGGAGGCGGCCTTCCGACCCGGGGGACAGGGCAACTCGCGGGGCATCGAAGGTGTAGAAGCCCTCTTCCGAGGCCCGGCTCTGGCAGTGGGCGCCGACCGCGAGCACCACGAGCCATCCACCGAGCAGGACCCCAAACGACGCGCGGCTCATCGTCATGACCTCCACCGAGCGCT
>JBBIPO010000169.1:0-8148 GCA_037442805.1 Deltaproteobacteria bacterium
GACGGACTGGATGGACACGAAGACGGAGTTCCGGCACGGGACGTGGTGCTACGGGGCGGTCCCCAAGCACGCGGAGTACCTGGGCCTGCCCAACCCGCGCAAGTGGCAGGCCACGGACGAGGACTGGGGGCTCCCACCCGACTGGCGCGAGCGCATCCTGGAAGGCCTGAACGACCGCCTGAAACGCTTCCGATCGCTGTTCGTGTTCATGGACATCTGCGTGCGATGCGGGGCATGCGCGGACAAGTGCCACTACTTCCTGGGGTCCGGGGACCCCAAGAACATGCCGGTCCTGCGGGCCGAGTTGATGCGCTCCGTGTATCGCCGGCACCACTCGCTGGGCGGGCGGTTGTTCGGGCGGGCCGCGGGGGCGCGCGATCTGGATCTCGACGTGCTGAAGGAGTGGTTCTATTATTTTTATCAGTGTACAGAATGTCGCCGCTGTTCTGTCTTCTGCCCCTACGGGATCGACACCGCCGAGATCACGATGATGGCCCGCGAGTTGCTAAACCTCGTGGGCATCAACATCAACTGGATCGTGGAGCCGGCGTCCAACTGCTTCCGGACCGGGAACCACCTTGGCGTGCAGCCCCACACGTTCAAGGACAACCTCGAGTTTGCGGCGTCGGACCTCGAGGACAACACCGGGGTGCACGTGGACGTCCCGATCAACCGCAAGGGGGCCGAGATCCTGTTCGTGGTCCCGTCCGCCGACTACTTCGCCGACCCCCACTATTACACCTTCCTCGGATACCTCGCGCTGTTCCACGAGATCGGGCTCGACTACACCTTCTCGTCGTTCGCGTCCGAGGGCGGGAACTTCGGCCTGTTCCATTCGAACGAGCTGATGAAGCGGCTGAACCACAAGATCTACGCCGAGGCGAAGCGGCTCGGCGTCAAGTGGATTCTGGGCGGCGAGTGCGGCCACATGTGGCGGGTCATTCACCAGTACATGGCCACCATGAACGGCCCCGCGGACTTCCTGGAGGTCCCGCGCTCGCCGGTGACGGGGACGGTCTTCGAACATGCGAAGTCCACGCGGATGGTTCATATCTGCGAGTTCACGGCCGACCTGATCCACCACGGGAAACTGAAGTTGGACCCGCGCCGCAACGACCACCTGAGGGTGACGTTCCACGATTCCTGCAACCCCGCGCGGGCCATGGGCTTGCTCGAGGAACCCCGCCACATCCTGCGGGCCGTGTGCAACCACTTTTTCGAGATGCCCGAGAACACAATTCGTGAACAGACGTTCTGTTGCGGAAGTGGCTCCGGGCTCGGAACCGACGAGAACATGGAGATGCGCCTGCGGGGCGGTTTCCCGAGGGCCAATGCGGTCCGCTACGTCCACGAGAAGCACGGGGTGAATCGCCTGGCCTGCATCTGCGCGATTGACAAGGCGACCTTGACCCCGCTCATGGAGTACTGGGTCCCGGAGGTCAACGTGGGCGGCGTGCACGAACTGGTCGCGAACGCGCTGGTCATGAAGGACGAGAAAGAGGACCGCGACTCGGACTTGCGGGGCCAGAAGTGGCTCCACAAGCAAGACGATGAGGACACGGGGCGCAAGCCGTCGCAGGACCTGATGGAGGGCATGGACCATGTATGACGCGGGGAAGGTCGTCGCGGGGATCGCCATCTTCGCGGGCCTCGTCACGGTGCCGATCTGGTACCAGGCTTCGGCGGGGGGCTCCGTGCAATCTCTGGACCTGTACCGGGTCTTTCCGGTGGTGCAACCTGGAGCCCAGGGATTCGAGGACCTGCCGAAGGACCTCGCCCTGAACCCGGACGGGACGCCGCGCGAGTGCGTGGAACCCACGGAATATATGCGGGCGAATCACATGGCGATCCTGGACCGCTGGCGCGACCAGGTCGTCCGCGAGGACGTGCAGGACTACATCTCGACGACCGGCAAGACCTGGCCGCACCTGAAACTGACCGGGACGTGCCTGAAGTGTCATCAGAAGAAGGCGGAGTTCTGCGACCGCTGCCACGATCGTGCGGGCGAGAAGCCCTACTGCTGGGATTGCCACCTGGACCGGGTGGCAGGGGGGCGGTGATGGACATGAAACGACGGGACTTTCTGAAACTCGCGGGCGTCGGCGCGACGCTCGGGGTCGGGGGCCGCGCGCTGTGGGAGGTCGTGCGCGGGGAGGAGGCCTTCGCCTCGTCCACGCACCGCGAGACCTCCGAGGGCCTGCGCTGGGCCATGGTGGTGGACACCGTGACGTGCGCCGAGCACGGGGATTGCCGGGACTGCATCGCCGCGTGCCACCGCGCCCACAACGTCCCACGCCACGAGGACCCACGCCACGAGGTCAAGTGGATCTGGCGCGAGACGTTCTCCGGGGCCTTCCCGGACGAGCAGCACGTGTTCATGGGCCATGAGGTCCTGGCGCGCACCGTGCCCGTCCTGTGCAACCACTGCGACAACCCGCCGTGCGTCCGGGTGTGCCCGACGGGCGCGACCTTCAAGCGCAAGAAGGACGGGGTCGTGATGATGGACATGCACCGCTGCATCGGGTGCCGCTACTGCATCGCGGGATGCCCGTACGGCGCGCGGTCCTTCAACTGGGTCGAGCCACGCGACCACATCCCCGACATCAATCCCGACTACCCGACCCGCACGCGCGGCGTGGTCGAGAAGTGCACCTTCTGCGCGGAGCGCATCGCGAAGAACCCCGCCAACCCCGTCCCGGCGTGCGTCGAGGCCTGCCGGTTCGGGGCGCTCGTCTTCGGGAACCTCGGCGACGAGTCGTCGCCGGTCCGGCGGGCGCTCGCGGGGCGGTTCACGCTGCGGCGCAAGCCGGGCCTGGGAACGGGACCGTCTGTTTTCTATTTGATCTAGGGGGTGATCCATGCTGGAAAAGGCACTCCAGGGCGGACGAAGGTACTGGGCCTGGCTCGCGGCGCTGTGCGCGGTCATCCTCGCGGGGTTCGCGGCGTGGCTCGTCCAGTACCGCATCGGCCTTGGGATCACGGGCCTGAGCCGCGACGTATCGTGGGGGCTCTACATCGCCCAGTTCACGTTCCTGGTCGGCGTGGCCGCGTCCGCGGTCATGGTCGTCTTGCCCTATTACCTTCACAACTACAAGGTGTTCGGCCGCGTCACGATCCTGGGTGAGTTCCTGGCGATCTCGGCGGTCATCCTGTGCATGCTGTTCATCTTCGTGGACATGGGCCAGCCGCGCCGCGTCCTCAACGTGGCCCTCCACCCCACGCCCAACAGCGTGATGTTCTGGGACATGGTGTCCCTTGGCGGCTATCTGGTGCTCAACGTCCTGATCACGCGCGTTACCCTGTCCGCGGAGCGCAAGGACCTGCCTCCCCCCGGCTGGATCAAGCCCATCATCATCCTGTCCATCCCATGGGCGATCAGCATCCACACCGTCACGGCGTTCCTGTACAGCGGCCTGGCCGCGCGTCCCTTCTGGCTCACCGCGATCCTGGCCCCGCGATTTCTCGCGTCCGCGTTCTCGGCGGGTCCGGCCATTCTGATTCTGTTGTGCCTATTCGTGCGGCGGGTCTCGCGCTTCGACCCCGGCCTGGAGGCCGTCCGGAAACTGGCCGTGATCGTCGCCTACGCGATGGCGGTCAACTGCTTCTTTGTGCTGCTCGAGATGTTCACGGCCCTGTACAGCGACATCCCGCACCACGTCGAGCACTTCCGCTACCTGTACATCGGGCTCGGCGAGGCGAGGGCCCTCGTCCCCTGGGCGTGGTCCTCGGCCGTCCTGAGCGCGGCGGCCCTGGTGCTCCTGCTGGTCCCGGGCCTGCGCAACAACCTGAAGGTCCTGCCCTGGACGTGCGTCGTCGTGGTCCTCGGCCTGTGGATTGACAAGGGGATTGACCTGATCGTGGCCGGATTCGTTCCCAACCCCGTCGGACACGTCACCGAGTATGCCCCCACCTTCCTCGAGGTCCTCGTCACGCTCGGGGTCTATGGGATCGGCCTCTTTGTCCTGACCGTCCTGTACAAGATCGGCCTGGCGGTCAAGGAGGCAGAAGCCGCCTGAATCGGCCGTCAGCGCGACCGCGCGAGTCTCGCAATCGCGTCGAGCGCGGCCTCGACCGAGGGACTGCCGGGAACCGCATCGGGGGGGAGGCACGCGTCCTCCATGGCCCGGGCCGTGGTGCGGCCGATGGCGCACAGGACCGCCCCGGACAGGAAGCCGCGGGCCGCGGGGTCACCGACGATTTCCAGGAAGGCGCGGAAGGCGGAGGGGCTGAAGAAGAGGGCCGCGTCGGGGCGGGGGCCATGAAGCAGTGCCTGGACCTCGTGGTCCGGGACCGCGCGGGGGAGGGTCCGGTAGGCCACGACCTCGGTGACGGACGCACCGGCGTCGCGCAGGGCCGACGCGAGCACTTCCCGGCCTTGCTCCGCGCGCGCGATCAGGACGTTCGCGCCGGAAATCCCGCTCCGGATCAGGGCGGCGGCGAGCCCTTCCGCGTCCTGGCGGTCCGGGTCCGGGACCAGGACGTCGCGGACCCCGTGGTCTGCCAGGGCCCTCGCCGTCCCCTCCCCGACCGCGGCGAAACGAGGTCGGCCGGGGCGACGGAGGGTGACGCCGAGGTCCGCGCACGCCCGGACCATCGCGGCGACCGCGGTCCGCGAGGGGAACACGACCCAGTCCCAGGCGTCGAGGTTCCGGACCGCCTGGTCCAGCGGGCCGGGGTCCGGTGGCGGCGCCGTTTCGATGGTCGGGAAGACCACAGGAATGCCGCCCCGCGCCACGATCAGACGGGCCGTCTCGGCGGCCTTGTCGGCCTCGCGGGTGATCAGGACGCGCCACCCCGCCAGGCCGGACGCCGACCTCGTCATGTCCCCCACGGCGGGTTCTCCTCGATGTCCCGCAGGATCTCGCGGCCGCCCCGCGTCAGGAGGTCCCGCGCCAGCGTTTCCCCGGCCTTCTCGGCCTCATCCCTGGCGAACGAGACCTCGTCCCGCAGCACCACGCTCCCGTCTGGCCTCGCGATCATCCCGACGACCGCCACCCGGTCCCCGTTCAGCCGCGCGTACGCACCGAGCGGGACCTGGCATCCGCCCCCGATGGTCTTCAGGAACGCGCGCTCCGCGCGGACCTGGACCCTCGTGTCCGCGTGGTCGAGCGAGGCCAGACGCCGCCGCGTGTCCGCGTCCCGTTCCCGGCACTCCACCACCACGACGCCCTGGCCCACGGCTGGGATGAACTCGGGCGGCGTCAGGAGTTCCCGGATACGGTCCCCGAGCCCCAGGCGGCGCAACCCCGCCCCGGCGAGGATCACCGCATCGAGTCCCTCGCGCAGGCGACGCAGGCGCGTGTCCACGTTCCCGCGCAGGGGGACGACCTCAAGGTCCGGCCGCGCGGCCCGGATTTGGGCGGCCCTGCGCAGCGACGAGGTCCCCACGCGGGCCCCCTCGGGCAGGTCCCACAGGCGCTCGAACCCATCGGACACGAACGCATCGAACGGGACTTCGCGGGGCAGGTACGCAGCCAGGACCAGACCCTCCGGCACCGTGTCTGGCACGTCCTTGAGGCTGTGGACCGCGACGTCCGCGCGCCCGTCCCGCAGGGCCTCCTCGATCTCCTTCACGAACAGGCCCTTGCCGCCAACGCGGGCCAGGAGCACGTCCTGGATGTGGTCGCCCGTGGTGCGGATGACCTCGATGCGGACCTCGACCCCGGGATGGGCCGCCCGCAGGGCGTCGGCGACCAGATTGGCCTGCCACAGGGCCAGTTTGCTTCCCCGGGTCCCGATCACCATCTGGGACATCATGACCCTCCAAGAAACGTGGGCGTGGGCGTGGGCGTAGGCGTGGGCGTGGGCGACCCTCCAAACGCCCCGTAACGCCACGACTCCTCGTTTTCATCCACCCGGGGTGCGCTCGCGCCCGCGCGGAACTCCCGTGTCCTCGCCCCGCGGCTTCGGCGGGGCCGTCCGGGGCGGATCCCCGGCCAGTCCGAACATCTCCTCCACCGCCTCGACGACCTCCTCCCGGCCATCCTGCGCCCCGCGACGCAGCGCCAGGATCGGGTGATGCAGCATCTTGTTCACGAGCGACGCCGCCATCGCTTCGATGACCCGCGCCTGTCGTTCGTCGGTCGGCCCGATCTCGCGTAGCGCCCGTGCCACCTCCTGGTCCTTCAGCGCAACGGCCCACTGCGTGAGCCTCGCGATCAGCGGTTGGACGTCCTGCTCGCGAAACGCCCGCTCGACGGCCGCGACCTCGCGCGCGATGATCGCCTCGGCGGTCTGGACGTCCGCGCGCCGGCGCTTCAGGTGCTCGCTGATGATTTCATTGAAATCATCAATGTTGTATAGATAGACGCCCTCCTCGCGCCCCGCCTCGGGCTCGATCACGCGGGGGACCGCGATGTCCACCAGGAACAGGGGACGATACCGCCGGGCCGCGACCACGCGCTTCAGCAGCGCCCGATCCAGCAAGTACCCCGAGGACGCGACCGACGCGATCACGGCGTCTGACGTCCTCAGAAGTCCCGGAAGGTCGTCCAGCGGCACGCCGGTCCACCCATATCGGCCCGCCACGTCTCGCGCGCGCTCCAGGGTGCGGTTCGCGACCACCACCGCCCGGACCCCGCCCGACGCGAGCGCGCGAGCCACGGCCTCGCCCATCTTCCCCGCGCCGACCAGGAGGACCGAGCATCGCCCCAGGTCCCCGAAGACCTTGCGCGCCAGGTCCACGGCCACGGACCCGACCGACACCTCGCCCGTGCCGACCTCGGTCATGGCGCGCACGTCCTTGCCCGCCTTGAACGATTTCTCGAAGACGCGCGTCAGCACCGGGCCCAGGGTGCCGGCCTCCCGCGCGATGCGATAGGCGTTCTTGACCTGACCGAGGATCTGGGGCTCCCCGACGACCAGGGAGTCAAGCGACGCCGCCACCCGAAACAGGTGCCGGACCGCATCGAGGCCCACCCGGTCGTAGAGGTAGGGCTCGATGTCCTGCAAGGGCCGCCCCCTGGCGCCGGCGACTTCCCGCAGGACCGCGGTTCGGACGGTTCCGCGGTCCTGGGCCTCGCCGCCCGTCACGACATAGACCTCGGTCCGGTTGCACGTGGACAGGAGCACCGCCTCGGGGACCCCCACCTTGTCGCGCAGCGTCCCGAGAAGACGACCCGCGGCCTCGTCATCGAACGAGAACTGCTCCCGCACCGAGACCGTCGCCGTCCGGTGAGACAGGCCGACCAGCCAGATGTTCTCGGGCCGGAAGCGCGTCATCAGCCGGCAAGCCTCCGGAAGACATACATGAGGACGGTGGAGAGCGTGGCCATGAAACCCACGATCACCAGCACCGCGGCCTTGCGCCCCTTCCATCCGGACCTCGTGAACGTCAGGATCAGCGCGGCGTAGAGCATCCAGACCGCCACGCCGAGGACGTATTCCGGGACCAGCAGGCCGGTTTCCCCGCCCCAGTAGGCCCATACTGCGCCCAGCACGATCCCGATGGTGTAGAACGGAAATCCGAGGCGCAGCGTCGCAAACATGAACCGGTCCAGGGAGGCGATCGGGGGCATCCGCGGCCACCCGAGGCCATGACGCTCGCGCAGGCGAGCATCCGCGACCAGTTTCAGGGTAGCGGCCCCGAAGGCCGCGGCGAAAAACAGAAAGCCGATGGCGGACGTTCCGATGTGGACCGGGGTGAGGACCGCGACCGCCTTCATCCCGGGGACCCGGCCCCCCGCGTTGTTGAGGAGCGTGCCCAGGACCACGGTCGCGAACGGGGCCACGACCCCGCCCGCGCCCGTGGTGCGCAGCGCCACGTGCAGCACCAGGTACCCGACCACCAGAACGAATACGCCCAGGTTGACCAGGGAGGCCGGCGCCAGGATGGGCGGGGCCCGATGCCACGCATGGTGATATCCGATGGCGGCCAGGTGCGCGAGCGCGGCCGCCACCAGGACCCCCCTCGCCCAGGGCCGGACCCGGTCGGACGCGCCGGCCAGAAAGAGCATGTACAGGACCGTACTGAGCCCGTACAACGCGAGCGCGATCACCAGGGGCATCGAGTACACGGGCGCACCTCGCGAGAATCTCCGCTCCACCAGCGGCGTGTCCCGCCGGGTCCGCGGGCGCTGGATGATACCATCTCTCGATCGCGTTCAGCCACCGGCCTTGGGTGCGAGCCATCCGCGCTGCAAACGCTGA
>JBBIPO010000170.1:0-8097 GCA_037442805.1 Deltaproteobacteria bacterium
GCGGGCTCTGCGTGACGCCGGGTGCGGCGCCTGCCACCGCATCGGGGGACGCGGCCACGGCGCGCCCGGTGGACCGCTGGAGGCCGCCGGGTTCCGGGGCGAGGCGACGCTGGCCGCGTTCCTCGCCAATCCGAGCCGCGAGGCCGTGGAGCGGCTCGGGATTCGCGCTCGGGCCACCGGCGAGATGTCCGGGGTGCATCTCGCGCCTGCGGACGTGGCCTGGATGGCCAGGGCCGTGGTCGCCCTGTCGGGGGGAGGGTCCGGAGGGAAAGCGCCCGAGCCCGCGCGCGACCAGGGTTCCCGGGGTGGCGGTTGCCTGTCCTGCCACGAGGGTATCGAGCCGGTCATGCCCGAGGACAGCGGGATGATGAAGGCACTACGCGCCATGGGCGGCGAACACGGTGACTGCGTCGTCTGCCACGGGGGCGACCCGACCGCCACGACGGTCGAGGCCGCGCACCGCGGCGCGCCGGAGGGGCTCCCTGTGGACCGGTTCTACCCGGCGCCTGGGAGCATCTGGATCGCGGACAGGACGTGCGGGACCTGCCACCCCGGGCACGTGGCCAGGATGAGGGGCGCCCTCATGTCCACCGAGGCCGGAAAGGCCCAGGGGACGATGCACACGCTCGGGTTCCAGACGGACCGGGTCCACCGGTACGGCAACTACCCGGTCGAGCGATTGGCGGACGACCAGCTGTTCGGGACCCCGGCGTACCGGGCGTATATGGCGGCGCTCGAGGCCGGACATCCCGGCCGGTTTCCGGCGCGTCTTGAGCAGATCCCGACGACCACGGCCGAGGAGGTCGCCAAGGAACCGTCCCGCGCGGCGCTCACGTACCTGCGCCAGGAGTGCCAGGCGTGCCACATCGGCGTGCGCGGTCCGGGCATCCGGGGGGACTTCCGGGCGCTCGGGTGCGCGGCGTGTCACATGCCCGTCACGACGGACGGCTTCAGCCAGTCGAAAGACCCCACGATCCCGAAGGACGAACCCGGTCACGTCGCGGTCCATCGCATCCGCGGGACCGCCGAGACGGGTGGCATCCCGGTCGAGACCTGCGTCGCGTGCCACAACCGGGGCAAGCGCATCGGGGTCAGCTACCAGGGGCTGATGGAATCGCCGTACGACACGCCGTACGGCCCGCTCGGCGAGCCGCAGCCGCCGCTGCACGGCAAGCACTACCTGTACGTTCAGGCGGACGTGCACCACCTCCCGGACAACGGCCCGGACAACCCTGGGGGAGCGATGCTCTGCGGCGACTGCCACACCTCGGTGGACGTCCACGGCGATGGGAGGGTCTTCGGGACCACGCTCGCGCAGGTCGAGATCGAGTGCTCGGACTGCCACGGCACGACGCAGGCCTATCCGTGGGAGTTGCCGCTCGGGTACATGGACGAGTTCGCCCCGGGGGCGCACGACGTAGGTCCAGCGGGGGAGAGGGCGCGCGGGATCGCCATGGAACCCGACGCCGCGGCGCTCGAAGGGGGCCAGGTCGTTCCGGTCGAGCAGGGCTACCTCGTGACCGCTCGCGGAAACCCGTTCGGCAACGTGGTGCGTCGCGGCGAGCGTGAGGCCGTTCTGTATTCGGCGACCGGAGTGGTGCTGAAGGTCCCGCTGCTCAAGAACCTGTTCCAACAGGGACGCCTGTCCGAGGCCGGTCGGACCGCCATGCACGCGGTGTCCCGGCACATGCAGCGGATGGAATGCTATGCCTGTCATTCGACATGGGCGCCGCAGTGTTACGGGTGTCACCTGAAGTTCGATTACCGGCAGGGCGTCGAGGCCCCGGACTGGATCGCGACCGGAGACGCGCACCGCCCGGACGGGACCGTCCCGTCGTATCGCGATCGGGGCGCGGCCATGCCGACGGCGCCCGGCAAGTCGGTCGAGTCGCGCGGCTACCTCCGGTGGGAGGACCCGGTCCTCGGGGTCAACGGCGAGGGCCGGATCACGCCGATCTACCCGGGTTGCCAGCCGGTCACGACCATCGTTGGTCCCTCGGGCGAGTCCGTGGTCCACAACCACGTCTGGACCGTCGAGGGTGTGCCCGGCATTGACATGTCGCCGTCCCAGCCGCACACGGTGGACCCGAGAGCGCGGCGCTGCGAGTCTTGCCACACGAACCCGAAGGCTATGGGTTACGGGATCGAGGACGGGCGGTTCCTTCAGGGGTACGACCAGGACCGGGTGGTGGACGTGGATGTGGAAGGCAAGGAGCCGGAGCGCGCGAGCGTGCAATTCTTCGCGGTGCCGGGCCAGCCCCGCGACTGGACGCAGGTCGTCACGCGCGACGGGCGGCAACTCCAGACGGTGGGGTCGCACTGGCCCCTGGAGCGGCCGCTCGACGCCGAGGAGCGAGCGGTCCTCGAGAAGACGGGGCTGTGCATCGGCTGCCATGCCTTGATGGGGACAGAGTTCTGGTCCACGGTGGCGGAGCCGGGTCGTTTTGACGCGGAAGCGCACGCGAGACATCTGCGCGAGATGCTTCGCTGAGCAGGCTTGCCTCCAGGCGAAGGTGGCGACGTTCACGCCCCTCCCGCCCGGACCCGGACCCCCGGGAACCCGGATCAGAGGTCGGCCAGGCGGCAATTTCCGCGCCCGAACGCAAGCGCCCTGAGCGCCGCCTCGAAGCGGGACAGCCGATCCGCGAGAGGCACGCGCAGCGCGGGCTCCACCAGAAGGGCCGGCTCGATGCCGTCCCGCGCGGCGTCGAGAAAGTCGAGGGCATGGAATTCGACCTGGACAAACGGCAGGCGCGAGGCGCAGCGGACCAGATGTCCGGCGAGCACCCCGCCCCGCGCCAGGGCCGTCCCGATCAGGGGCAGGCGCAGGGGGCCGCACGCGGTGATGGGGAACTCGTGCAGGCCGGTGTCCGGCCACGAAAAGGGCTCGCGCGGTCGCAGGAAATCCCGCCCGCGTCCCACGATGGAGGCGCTGCGGCGCCCTCGCAGGCGCATGGCCGCGATCACGGCGGCCCGGGCCGCGTAGTACGGCGGGGAAGGCAAGAGCGAGGCATCGTACCGATGTCCCGTGTTGGCCACAGCCCGCAGCAGCCGACCTGACAGGTTGTATCCGGGCGCGCGGAACCCGACGACCGCGGTTCCGGTCGCGTCCTCGAGCGCGGTCCGGGCCGAGCGCAGGTCGCGTTCGATCTCGTCCGGGGCCCGGCGGCTCAGGTCGTAGGCGTGGGCATGGGAGTGGCTGGCGACCTCGTGCCCCCGCCCCACCGCGCCACGGAGGGCCTCGCGGGCCTCGCCCCAGCGCAGGTCCTCGCCGATCGCGAAGAGGGTCGCCCGCACCCCGGTGTGGTCGCACAGATCCAGGAAGCGCGGCACCGCGGCCTCGAAGACGAGCGGCGTGTCCGCGCCCAGCGGGAGCCCGTGGATGGCCCGGTAGTATCGCAGGTCATCGAGGTCCACGCCGACGCACAGGAGGCACTCGCCCATCGGCCTCGCCCTCACGGTCGTCGCCCGAGCCGGATCACCTTGAACAGGCGCCAGAGGTTGCGCAGGACGTTCGGAACGCGCCGGAACAGATTGATGGACGGGGGGCGCTTCTCGGCGATGTCGAGCGGGACCTCGACCACGCGCAGCCCGGCGCGCTCGGCGCGGATCACGAGTTCCGAGGCGAACAGGTCCTTCTCGACCACGCACTGGGCCACGACCGGGGCCAGGGTCTTGCGACGGAACGCCTTCAGACCGTGCGTGTCCGTGCCCCGGAACCCCAGGAGCACGCGCAGCATCAAATTGATCACGCGTGTCGCGACGCGTCGCAGCAGCGGCCGGCGGTCGCGCGCCTCGGGGTGGCGCTTGGACCCGATGACCATGTCCGCGCCCCCGGCGGTCAGGATCTCGATGGCCCGCCGGTGGAAGTCCACGTCGCAGATGTCAATCTCGTCGCAGATGCACAAGGATCCTGCGGCCGCCTCGATTCCGCGGCGCAGCGCGCGCCCGTAGTTGGGCTCGTCTGTGTGGAGCACCCGGACGTTGCGGTGCTTTTGGGCCAGGTGTCGAGCGATTTCCAGCGTTCGGTCGCGGCTGCCGTTTTCCGACAGGATGACCTCGTGGACCAGGGGGATCTCGTTCAGGCGTGTAACGAGGTCGTTGACCGCGGTCGCGAGAAGGGCCTCCTCGTTGTACACGGGGATGATGACGCTGAAGTGGAAGACCTCCTGCTCTGGCGGCCGGGGTTGCAATTCGTCTTGCATCAGGCGCCTCGGATGTCGCGGGCGGCGTTCAGGCCGTCGAGGATCGCGTCCTCCATCGAGTTGTACGTCCAGGCCCCGTACCGTCCGATGGACCGGATACCGCGTGCCTCGTACCACGCGAGGATCGAGGCGCGGGCCCCGGCGCAGTGGCGGTCGTAGATCACGTAGCCGGAGGGGTGCTCCCGGAACACCGCGAACAGGACCTCGGATTCGCGGGTGATCGTCCCGATCTCCTTCAGAAAGGCGGCGAGGGCGTTCACGACGTCGCGCTGGGGAAGGACGCGGTCGTTCGCCAGCTCGACGTACAGCGAGGACCGCCCTGGCGGTGCGAGCGACGGGACCGCGTTCGAGGCAGAGCCCACCCGGTAGAAGGGGAGGTGCGGTTCCGGCAGATACACCCAGTGCGCGCCTCGTAGCGGCCGCTCCACCGCGAGTCCGACGTTCACGTAGCGCAGGGGAGAACAGCGCAAGCGGGCGGCGGCGCGGCGGATCGCGGGCGGGGCGTCCGCGGTGCGGGCCACCAGGTCCGGCAGGGGGAGCGTCGAGACCAGATGCTCGTAAGCGATGCGCTCCCGGCCGAGCTCTACGAACCGTTGCCCGGCGTGGATCCCCGTGACCTCGGCGTTCAACAGGACGCGGTCGCGCGGCAGGCGAGCCGCCAGGGCGCGCGGGAGGCTCTCGATCCCGCCGTCCGCCGGGTACAGGAAGGTCGCGTTGTAGCCCAGGGCCCGCGGCGAGAACCCGAGCGCGCCGTCCACGACCTGCGCGATGTCGGGGATGGGGACGAACCGTTGCGTCCAGTCGGCTGTGACCTCGTCGGGCGGGACGCCCCACAACTTCGTGTTGTACGGCACGATGAAGTGGCGCGCGATCCCTTCGCCGAAGTGGTGGCGGACATAGTCGAGGAACGTGCGAAGGCGCGGGGGCTTGCGGGACGCGGCGCGGCGAAGCGCGGCCTGCACCGCGCCCTGGAGGCACTCGCGCAAGATGGCCGGCGGCAGGCCGTGGAGGTTCGCCTGGAAGGGGTACTCGGTGAACACCCCGTGGCTGTAGATCTTCGCCTGCCTCGACACCGTGAGCAGGCGGCCGGGCAGGAGGTCCGCGACCAGACGACGAACGCGGTCGTCGCGCAGGTGGAGCCAGTGTCCCGTGTGGTTGAACAGGAAGCCGTCGAGGTCCTCGGTGCGGGTCAGGCCCCCGACCCGGTCCTCGCGCTCCAGGACCAGGAAGTCCCCTCCCGCGTGGAGCGCGGACGATAGCCCGCTCAGCCCGGCCCCCAGGATGACGACCTCGTGTTGTTCCACGAAGGGCTTGCCCCCGCTCCGCCCAGCGCGCGGATTGTACCCGGGACCATCCGGCGCGTCCAGCGAGAGGAGGCGTGGACCTTCCCCACCGTGGGCGTAGGCGTAGGCGTGGGCGTGGGTGAATTGAAGGAGTTCCGTGAACGGCGAGCGGGCACGCGTTCGGTGATGGACGCCGGCATCCGGGGTCCGGCGGGGACTCCGTAGCGAACACGGACAGGGTCACCGCGAAGGACACGGACACGGTCACCGACACGGCCACCGCACACGGTCACGGTGCTGCGCGCGCAGCGCGCCGTTGGAGTGCTGCGTGCAAGCGCCGCCTTGTCCTGGCGCGGGCGATGCCCGCGCCGCCACGCGCGCGCAGGCGCTCGCGTCCCCACGGTCACGGCCCCATCACAACGACAGATGCCCGTGGTCACGCCCCTTCGCTGAGGAGACGTCCTGCGTCGGAAGGTGCGGTCCGGCCGACCGCCGCGAGCCACCGCAGGTAGTCCTGGTTGGCCGCGAGCCAGCGGCGGATCACGCGGCGCGCCCCGATCTTGGTCAGGCCGTTGACGACCGCGAGGACACGGCCGCGCCGGGCCACGAGGCGGCGCACGCCCTCGACCATCGCGTTCAACCCGTCGTTCAGGGCCCCGGACAACGAGTAGAAGTCCTCGAATGCCCGAATCATCTGGGCCTGGATCTCCGCGGCGGACAAGGTGGCGGGCCGGAATACGATGTGCATGCCGTCGTAGTAGGACCAGCGCCGATGCAGCAGGCGGCCCTCCGCGGCCATGCGGTCGAAGAGCGGGGTCCCTGGAACCGGCGTCAAGAGCATGAACTGGACGGAATCAATCCGGTGGCGGCGACAGAACCGGACCGTGGCCTCGGCCTGGCCCGGGCGGTCCTCGTCCGTCCCGAGGATGAACATCCCGTGGACCGCGATGCCGAAGCGGTGCAGGGTCTCGACGGCGTGCACGATGTCCGCCACCCTCTGGCGCTTGTTCATGGCGCGCAGCGCGGCGTCGTCCACCGATTCCAGTCCGATGTAGAGCCTCGTGCAGCCCGCGCGGGCCATCAGGGCCACCAGGTCCGGGTCGCGGGCCACGTCCACCCGGACCTGAGCCGTCCACTTCTTCCGGATTCCCGCGGAGAGCATGGCCTCGAGCAACTTCCGGGTGCGGGTCGGGCTCGCCGCGAAGTTGTCGTCGTAGAAGAAGATGTAGTCGTGCCTGACGCGGCGGACCTCCTCGAGCACCCGCTCCACGGAGTGCATCCGGAAGGCGTGGCCGAACATCTCCGTCACCGAACAGAAGTTGCAATGGTAGGGGCACCCGCGCGAGGTCATGAGCGGGGCGCGGGGGACCCGCTCGGACCCGACGAGCATCCCGAGGTCCGGCCACGGCAGGCGGTCGAGGTCCTTCACACGCCGTCCCGGCACGACCTTCTCGGACGCGCCGTGCGCGACGAGGTCCGCGATCACCTCCTCGCCCTCGCCCACGACGACGTGGTCGGCGAACTGGGCCGCCTCCTGCGGCAGGAACGACGGGTGCACCCCGCCCAGGAGCGTCAGACCCCCTGGACGGATCGCCTTGTGCGCGCGCGCGATCTCGTAGGCGCGGTCCGCCGTGGGGGTCAAGGCGCTGATGCAGGCCACGTCCGCGTCCAGTTCGGTCAGGTCCACGGGACGCCCGAGGAGGTTCTCGTTCAGGACGCGCACCGTGTGCCCGGCCCCGCGCAGCACGGCGCCCAGGTACAGGGGGCCCATCAAGGGATACGTCCCCTGACCCGAGAAGACGTGGCCGGTCGCGCTCGCCGGCTCAATGATCACAATCTGCTTGCCCATGACGGTCCCTTCCGAGAAAGAGGAGGCTGATTCCGAACAGCAGGAGCGAGATCGGCCACAACCTCGCCTCGATGCTGAACACGAGAAAGAACGTCAGTGAAAGAAAGACCAGCGCGACCGACAGGATGAGGAGCGCGCCCCGACGCCGGAGGCCCTCCCCGGACACGAAGATGGCGACCCCGAGGAACCCGATGAAGAGCGGCCACAGGTCGCCCATCCGGGACCAGGACGTCAGGTTCAGATAGAGGAACAGGAACGAGGTGAGGATCAGGTACACGCCGGTCCCGATGAAGCCCTGCCCGTACCGCCCGCGGCTCGCCCCGGCCGCGACCAGGGCTGCCCCCGCCAGCGTGACCGTCAGGGGCCAGCCCTGGCCCACGTGCCCAATCACGCCGAAGTTCTCGGCCAACAGGAGGGCCCCGACCAGCATCGCGAGGATGGCGATCACGTCGTACTGGCCGATTCGACGGGGCACCGGTGCTGGCCTCCGAGGCATCAGGAAGAGCATGACACGCGGCGGTTGGGTTGGCAACCAATTCCACGACCGCCCGTGGCTGTGGTGCAGACAAAGGTGTCCGCGTGTCCACCGCGGGGTCCGTGCCCGACCTCCAAAGGTCGGTGCCGGACCGTGGCCGTGATCGTGGGCCGTGACCGTGACGCACTCCGTGTCGGTGACCGTGTCGGTGTCCGAGTCCGTGTCCAAGACCGTGTTCGAGGCCGTGTTTGAGACCGCGTCCGAGACCGGGTCTGCCACGGAGTC
>JBBIPO010000171.1:0-8082 GCA_037442805.1 Deltaproteobacteria bacterium
CCCGCGCGGGGGGCGGGGGGGCGCGGGGGCGGGGGGCGGGGGGGCGGGGGGGGGGGGCCGGGCGGGCGCCGGCGGGGCGGGCCGCCCCTCCGGGGTTGAGGCTCCACAGCCGGATATCGGGGTCGAGGCCGCGATCCCCGACCCGGGACCGGTCGCGCCGACCTACTGGTCCGCGGAGGCCACGCGCACCACCGACGACCTCGTGTTCGCGCGCGTGGACGGAAAGCCGTTTTTCGCGCTCGGCATCCACCCGTCCGTCAACGGCGGGTGGGATGGCTCGACCACGGAATGCGAGAAGGACGACACCACGGGACAGTGGGTCGGGTACACGAACGACGGCTTCGAGACCACGAAGGCGGCCCTCCAGGCGGGCGCGAACTTCGCGTTCCTGTGGGGCTACGGCAAGGGTCCGGAGTGGGGCGCGCTGTACCATCAGTTCTACGGGCGGTGGCAGAAGCACTGGGGGACGAGCAAGCCGAAGGACCAGGACGTGATTCCGATCCTCGTGAACGAGCACGGCGAATCCGACATGGCCGACGACCCCGAGGAAGAGGCCGCGGCCCTGGCCCAGGACTTCGAGGACTTCAAGGCCCGCCGCGGCCGCTGGTCCCCGGAAACCGTGCCGAACCTTCCGCCCTTCGACGAGATGCCCTGGTTCGCCTGGCACCCGACGTGGCGCTCCATCGGGACCGCCGACAAGCCGGGCGGCGGGGGCTCCATGCTGTCCCACGAGCAGGCCACCGCCTTCGCCCGTGCCACGAACATGATGATCGGCGACAACTATACCTATGTCTGCAATCGGTGGGACAGCATCACGAACATCCTGACGGGCCAGAAGGGAGAGATCGGCGAGTGCTACGACGACTGGCTCGCCTGGGCGGACGAGGAGCACGCCTCGTATTTCCGGGCCGCGTGGGACCTCGCGAACTCCCTGCGCGAGAAGGCGAACCCCGATGCTTTGATCTGGATGTGGATCCAGGGGTACTCCTTCGGCGAAGCGTACATGAAAGACCTGTGCACGAAGGGATTCAGCGACACCTGGGCCCTGGGCGAGTTCCCCACCCCTCGCTACCTGCGCAAGGAGATCATGTCCAGCGTGGCCGCGGGGGCCACGGGGATCATCTTTTTCGGCTACGGGGACAACCGCCCCGTGAATGTGGCGAAGATGCTGGACATCCTGCGCGCCCTGTCCTTCGAGGAGGTGTACGAGCCGGTCCTGACCTCTCCCCGTCTGGACCTCGGCCTCGACACGCGCTTCCTGGGGGACGGGGGTCGTGTCCACGTGATCGTGAAGTGGCACGCGGCCTCGCGCACGGCCTACATTGCCGGGGCCAACCCGGGTCCGTATCGGACCCCGTTCTCGCTTGAGTTCCCCTGGACCGTGGCCCGCGTGGAGCGCCTGCACTGGACGACGCCGGCCTTCCTGGACGAGCCGGAGGTCCTCGTCCAGGACCGCGTGGTCACCTGGGAGGCCCCCGAGGACGAGGGCTTCATCCTCCGCGTCACGCCCCTGTTCGCCCCGGACGACCCGGGACCGGACGTCCCGCCCGAACCGGTCCCGGACAGGGCCGACGATGTGCCGGCACCGCACGACGCCCCGCCGGAACAGGCAGATACGCCCGCCCCGACGGCGGATGTGGCCCCCGATCCGGGCGTCCCCGACCCGGGTCCGACCGGCCCGGATGCCTTGCAGGCCTGCGGCGACCCGATCCCCGGGCTCTATCCCGTCCCGTCCGGCCCCGGCTGGCCCCCTCCCAACGCCTATTCCTGGGATGGTTCGTGGTCCCCGGACGCCTCGGACTTTCCGATCGCTGGTCTGTACGACAATGAATATTTCGATGGGCATCCCGTCCAGGGGCAACCCACCCCGATCCTCCCGCCGGGGAACTGGGACTGGAACGACGCGGACGACGACCTGGCGTGGTGGAAGGGGTTCGCTTCGTCGATCGGGGCGCTCGAGCCCCTGCGCGATCACTGCGGCCGCCCGTTCGGATGGCGGCTCGTCCCGCACGACCCGACCGGCGTGGACTACGAGACGCTCGCGGCCCAGTTCGAGGGGTCGTCGGGGACCGACCTCCTGAACCTTGGACCGCTCGGCAAGGCCCATTCGACCGCGGGGCACCTCGGGGACGGCCCGGACCTCTTCGTGTTCCAGACGGCGTGGTCCCTGGACTTCCGCACGGGCTCGACCCTGACCGGGGCCCTGCGCGACGACGACCTCGTCGTGGCGGGGTGCTCCCCGGCGGGCGGCCAGAACTACCTGATCCAGGGCGCGACCGTGCACACGGGCCCCGGGTCGGACCGCGTGTTCGCCCGGGACATCCGGGGCGCGGCCGTGGACCTCGGCAACGGCGACGGGGGACGGACCGACGCCCTCGATGGGTCGGACGGCGACGACGTGGTGGTCCTGCGCGGCAACGTCAAGGACACCCGCGTGTTCGGCGGGTCCGGGGACGACCTGGTCTTCTGGTTCATTGACGACATGCAGGACACCTACCCCGGCCAGGCCCAGGGCGGAAACCTCTTCGGCGGGGGAGGCGCGGGCGACGCTTTGTGGGGAGACCCGGGTACGGACCGCCTGGTCCTCGTCGTCCCGACCGACACCGTCGTAATCGAAAAGCCGGCCACCCCCGCGGGCGCCCTGCTGGTCATGACCGCGGGCGACGCGTTCCAGTGGGACCTTCCGACCGTGGACGACCCGTATGCCCGCTACTGCTACCCGTGCGGGGTCGGCCCCGGCGGGCGGAAAACAATCATCATTGACTATGTTTCCAAGGATGGTCAGGACAAGACCGCCGGGTACGTCTTCGTGACCGCGTTCGAGGAGATCCAGGTGGGGGTCGGGGCCGGCGCAAAGGTCTATCGCGTGGACGACGTCGAGGGCCGCGCGGTGTGGGACCCGGGGCTCGCGCCCGTCGAGCCCCCGCCGTTCCCCTCGGGACTGTGCGAGGTCTCGTGATGGAGGGGCGACCATGACGCAGGAACGCAAGAGCCTCGTGGCCCAGTGGGCCTTCGACACGCGACCCGTGCTCGGGCGGTTCCACCTGTGGCTCGAGGACGTGGAGGAGTCCTGGAGCAAGGGGGAGCCGTCGGGCGGCCTGTCCTTCGTGGGGCCGGGCCTCGAGAAGGCCTTCATCATGGCCGCCGCGGTGACCGCGCTCGGGACGCGCCTGTTTGGCCGATACGGCGAGGGCGCCGGGCTCGACAAGGCCGGGGTCAACCGCGTCAAGAAAGACGCGGACGCCATGTCCGCCTACGCCCTGAGCGAGGCCCTGTGGTACCTGACACGCGCCCTCCCGGAAAACCACGCCGTCATGGTCAGCCTCGGCGAGGGGCTGATGCCCAAGGGCGGCGAGACCCCCGACATGGGGTCCAACCCGCTGCTCGGGTTCGGTCGCGTCTATGCGCGTCCCCAGGTCGCCCGTTTCCTGGACCGGCGCGTGGCGTGGCTCATCAACGACCCCACCTTCACCTGGGACGACTTCCGGCGTCATGTCCAGGCCGCGAACCTGACCGTCTGGGGCGCCGCGGTGGACACCCTCGAAAACACCACGCGCTTCGCGATGGGCGCACCGACCGGACCCCTGACCGTGTTCCACCTCTTCGACCAGCCCCTGCGCGTGGTCCGGCCCTACGAGGGCTACATGGGGACCCTGATCCTGCCTCGCGAGGTCGTGCAGACGGCGGCCCGCGACTCGGTCCTGATCAACTACCACACGCCGCGGGCCCTCGTCCTGAACGCGATCCGCCGCACCTATCCCGACCTCCCGCCCGACCGCGTCCACGTCTGGACGCTCGGGGGCAAGCCGCGCGCCCCGCGCATCGGGACCCTGTGGGAGGAATGGTCCGCGCTCGGCGTCCACGTGGTCGAGGATGGATACGTCTTGCCCTGGACCGGACTTCCGGTCTTCACGGATTCCGGCACCTACGCGCCGGTCTTTGCGGTGGGGCTTCACCGGGATCGCGCGGGGGACGAGCACCTGTTCCTCGTGGACGGCTACGCCGCGACCGCCGAGGCCCTCCAGGCCGCGAGCCTCGACCCCATCCTCGACCTGCACACGAACCTCTGCCTGTTCACCTCGAGGTTCAAGGTCTCGTGGGAGCACGAGCGGAACGTGATGCAACTGGACCCCGAGGACCCCGGCTTCGCGCGTCGCCTGCGCGAGGCCCTGGCCCGCGATTCCTCGCCCGGCGAGGTCGAGGAGTTTCGCGCCATCCTGCGCGAGGCCCGCGACGCCGGGATGCCCCTCGGCCAGCGCACGGTCACGGTGGACGACTTCTTCCCCGAGAAGCGCTGGCGAGTCCTGGCCGTGGTCGGCTACCTGCTCCCGGACCCGTACTCCGGCGCGCCGGGCGTCGAGGAGGTCCGCGAGGGCGTCTATCGCGTCACGACCCGCGCCGCGACCGAGAGCGGCCTGCTCGAGACCGCCCTCACCCTGCGCCTGATGGAACCGGTGGACGAGATGCGCCTCGTCTTCTCGCCGCTTCTCGACCGGTTCTACCGGGGGATGGACTGGCGCCGGCGCGCGGTCAAGGTGTCCGACTCGGGCCGCATCCGCAACGAACTACAGACCCTGGCCTCGGGCGCGCTCGACTTCCTGGCGGACGGCCGCATCCGCGTGGACCTCGGCCGCGTGGACGACGCGATCCTCCCCGCGGACAAGAAGGCCCTGATCCGGGAAGTCCTCGCCTGGTACAAGGAGAACCACCCGACATGGTTCTCGTGGCTCGAGGTGGCGTAAATCACTCCCGCGAGAAGGTCACGAGGTAGTCCTCGATGAGCCGCGCTTCGCCGTCCGGCAGCGTGAACAGGTGCGTCATGCGCTGGACGACCGCGGGCCACTCGCCGCGCCTCTCGTGGTCCGGAGGGTACAGGCGATGGCATCCCCCGCACCGCGCGACGTAGAGGTCCCGGCCCTGTCGCAGGGCCTCCACGGTGACGCCGGGTCGAGCACGGACCGCGTCCGCCTCGCTTGGGACCGGGATCGCGGTCCCGCCCGCGCAACCCGACAGGACCGTCGCCGCAATTCCGATGATCGCTCGCCCCGTCATCGTCGCGTCCCCGTCAGAAATGGTACCCCAACAGCAGTCGGGCCTGGTAGCGCTCGAGGTCGTCGAGCACGAGCGACCCGTGCGGCGACGCCTCCGAGTTCCGGAACGCGGGCACCTGGGCCAGGAACGTCAGGGCCGCCCACCATCGTCCGTCCGCGTACGACAGGTTCGGTCCCAGGAACAGGGCCGAGTAGTCCAGGCGGCCTTTCGAGATATGGTTTGTATTTAGAACTTCAATCCCAGCATGGAACCCGTCCGCGACCCGGATCGAGGCACCGAGGATGTTCTCGATGATGGTGACCTTCTCCCACTCCAGGTCCTCGCCTTTCGCCTGCCCGGCCTCGATCTCGTATTCCGCGACCAGGTTGTACGCGAGCAGCACGGGGCCGATCCACTTGTCCAGGATGACCTTGGCCTCGAGTTCCACCTCGTGCGGCATCCAGGTGACCTCCCAGTACAGCGCCGACCCGAGCCAGTCCGCGGCGGGGTCGCTCCACTGCCACTTCCATTCCGACGAGACCCCTCGGAAGTCGTACTTCTTGGACATCCCGTTCGGCGTGGTCTCGGCCTGGCCCCGCGTGTTCAGGTAGAACGCGGTCTGGACGTTTCTTCCCAGTCCGACCTCGAACTCGATCCGCTGGTCGAAGCGCACGAAGTAGTGGTCGCGCATCAGGCGCGGCGTGGTCCACAACTCGACCTCCATCGCCCCCGCGGGCAGGACCGGACTCTCGTACGCGTACGGGAAGCGCCGTTCGTTGGCCCTGGCGGGCCCGACTCCGAGTACGCTCGACGCGATCACCACGACCCAGAGTTTCCTGGACATCTCGAAACCTCCTCTCGTCACGGGTTGAATCCGTCCGCCGGAGGGTCCCGTTGTCCTCGCCGTCGGACCGCGGCGATTCCGCCGGTCAGGGACACGCGACACTCCGGGGCTCTGGGTTCTGGACCTCGGGCCACTGCGGGACCGATCGCATTGTTGCGACCGGCTCTCAATAATCTACCGGGGCACGAAACGATTGTCAAGCAATTGGATGGACGATTTGCGGAACTCGTTGACTTTACTCGAATCGCACGTGCGGTCGGGCTTTCAGGCTCCCGGTCGGCTGGTCACAGGTAGTGCCCGCCCGCGACCTTCGTGACCCACGGCAGGTCCGCGACACGGCACATCCGGCTCCACTTCTCGTCCGTGATCCACTTGAGTCCCGGCACGAACTCGAGGTCGCCGTGGCACAAGACCTCCGAGTCCGGGTCGCACTTCGCGAAGACGCCGCCCCCGCCGGGCATGCAGGTGATGCTCGGGTCGATCTCCTTCAGGGCGAGGGCGGGGTCCACCCCGTTCTTCTTCGTGCAGATTTCGAAGAACTCGTATCGCTCCGGGTTCTCCTGGCCGAAACCGATGCGGGCCGGGTCGCAGGTGTCGCACGAATGGTCATTGCAAAAATCACCTGTGCCAGCCCTCTCGCACTCGCAGTCCGCAAGACACTCCACGCACCGTCCCAGCAGGGCGTGACAGGACGGTGCGCAGTCCATGACGACGCATGGGTTGTCCACGCAGAAGGGGGCGGTCTGGACGCAGTCGTTCAGGCCCGTGCACAGGCGCCCGCGCTCGTTGCACACGCGGTCTCCGCTCTGCCCGCATTGCGCGTCGGTCTTGCAAGTCGTCACCGGGGCCGTGGCCGGGTTGCGGCACTCCCCCCGGTAGGGGTCGCAGACGAAGCCCTCCTTGCAGTTCTTCCCGGCCTGGCCCAGGGCCTCCGGGCGGCAGAGGTCCTGAAGGCACCGCGACGTGGTCGGGTCGCAGAAGAAGCCCGGGGCGCAATCCGCGTCCTCGCGGCACACGCATTGCGAGGTCCACTGGCTCCGGCCGACGACGGCGGTCAGCCAGGCATCGGGCCTGTCCACGCACGTCGTCTCCAAGAGTCTCTCGGAGCGGACCACCATGTACCGGTATCCCTCGAAGCCCACGATGGTTGTTCCCTGGCCCAGCACCTGCGGGACCTCCCCGGACGACAGGCCCCCGTGGGCCAGGACCTCGACCGAAGGATGCACGAGCGGACCGCACTCGCTGTCCTCGGGCGCGCAGGACGGGTCCGGGTCGAGCATCCGGGCCGACGGACACGGCATCTTCTGGCCGCACTGGTGCCAGGGCGGATACCCCGGCTCCGAGGCGTCGTAGAAGAAGAACACCGGTTCCCCGGTCCCGGCGGGTCCCCGGTCCCAGACCACGAACGCGAGGTCCCACCATTCGAAGCCCTGCATCCTCGCCCCGAACAGCGTGACCCGTTGGCCGACCGCGAGCGGGATCTCGTAGTCCAGGGGAAGTCGCGCGCGGACCACGACCTCCGAGCCGCCGTCCTCCGGACGGAATCGCCATTCGGTCACGTCCCCCAGACCGGGGTCGGCCTGAAAGCCCCTTCCCGCCACGACGGCCTCCACGAGGAAGGAGTCCACCCCCTCGCCCTCGCCCGCAAAACCGCCAGTGACCTCGAATGGCAAACTCGGCGCCAACGGAGGCGGCGTATCGCATGGGAACACGCCCTGGGCCGGCTCCCATCCGTTCACGTCGGGGATCGTCACGTCGCCGATATCGCCGACATCGTAGCACCCGCTGGAATCCAGAATCTTGTCGTCCCCGGGGCCCCCCTCGTCCGCAACCAGCCGGTCCTCGCTCGTCCCCGGGTCGGTCGCGGCGTCGTCCGTGCCCGGGACATCCGCCGCACCCGGGTCATCGGTTCTGCCCCCTCCCCCGCCGCCACAGGCCGCCAGAACCCCCACCGCCGCTGCGACGATCCATCCTCGTCCCACGACACCGATTCGCGCAGTCATTGCACGCCTCCCCGGGCTAACCGGTTCTCGCTATCCAAGAGGGCATCATACCGAATCTACCGAAAACGGTCTCCGTGGGGACGCGAGCGCGAGGTAGCATTGAGCCCTGAAGTTCCACTTGAAGATCGCGGCCAACTCCGGCCTCCAGGTCCCGTGGGGACGCGAGCGCCTGCTCGCGCACGGCCGCGCGGGTGCCGCCCGCGC
>JBBIPO010000172.1:0-5702 GCA_037442805.1 Deltaproteobacteria bacterium
AGGTGACAGAGGAGGTCGGAATAGACCTCGAGGATGAGGCCCACCACGCCCCAGACCGGCAGGAGGGTCCACAGGGTGTAGCCGCGGCGGAAGACCCGGTAGCGCGACAGTGCGTAGTAGTCCCACGTGTAGAACCCGAGCGTCCGGTCTAGGACGAAGCCCCACGCCGCCTCGCACGCCGCGAACAGGACCGCCCAGGCCGCGAACCGGAAACCCACGAACCACCCGCGCATCAGGTCGTGCACCGGCTCGAAGGCGAAGAGCATCCCGAACCCGTGCAGGGGCGCCATGTAGAGGCTGACGAAGCCTTCCAGGTACTTCTTCGGGACGCGGCGCGACACCGGGAACCCGAGGATTTGGTCAATGCCGCCCGCCGCCCCCACAACCTCCAGGAAGAAGCCCATCAGGACATAGAGCAGGAAGCGGAATGCCTGAGCGATGACGGCGTCCATGGGATTCAGGTCCGATCCGCGTCGGGTTCGAGTCGCATCCGAACGTCCACGACCGTGACGCCTGCGGGGAGGACGATGCAGGGGTTCAGGTCCACCTCCGCGACCTCGGGGCAGGCGTGCATCAGGGCCCCGAGGGTGACGCACAGCCGCGCGAGGGCGTCGCGGTCCCCGGCCGGGGCACCCCGCACCCCGCGCAGCAGGGGTTCCGCCTTCAGGGACGCGATCATGTCGCGGGCCTCCGCCATCGAGACCGGCGCGAGGCGGATCGCGGTGTCCTTCAGGACCTCGACCAGGACCCCGCCCGCGCCCACCATCACGACCGGGCCGAAGGCCTCGTCGCGGCGCCCGCCTACGATCCACTCCGTCCCCGTCGGGGCCATGGCCTGCACAAGGACCCCCTCGCCGTCGCCAAAGGGGCCGAAGCGCCTCGCGAACTCCGCGACCACCCGCGTCAGGTCCCCCGGGGTCTCGACCCCCAGGGTCACCCCGCCGACCTCGGTCTTGTGCACGGCCCGACGCGAGACGACCTTGGCCGCGACCGGAAAGGGAATCGGGACCGGCAGGTCGCCCGCAGACCGAACGAGCGCGCAGGCCGGGACCTCCATGCCCGCGGCGCGCAGGATGTCGAAGCCCTCGGCCAGGACCTCCCGGACCCCCGAGCGCGCCAGGGCCCGCGCGCGCTCGACCGCCGCGCTCACGTCCGGGAACGGTTCCGCCGGGGCGCCGCCCGCCCCGCGGTCCCGGACCCGCCGGGCCGCCCCGAGCGCCATCAGGGCGTCCTCGAGCGACGTGAAGAAGGGGTAGTCGTACAGGCGCTTGATCTGCGCGGTCTCGCGCTCGTCGGTCACCAGGACCAGGACCACGGGCTTGTCGTGGCGGCGGGCCAGTTCCGCGGCCTTGGGGATCAGTTTGCGCGACTCCTCGCCCTCCACGACCGCGAAGTACTCGTGGACCATCACCACCGCGTCGAAGCCGGGGAGCGCCGCGGCGCCCTCCAGGATGCGGGCGTAGGCATCGAAGTCGTAGAGGTCCCCGAGGTCCAGGGGGTTGCCGCGCCGGATCACGTCCGACCGGAAGGACCCCGCGATCGAGGCGAGATACTCCGGTGGGTACTCGGGGAGTTCGAAGCCCGCGTCCGCGGCCGCGTCCGCCGCGATCACCGCGTGGCCCCCGGAGCGCGCGATCACGGCGAGGCGCGTCCCCCGCACGGGCGGGAGCATCAGGGCCTTGATGCGCGATAGCATCTCGTTCATGGTCCGCACCCGGATGCCCCCGGCCTGATGGATGGCCGCGTCCACGACCGCGTCGTCCGTGGCGAGGGCCGCCGTGTGCGAGAAGGCGATGCCCCGGCTGAGGGTCGTCCGGTTGGCCTTCTGGATCAGGACGGGCTTGCGGCACGCGCGCAGGGCCTCGAAGAAGTCGCGTCCGCGCGCGATGCTTTCCAGGTACAGGGCCACGGCGCGCGTCTCCGGGTCCGCGTCGAAGGCCCGCAGGAGGTCGGTTTCATCCACGTCGTCCTTGTTGCCGATGGACGCGAACCGCGCGAGCCCCAGGTTCTCGCTCGCGAGGCCGTAGAGGTACGTGACGCCGACCCCCCCGGACTGGGCCGCCACGCTGACTCCCCCGTGCCGCCAGTAGTCCTTGACCGGCATGAACAAGGCGCCGACCCTCCCGGGGGGGGACAGGATCCCCAGGCAGTTGGGGCCGATGAACCGCATCCCGTGCCGTCGAGCCACCTCGGCAAGACGCGCTTCGAGCCGCGCGCCCTCCTCCCCGAGTTCTCGGAATCCGCCGCTCTGGATCACCGCGTACCGGATGCCTTTCGCGCCGCAACGGTCCAGGATGTCCGGGACCGTGGGCGCGGGGGTCAGGATCACGGCGAGCCCGATCCCGTGAGGCAGGTCGTCGAAGGACGTGCGGATCGGGTGGCCATACAGGAATCCCGGCCGCCTCCCGACCAGGTAGATCGCCCCGGGAAAGCGGAACTCCATCAGGTTGCCCACGATGTGGCGGGCCAGGTTCCTCGGGGAATCCGAGACCCCGACCACGAGCACGCTTTCCGGGGCGAAGAACCCGTTCAGCATCTCGGTCGCGTCCATGTCGTGAGAACCTCCGGGGGTCAATCGCCGGCCTTGGCATTCTTGCGGCGGATGCGCTCCATCAGGCCGTCGAAACCCTCGCGCTTCAAGATGTCATGGAACTGCTTGCGATAGTTCTTCACCATGCTCACGTCGTCAATGATCACATCGAAGGCCCACCACTGGTTGCCCCTGCGGTGAAACAGGTAGTCCACGCGGGCCTCGGACCGGCCCGAGCGAACCGTGGTCGCCACGAGCACGGTCCCGTCCTGCTGGCGCTCGGGCTGGCCGTGGTACTCGATCTCGACCTTCTTGTTCGGGTTGAACCGCTTGACGTAGGTGCGCTGGATCATCTTCTTGAACTCGTCCACGAACTCGGCGCGACGCTTGTCGTCCAGCCGCTCCCACTGGTCCGCGAGGGTCCGCCGCCCCAGTTCCTGGTAGTCCACGAACGTGTCCATGACCGTCCGGATGCCCGCGCGCATCGCGGCCGGTTCCGGTTTGCGGGCCACCACGTCCTGGATCTCGGCGTACTTGGCTTTGATCAGCGCGATGGGGTCCGCCGGGGCGGCCAGAGAGGGACATGCGAACAACCATGCCAGCGAGAAGACCGCGAACGAGAACGGTGGTCGGTTCATCGTCATGTCACCCGAAAAGACCCGCTGAATTGGACGGCAAGGCGTCCACTTCCATTCGCCGTCCGTTCCGCGACCCGGAGGTCGCGGAGCCGCCGCGAGCAGGTGCTCGCGGCTCCGCGGCAACATGTCCATCACTCGGCACGCCCCGACAGGTCCTCCCCGACCGCGCGCTCCAGCGACGCGACCGCCACGTTGAAGTCGTGGATGGCCTGCAAGGCGTCCATCCTCGCCTGGAAGAACTGCACCAACCCGGCCAGCACGTCATTCAGGTCGCACAGGTTGTTGTCGTAGAGGTCCGTCTTGGCGATCACCCACCCGCGGGCCGCCGCGACCGCGTCCTCTTGGGCCGCGACCATCCGGCGCGCGTCCTGCATCTCGCGGTAGAGTTTCTCGACCTCCAGGCGAACCGCGTGTTCGGCCTCCCGCGTCTCGGCGCGCAGGCGCTCGAGCTCGGCCTCCGCCTCGCGCAACTCTCCGAGTTTCTTCCCGATCTCCAGGTCCATCTCGAGCCCGACCGCCCCCCCGGCCGTGTAGGTGTTGAACGGGTCGTTCGCGAACGGGCTGGATTGCGGTTCTGCCACGTTAGAATATCCGTAGCGAAACTGTCCGGCCACGAACAGATTCGGAAAGAACGCGGCGCGGCGGGCCGCGACCTCGGATTGCCTGGCCTGGAGACCCCGGCGCAAGACGACGAGGTCCGGGCGGGACTCCAGGGCGCGGCGCACCAGGTCGGCGAGCGGCGTGTCCTGCGGCAGGTCCACGGGCTTCGGGGACGGGACCTCGAAGTCCAGCGGGTCGTCCGGGTCGAGTCCCAGCACCACGCGCAACGCGGCTCGCGCGACCTCGGCGGCGCGCGACGCCTGCAACTCCCGCCCCAGCACCGAGGCGTCGTACACCCGCATCTTCATCCGGTCCACGGGGTCGAAGGAGGGGTCGTCCGCGGCCTCTAGGTCGTCCAGATGTCGGCGAGCCTTGTCGAGGTAGTCGCGACCCTCCCGGATCACCTGGGCCATCTCGCGCGCGAGGGCCAGGGCCTGGAACCCCCGCTTCACGCGGAAGGCCGCCTCGGTGCGGGCAACCTCCTCGCGGGCGCGGCCCACGTCCACCCCTCGGCGCGCAGCCTCCTTCAGGTTCGAGATCTTCCCGAACGTGAACACGGGCCAGGTGCCCGTGACCTCGGTGTACGCGAACACCCCCCACTCCCCGAGGTCGGTGCCGCCGGACACGGCGTTGCCGTACTGGCGCGCCATGGGGGCGAGGAGGGCGCGGATCGAGGCGTGCGGCCACGCAGTCCACTCGGCCTGGCTCAGTTTCGCCGCCAGGGCGTCGGTCCCGGCGCGCGCCGCGGCGACGAGCCCGCTGTGCTCCCGGGCATACTCGATGGCCTCGGGGAGGGTCAGGACCGTGCGGGACGGCGGGGACACCGGCGCGCCCGCGCGTCCAGGGTCGCGGCCCGGGGAAACGCCGCTCCAGAACACAGGGATCAGGACCACAAACACTCGGGCGCAGGACCACATGCGGGGCGCTGACCTCACGTCATCACGTTCTTCAACTGGATGAGCCGCTTCAGGCGCTCCATGGCCATGAAGGCGACCCAGAACGCGCCCTCGAAGCCGAGCGGCCCCATCGCGTCCTCCCCCAGGAACAGGAGGTTCCTGTAGCCGGTCCGCAGGGGCCACGTCAGGAGGTCCAGGCTGCGCGGCAGGGTGTCGGGATAGACCGCCTTGAGCCCGGCCCGGTCCACGACCGGTTCCCCGGTCCTCGGGTCGATCCCGACCGCCGCGGGAGACACGACGGCGCGATGCTCGTCGAGAAACGGCAGGAAGGACCGCAAGGTCCGGAGCATCGCCTCGTGAAAGGCCTGGAGGGACGACACCTTCCCGTCCATGCGCGCCGCGGGCAGAAAGGCCGACACCGCCAGGGCGGTCCGCACCGGGTCCACTGCGTCCACGGGCTCCATCGCCGGGTCCACCTGGAGGACCAGGAGGTTCTCGCCCTCGAGGGGGGCCGAGGGATTGGCGACCACGAAGGCCGTGCGCGCCATGCCCTCCGGGACCAACTCGCGGTTCCCACCGATGTTCAGCGTGACGAGGAAATGCGAGGGCGACACGCGATCCACGCGCGCGTGATAGCGGCGCTTGGCCTGGCCCTCCGGAATGAGGTCCAGGCAGTCGCGCAGACGCGTGCCGGCCACGAGGAGACCCACGCCGATGGCCTCGTCGCGGGCGCGGACCTCGACCTCGTGAACGCGCCCGCGCCGCACCACGAGCGTGTCCACGAAGTCCCCCAGTCTGACGTCCCCGGAGTTGTTGCGGATGCGGTCCAGAAACAGGGCCTTGAGGGCGTCCAGGCCCCACTCGACGAAGTAGAGCCCGCGCAGCAGGTGGTTGGCCAGGCGGATGCACGGCACCGGGTGCGAGGCCGGGTCTTGCAGGCCGGACAAGGCCGCGATCGGCGCCGTCAGGAACGCCTTCGCGCGGGGGTCGGTGCCGAGCTCACCCAGCACGTCCAGCCGGGCCAAAGGCGCGAGCGCC
>JBBIPO010000172.1:5802-7963 GCA_037442805.1 Deltaproteobacteria bacterium
GGGAGGTTGCGCATCTCCGGGGCGAGGGCAAGTTCCCGGAAGGCCTCGCGGATCGGGGACGAGTCCGGGAAGCCGAACAGCAGGTGCGGCTGCCGCACGAAATGGTACCCCTCGACCTCATAGACGTTTTCTTTGCCGCCGTGGCCGAGGACCAGGACGCGGTACCCCTTCTTGGCCGCGAGGGCCCCGAACACGAGCGCGGGGAGGTCCGTCCCCACGATGACCACGTCGTACGACGACCTCGGCATCGCCCCTCCCTCACCCGGCAGCGGGCGGGCCCTCGGGCACGCCCACCCCGAGCACCCGGCGTCCGACCACGCGCGCGCGGCCCTCCAGGACCGCCTGGAGCGCGAACGGGTACAGGCGGTGCTCCACCTCCAGGATGCGCGCGGCGAGCGTTTCCTCCGTGTCGTCGTCACGCACAAGCACCGGGGCCTGGGCCACGATCGGGCCGGTGTCCACCCCTTCGTCCACGAAGTGCACGGTGCACCCCGTCACCCGCACGCCGTACTCGAGCGCCTGCCGCTGGGCGTGCACCCCGGGAAACGAGGGCAAGAGGGCCGGGTGGATGTTCAGGACGCGGCCCGCGAACCGCCGCAGGAACACGGGGGTCAGCACACGCATGAAGCCGGCCAGGGCCACGAACCGCACGCCTCGCCGGTCCAGTTCGTCGGCCAGGGCCGCATCGAACGCCTCGCGGGTCGGGAAGGTCCGATGGTCCAGGACCGCCGTGGGGATCCCCATTTCCGAGGCCCGCGCGAGCCCCGCGGCGTCGGGGCGGTTGCTCAGCACGACGCGGACGTCCGCGGAGAGCCGGCCCTCCCGGGCCGCGGCGATGAGCGAGACCATGTTGCTGCCGCGTCCCGAGATCAGGATCGCGATCGGGACCCGCCCCGCGGGATGCTCGCTCATGCCCATGTCACCCCTCCCGACCCCGCCTCGAGGTGGCCGATGATGAGGGGCGTCTCGCCGGCCTCGGCCAGGATGGACAGGGTCGCGTCCGCGTCCCCAGGGGCCACGACCACGATGAAGCCCACGCCGAGGTTGAAGACGGCCTTCATCTCGGCGTCCGGGACGTCGTTCGCCTGGAGGAACGAAAAGATCGGAAGGAGCGGAAGCGAGGACTCCCGGACCACGGCCCTCACCCCTTCCGGGAGGACGCGGGGGAGGTTCCCCGGGATGCCGCCACCGGTGATGTGGGCCATGGCCTTGACCGGAACGCGACCCAACAAGGTCAAGATCGGCTGGACGTAGATGCGGGTCGGCGTCAACAGGACCTCGCCCAGAGGCCGATCGAAGCCTGGATAGACCCGCCCGAGGTCCGCGCCACGGGCCCGAAGGACCTTGCGAACGAGCGAGAAGCCGTTGGAGTGAAGTCCGGACGACGCAAGCCCGATCAGGATGTCCCCGGGTCCGCAGCGCGACCCGTCCACGAGGCGCGCCTGATCCACGATCCCCACGGCGAACCCCGCGAGGTCGTATTCCCCCGGCGGGTAGAAGTCGGGCATCTCGGCCGTCTCGCCCCCGACCAGCGCACACCCGGCCTGGCGGCAGCCCTCGACGACCCCCTCGATCACGCGCGCGGCGACGTCGCGCTCCAGGCGACCGGTCGCGAAGTAGTCCAGGAAGAACAGGGGCCGCGCCCCCGTGGTCAGGACGTCGTTCACGCACATGGCCACCAAGTCGATCCCCACGGTGTGGTGTATGCCGGTGGCAAAGGCGATCTTGAGTTTGGTCCCGACCCCGTCCGTGCCCGACACGAGCAGGGGTCGGGTCATCCCGGCCAGGTCCGGCGCGACGGCGGCGGCGAACCCCCCGATCCCGGCGATGACCTCGGGGGTCCGGGTCCGGGAGGCGAGCCGGGCGATGTCGTCCGTGAAGGCATCGGCGGCCTCGACATCCACGCCCGCGGACTTGTAGGTGAAGGGCGGCATCGGGCGCGAGGATAGACAATCGCGGGGGGCACGTCAACGCGCGGGCGACGCCCCAAACCGTCGGGTGGTTCTCCCCGGCGCGGGGCCTCACCACGGCGGGGCCCGAGCCAAGGAGTTGACGCAGCCGCCGAGGCGCGGCCGACGACAAGGAAACCCGATGACTGGGGCACGCTTGGAGCAATCCGCGATGTTGATTCGGCCAAGATCCATGCGGGTCTCATCGGTGC
>JBBIPO010000173.1:0-7932 GCA_037442805.1 Deltaproteobacteria bacterium
CGGTCACCGACACGGTCACGGTCCCGCGCGCGAAGCGACCCTTCGGACTGTCGGGTGCAGATCCAGCCTTGTCGTCCGCGCGGAGCGCGGGCTTCCCGGGCCCGATGGGTCTGTCGAGCCCTTCCACGTCCGAGGGATGGGCGCGCGCGGATCGCATTGACTTGTCTCATCGTGGTATTCGAGAATTAGTGTCTCGTCAGGATTCGACCCCAGGGGACCGGGGACAGGGGGACGAGCGTGATGCGGTCGTGGTTGCGCCTGGTCGTCGTCGCGTGCGCGGTCTCGGGAGCCTCGTCAGGCGCCGCGGCCCGGTGCCTTCCAGGGGCCATCGCGCGCGACCGGGTTCCCTTCTACCAGACCACCGAGCCACTGGTGGAGGTCGGCCTCCTGACCCGGGACAACGCGGCGGACCTCCAGGTCTGTCGTATCGAGGGCGAGTGGGCCCGGATCTATCTGATGCCCATGTTCTACTGGATGCGACGGACGGACCTGTCTCTCGACCCGCGGACGGAACGCATCGTCCGCCTGGAACTCCCCCCGAACGGCGAGGTCCCTTTCCGGCAGGACTGGTGTCACGAGGCGGCGACCAGGCCCTTGAAGACCCCCGTCTTCCTTCGAGGGGACCAGGACGTGATCGTCGAGGCCCGCATCCTCCCCCGATGGACCCCGCTCATCGCGTGCGGGCGGGAGGGGGCGTGGACCGACGTCCAGTTCGAGGGGCGCCGTGGCTGGGTCGAGACGCGACACCTCCTGGTGTCCACGGCGCAACGGGAGCGCACCCGAGGTTTCGAGGCCGCGGTCACGTGCCGTACCTTTTTCTGGAAGGCCAGGACCACCCGGGAGACCCCGGTGTTCCGCTGGTCCGCGGCCGGGGAGTTCGAGGAGGGGACCCTCCCCGCGGGGCGGGAGGTCGAGATCGCCCACGCCCGAGGACCCTGGCTGTGGGTCGGACACGGGGGCCAGTGGTGGTACGCGGCGCGCGGGGAGGTCGAGGTCCTCCCGCCCGTCTTCGAGGCGAGCCGCATCGCGGACGGCGTGGAGAAGTGCGGCGGGACGTTCCGAAGGGCCACGGCCAGGTCGGAGGTGCCCCTCTACCAGTCCGCCCGATCGGACGAGGTGGTCCTGACCGTGCCCCCGGGAAGCGAGTTCGTCGTGTTCGAGGCGTCCGAGGGCGGCCGGGTCCAGGCCCGGTACCTTTCGGTCACCGGCTGGGTGAATCCGGAGGGCTGGACCGCAGGGACCGAAGGGACCTCGCTCGTGGATTCCCGCATTCCCGAGGGATTCCAGGCGTCCACGCTGGTCGCGGCGGTCGAGGCCGTGGAGCACGTCCCCTGGACCTGGCGCGTGGGCCTGCTGCTCGGTCCCGCGGTGTCGGGGGACCTGCCCAGGCCTGGGGCGCTCATGGACTTCGTGACAGGCCTGCGTCTGGGGGGCGCATGGTCCCTGGCGGCGGGCGTGTCCGGACTCGTGTCGGACCGCGTGACCGCGGTCGGGACGGACCTGGGCGTGTCCGTGCGGTGGGACCTCGCCGGAGCGTCGTTCCTGGATTTCTGGGTGGCCGCGTCGGTCCAGAGGCTCGACGCGGACGAGGTCGGGCTCGGGCTGGGGGGGAGGGCCACGATGACCCTGGGTCTCCCGGTGGTCTGGCCCTACGAACTCGGGTTCGCATACTCGTTCCGCGGAAGCCGGGTCGTGGCGTGCACCGGGGACAGACCGTGCGCGGGGTCGGACGGGTGGTTCCTCCACGCGGTCCAGGCGGTGTTGTCGGTCCGCCTGTGAGGTCGCCATGAGGTGGACGACGGCGTGCATCACGGGCTTCTTGCTCGTCGCGGGGCGTCCCGCACCGGCCCAGGAATCCGCCCCGCTGACGCGGGAGGAATTCCGGGCGCTGGTCTCCGAGCGCATCCCCGAGGACCGCTTCATGGCCGAGGTCCACCGGCGGGGTCTGGGATTCGGACCGGTGCTCGAGGACCTGGACGCGGTGCGGTCGGCCGGCTACTCGCTGGACCTGATGCTCGTGGTGGCGCGGTCCGCGAGACCGGCGGGCGTCGAGAAGGAGGCCACGGACGAATCGGACCGCGAGGTAGTAGAGAACCTCCCGGGCGTTGACGACGAGGTCTTCGTGAACCTCGCGACCTTCCCGCAAGACCTCTCAGCGTGCTTCGCCCTGCCCGAGGCGGTTCGCAGGCTCCCGCAGGCCGGTGCTGTCGAGGCGGTCTGGGCGTCGCACGGGGGGGTCGCAGCGCTCGGCGACGCGGCGGAGCGGGTCCGCCTGGCCGGGGAACTGGCGGTCCTCGGGTTCCCGGCGACCGGGTGCGGGCTGATCCGGGATATTCCAGAGGACGCGGCGCTCGACGGGGACACGGTCGGATGCCTGGTGGCGGTGCTCGAGCGGGTGGGGGCCGCGGGTCTGGACTGTCCGCTCGACGCGAAGGCCCGATGGCTCCAGACGGAATCCTCGTCGCTGGCCCCGAACGTCTTCGACCGCTTTCATTACCTGGCGGGTCGCGTGGTGTTCGAGGCCGGCGCGGACCTTCCGCGGGCCCGCAAGCACCTGCGCTCCGTCCGCCGGGACGCCCCCGACTTCCCAAGGGCCCGGCTGTTGCTCGGAATCGTCGAGGCCCGCCTGGGACACGCAGCCGAGGGGATGCGCATCCTGTCCACGCTGACGGGCCTGACAAGACGCGGGCCAGGCGGGGTCTCGATCCGGGACCTCGCGATCCTGAACATGGCCCGCATCGCGCACGAACAAGGACTATACGAGGAAGCCCTCGCCCGCTATCGCGAGATCCCGACGGATTCCCGCGCGTGGGCGGACGCGACCTACGAACGGGCGTGGGCCGCGCTCGCGGGGGGATACTACGCCGAGGCCCTCGGGTCGGTCGTCGCCATCCGGAGTCCCCTGGTGCGACCCCGGCGCTTCCACGACGCCTGGGTCGTGGAGGTCGCGGCCCTCGAGGACCGGTGCCTGTACCGGGAGGCCGCGCGGTACGCGCGGGCATGGGCCGCGGAGCTGGACCGTCGGATCGCGGAGGTCGAACGGGTGCTCCCCGGGGCGGTGACGTTCGTCGAGCGATGTGCGCCCGACTGCGAGGAGGACGGGGGCGACGTGATCCGCCCCGAGGCGGTCGCGCGGCATTTCCCGGGGCTCCTGGCCGACCCGGGGGTCCACTCGCTCCAGCGGACCGCGCAGGCCGCGGTGCGGGAAGACCGCCTGTTGACCGGGGTGGCGACCCAGTCCCCGGCCCTCGTCGGGCTCGACGCGGTGAGCCACCGGGCCGCGGACCTGGCCGTGCGGGACTTCGAGCGGGCCCTGGCCCGGGCGGTGGCGGCCGACATCCGCGCACTGCGGCTCGCGCGGGCGCGGGCCACGGACGTGCTGGTGGACCTCGAACAGGAGGCCCTCGACGCGTACTACGGCGAGGCTCGCGCCATCGCCAAAGAAGCGGAGGCACTGCCGGTCCCCGTCCTGATTCGTGAGGTCGAGCGGATGACGCGGGAGGGCACCCCGCCGCGCGACATCAAACTGTTCCTCGCCATGAACGGCCGGGGGCGGGCGTTTTCGGAGGACGAGTTCGCGACCCTGCGCCACGTGGGCGCGGCGCCGGACGTGCTGGACTTTGCCAGGCGTTTCTTCAGCAAGGCCGGTCCGACCCGGTTCGAGGTGGACCCGGCCGGCGTGGACCCGCGGGTGCTGTGGGGCTTCGAGGGGGAGTTCTGGACGGATGAGATGCTCGGCCTGCGGGTCGAGATGGAAGACCGATGTCGCTCGCTCCTGCCCGAGATGCCGCCCGGACTGCGATAGGCGGCGCGAGGTGGGGATGCAACGGACCCGGGATCGGTGGAGGTGAACGATGCGGCGAATGGCGTTCGTCACGGTACTTGCGATGGGAGTCGCCGGTTGTGGGGGCGGAGGCGGAGAGGCGCCCGTCGGGGACTCGGCAGCGCCCGCGGACGACGGCGGGATCGTCATCACCGACCGGGGCGAGGTCCCGGTCGCGGAGGTCGCGGACCCTGGGGAGGTGACGGCTGCCGACGCCCCGGAGGGGGAGGTCCAGGATGTCTGCGCCCAACTGGCGTGCGAGGAGATGTACAAGGTCTTCCCGGACCTCGATGGCCAGGGCAACCCGATGCAGGTCTGCTTCCGGTGGGTGTGTAACCCCGTTCGAGGGCAGTGCGTCGTGGAGTTTCTGCAAGGGGTGCGCTGCGACGACGGCCTCGATTGCACGCGGATGGACACCTGCGTGGACGGGCGGTGCATGGGGCTCGTGGACGACTGCACCTGCCAGGGCGGTAGCGGGAAGTGCAGCGACGGGGACCCCTGCACGACGGACGATTCCTGTGCCCCGAACGGCAAGTGCGTCGGGGGTCCCGAGAAGGACTGCACAGGTTACAACGCCGAGGCCGGCGATTGCCGGGTGGTCGAGTGTTTCCTCGGGGTGTGCATGTGGTCCCCGAAAGCCGAGGGGGAGGCGTGCGGGTCTCCGAATCCGTGCTTCCTCCGGGGGCGGTGCGACGGCCGGGGGCACTGCGTCGAGGACCTGGAGGCCGCGCGGGATTGCGATGACAAGAACCCTTGCACGACGGACGGATGCGGCGCGGCTCACGCGGGGGCGGACCCCGAAACCGGCTGCTACCATGAACCCAACTCCGACCCCTGCGACGACGGGAATCCCTGCACCCAGGAGGACCGTTGCGAGGCGGGCGCGTGCACGGGGTCCCCGGTGACCTGCGACGACGGCAACCCGTGCACGGACGACCGTCCCGAGACGTGCGACCCGAAGAAGGGGTGCCTGCACCCGAAACTGCCCGATGACACAACCTGCGACGACCAGAGCGAGTGCACGCCGTCGTCCCGGTGCGTGAATGGCGTGTGCATCGGGCAAATCAACTGCGACGATGGCGACCAGTGCACCGATGATTCGTGCGGAGTGGACAAGAAGTGCCGGCACGTACCGCATGAGCGGCCCTGCAATGACGGCGACCCCTGCACCCAGGAAGACCGGTGCGGCGAGGACGGGCAGTGCCGTGGGGTCCCGATGGCCTGCCCCGGAAACACCTGCCACGACGGGGCGTGCGAGGTGATCGCCGGGCAGGGGAGATGCGTGCTGAGGCCGAAGCCGGAAGGCACCCCGTGCGATGACGGAAACGGATGCACGACCGCGGACGCATGCGGGGCACCGGGGCCGGACGGGACGGCGTCCTGCAAGGGGCTGGCCGTGACGTGCACCGAGGTGGCGGATGACTGCAACGAGGGCGTGTGCATCCCCGTGGATCCGCAGACGTTCGTCTGCGTGAAGAATCCCAAGATCGGCAAGCCCTCGTGCGAGGACGGGGACCTCTGCACCGTCGGGGACTACTGCCAGTACGGGAAGTGCGTGTCGGGGGGACCCAAGGTGTGCGAGCCCGCCTTGGACCTGTGCGAGCAAGACCGGTGCGACCCGGCGACGGGGGAGTGCGTCCTGTCGCTCAAGACCGGGGCTTGCAGTGACGGCAACGCCTGCACGGTCGGGGACGTGTGCGTGGCCGGGACCTCTCCCGAGGATGGCCCGGGGAAGTGCGTCGGGACCCTCATCAACTGCAACGACCTCCACGTGTGCACGCTCGACACCTGCGACGCACAGGTCGGATGCCGCCATGTCCCGAGGGTCAAGGAATGCTCGAACGCGAGCGGCGTGGCGTGCTGGCAGGACACGGACTGTGCGGACGGAGGGAAATGCATCGAGGTGGGATGCGAGGACGACGGCAATCCGTGCACGCGCGACATCTGCGCCGAGGACGGGACCTGCAAGCACGTCGGCCGCTACAAGGAGTGCCGGGACGGGCGGCCGTGCACGGCGGATGGGGACTGCGCGCTCGGAGAGGCGCCGTGTGCCCCGGTGGACTGCGCGGACGACGGGAACGAATGCACCGTGGACCTGTGCTGGTGGGACGGGACGTGCCGGCACTTCCAGCGCGTGAAGGCGTGCGCGGACGGGATCCCGTGCCTGTCGGACGCGGACTGCGGAGGGGTCCCAGGGTCGTGTGGCGACGTGGGGCCGGTCCCTTGCGACGACCACGACAAGTGTACGCTCGGGGAGGTCTGCACGCTGCAGGGTACTTGCGTCGGAACGCCGCGGGATTGCACGGATTACGAAACGCTGCCGTCCGGTCCGATCGTGAAGAATGTCTGTACCGATGATTTCTGTGACCAGAACAACCCGGCCGCGGACCCGGAGACCGGGTGCTACCACGTATTCAACTCGAACCCGTGCGACGACCAGGACCCCTGCACGCGGGCCGAGAAGTGCGCGGGCCCCCTTTGCGACGCCTGCTTCTTCGGACACTGCCAAGGGCCGATCTTGCGAGGCTGCGAGGACGCCAACCCCTGCACCCTGGATGGGTGCGACCAGTTTCACGCCGGGGCGGATGCGAACGGGTGCTGGCACGACCTGGCCGAGGCCGGGACGCCCTGCGACGACCTGAACCTGTGCACGTTCAACGACCGTTGTGACGCGGCGGGCGTGTGCGGCGGCGAGGCAGTTGATTGCAATGACGAAAATCAGTGTACCAATGAAATCGGGTGCGACCCGGTGAACGGGTGCATCCGGACGCTCGCGACGAACGGCACACCCTGCGACGACTCGAACGCCTGTACGCTCGGGGACCGGTGTTTTGCCGGGGTGTGCGCCGGGCCGAACCAGTTGAACTGCAACGACAGCAACCCCTGCACCGTGGACTGGTGCCTACCGACCGAGGGCTGCCAGCACGATGCCTACACCTGCGACGACGGATTGTCATGCACGACGGACACCTGCAAGGGCGACGGGTCGTGCCAGTTCGCCCTGAAGTCCGGGTGGTGCGTGATTGACGGAGAGTGCCACGCGGCAGGGACCCTGAATCCGGCGAACGACTGCCAGGCCTGCACTCCGTCGCTCAGCACGTCGGCGTGGTCCAATCTCGCGAGCGGCGCCGGGTGCGCGGACGATGGCGTGTCCTGCACCGTGGACCAGTGCAACGGGCTCGGGTCGTGCACCCACCCGATCGCGGCGGACTGGTGTCGCGTCGGCGGCGCGTGCTACCAGCGCGACACGCTGAACCCGGACAACGATTGCCAGGTCTGCAACCCGAGCCAGAGCCAGACCGTGTGGTCCAACCTTCCGAGCGGGGCCCCTTGCGCAGACGACGGGGACTGGTGCACGGTGGACCAGTGCAATGGGCTCGGGTCGTGCTCCCACACGACCACGACCGATTCCTGCAAGATCCAGGGTGTGTGCTACGCCCCGGGGACCGTCAATCCTTCGAACGACTGCCAGGAGTGCAACCCCGCGCTCAGCCGGTCCCAGTGGTCGAACCGGGCCAGCGGGGCCCCTTGCGGGGACGACGGGGTGGCGTGCACGCTGGACCAGTGCAACGGGCTCGGAACGTGCAGTCATCCGACTGCGCCGGAATCCTGCAAGATCGGCGGGGCATGTTACGCCCGCAACGACCTCAACCCGACCAACGACTGCCAGGAGTGCAACCCGAGTCAGAGCCAGACCGCCTGGTCCAACCGGGGGAGCGGGGCCTCTTGCGCGGACGACGGGGACTGGTGCACCACCGACCAGTGCGACGGCTTTGGGACGTGCGCCCACACCACGGCGACCGAGAACTGCAAGATCCAGGACGTGTGCTACGGGGCCGGGGTCGTCAATCCGGCGAACGACTGCCAGGAGTGCAACCCCGCGCTCAGCCGGTCCCAGTGGTCGAACCGGGCCAGCGGGGCCCCTTGCGGGGACGACGGGGTGGCGTGCACGCTGGACCAGTGCAACGGGCTCGGAACGTGCAGTCATCCGACTGCGCCGGAATCCTGCAAGATCGGCGGGGCATGTTACGCCCGCAACGACCTCAACCCGACCAACGACTGCCAGGAGTGCAACCCGAGTCAGAGCCAGACCGCCTGGTCCAACCGGG
>JBBIPO010000174.1:0-7925 GCA_037442805.1 Deltaproteobacteria bacterium
AGGCACCGATGAGACCCGCATGGATCTTGGCCGAGCCAACATCGCGGATTGCTCGAAAGAACGCGAGCGCCTGCGCGCGCCAGACCGTGACCGTGACGGTGACAGAGTCCGTGACCGGGTCCGTAGCCGTGTCCGTGTCCGCCGCGGAGTCACTGCCGGACCCCGGATCCCCGCGCTCCGCGCGGGGAACGAGGCTGGGATTGCTCGCAGCAGTCCAGCGGCGCGTTGCGCGTGCAGGGGACGGGGCGGAGCGTAGCGCACCCCTTTTCATTCTCGGTGAGTGCAGAGACCCGTCATTGACTGTCTACGCGGAGCCGACCATACTCCTCCCTCGATGACGACCCGGCCACGAGGCATGAGGTTCCTGGCGCTCCTGACTGCGAGTGCGTGGGGGGCGTGTGCGGGGTCTTCCACGGCGGGGTCGGATGCGGAACGGATGCCCTCGCGGAGGTTGTGCTGGACACGGTGCCGGACGCCCAGAACCCCGGTTGCGAGGTCCAGGAAACCGGGGACGAGCGCGATGGGTCAAGGGACCTCGTGTCGCGTGCTGTGGGACGACGGCAACGACGGGCAGTGAACCGAGGAGACTGCCGTATTGGGGGCTGCGGTACGACAACGCGATCTGCCCGGACAAGACGATGCGGTGACCGGAATCGCGGCGGATCGCTCGAGGTGACGAGGAATGAGGTCACGATTCACGCCCTGTCTGGTCGGCATCCTCTGGATCGCTTGCGCTTCGGGTGGAGGGGGGCCGGGGGGTCCGTCCGACCATGGCCCGGTCGCCGACCTGGCAGAGGTCCTCGAGGTCGGGCTGGACGCGGGGGACCAGGAATCCGCAAACGTCGGCTGCGGAAACGGTTCTTGCGATCCCGGCGAGACGTGCTGGACCTGTCCGGACGACTGCGAGTGTCGCTGCGGCGACGGGGTCTGCACCCACGGGGAGTTCTGCGCCGTCTGCCCGCAGGACTGCGACTGCGACACCCTGGCCGCGACCCCGCCGATGGGATGGAACTCCTGGAACCGCTTTCGTTGCGACCTCACCGAGGACCTCGTGCGCGAGGTCGCGGAGGCCATGGTCGCGAGCGGGATGCGCGACGCCGGCTACCAGTACGTGAACCTCGACGACTGCTGGCAGGTGGGGCGCGACGCCTCCGGCCGGATCGTGGCAGACCCGGACCGGTTCCCGAGCGGCATCGCAGCCCTGGCGGAACACGTTCACGCGCTCGGTCTGAAACTCGGGATCTACACCTGCGCGGGGACGTTGACCTGTCAGGACCGTCCGGGCTCGTTCGGTTACGAAATGCAGGACGCCCGCACGTACGCCGAGTGGGGTGTGGACTACGTCAAGGTGGACTGGTGCCACACCGAAGGCATGAAGGCGCGCGAGCGATACGCGGTGTTCCGGGACGCGATCGCCGCGAGCGGCCGCCCGATGGTCCACAGCATCTGCAACTGGGGACTGGATTCGCCCTGGGTCTGGGGTCCCGGCATCGGGCACCTCTGGCGCACGACCATGGACATCTTCGATGCCTGGGTCAGCGTGTTCATGAACTACGAACTGACCGTGCCGCTGGCGGCGTTCGCGGGCCGGGGACGCTGGAACGACCCGGACATGCTCGAAGTGGGAAACGGGGGGTTGGCGCCGCAGGAGGCCCGCGCGCACATGAGCCTGTGGGCCATCCTGTCGGCGCCCCTCATCGCCGGGAACGACGTGCGGGCGATGACCGGCGAGACATCGGACCTGCTACTCAACCCCGAGGTCATCGCAGTGGACCAGGACCCGCTCGGGTTGCAGGGGGTCCGGGTCGCGGTCCGCGAGGATGGGGGGCAGGTCCTCGCGAAGCCGCTCGCGTTGCCGGGGTTACGCGCGGTGGTGCTGTTCAATCCGGCCGATGAACCCCGGGAAGTGTCGGTCCGGTTTCGGGACCTCGGGTTCGCGGAGGCCCCGGTCCTGGTCCGGGACCTGTGGGGCCGGGCGGACATGGGCTGGTTCGAGGGGGAGTTCCAGGCGAGCATCCCAGGTCACGACGCGCTCATGCTACGCCTGCAAGGCCGCGAGGCCCTCCCGCCGACCGGGGAGTCGTTCCTCAGCGACCTCCCCTTCCCGTACGCCGCGAACTCCCTGGGTCCGGTCGAGCGCGACCGCGCGAACGGCGGGGAGGCTCCAAAGGACGGTCCGCCCCTGCGCGTGGCCGGCCTGGAGCACGCCCGGGGGCTCGGGGTTCACGCCGCCTCGCGGGTCCTGGTCCATCTGGGCGGACGGTGCGGGCGATTCCTGGCGACTGCGGGCCTGGACGACTCGGCCGGGGAGGGGGCCTCGGTCCGGTTCGAGGTCCTGGCCGACGGGAGGTCCGTGTTCCAGAGCCCGGTGATCCGTCGCGGCGTTGCCCCGCTCGCGCTGGACGTGCCCACCTCGGGAGCGACGTTCCTCGAACTCCGCGTGGACGCCGCCGGGGACGATGTCGCCGGGGACCTCGCGGACTGGGCCGACGCGCGCCTGGTATGCGATTGACCCTCCGATGACCTTGCTCGCGCAGGTCAAAAGGGTAGAATGGCTCCCGGCCTTTCGCCGGAGACCTGGTTCATGAAGCGAACCACATGGATGTCCGGACTGGTGGTGGCCGCACTGCTCGCGCCCGCGCGAGGCACGAGCACGGAAGTGGGTCCGGCGGACCTCCGGGCCTTCGAGGACGCGACCCGCGGCCTATGGGAGAGGGTGGGGCGAGCCGGGGTCAGGCCCGTGAAGTCCGTCCGGGAATGGCGCCGCCAGGTGGCGCACGAGATGGCGGGCCTCTTCCCGTGGGACGACTACTACGCTCAGCGAGGAACGGCTTTCTCGGGCGAGGTCTCGGTGGACCCGGCCACGAGCCTGATCCGCGCGACCATCCGCGTGGACGGGCGGGTCCTCGGGGACGGCCACGAGAGCCTGTACTTCCTGACCTTCCTGCCAGTCACGGCCGTCGCGGACCCGGACGGGAACCCGGTTCCCTTCGAGGAGACCTGGTATTCCGGGGTGAAGTTGACGCGCATTTCCCTGGCCGAGCCCCCGGCGGACCAGTCCCGGCTGTCCTACGTGTTCACAATGGAAGGCACGCCGGAGTGCGAGTACTCGAGCGCCTTCACCGTGAACCTGTGCGCCTTCGGGGAGATCACGTACCTGGCGATGGACCTCGTCCTGCCGGGGTCGCTGATGGGGGACTTCGCCACGCTCGACCTCCAGGTGACCGTTCCCGAAGGGCTCGTGGTGACCTCGTCGGGCGTGACCGTTTCGGTTGCGCCCGCCACCACGCCGGGCCAGGAGGTCCACCACGTGGTCCAGGACTTCCCGACCGAGGCGCACAGCATGGTCATCGCCCCGTTTCAGGCATCGTTGATCCCATACGGCGACAAGTGGGTCGGGACCTTCACGATGGCGGGGACCCTCGTGGGCCAGATCGTGCCGGCGGTCCTGTCGGACATGCGCGACATCCTGACGTTCTACTCGGACCGGTACGGCGAGTTCCTCTTTCCTAAGATGGAGGCGTCCCAGGTCACGGACGATGCGGGCGCGGCCTTCGGCTGGCCGGCCCTCCTGTGGGTCCCCGAGGCGATGTTCCTGATGGGGGCGGGCGGCGGAGGGGGAGGGCACTGGGGCGAAGAACAGCGTACTTCCCTGTTCGCGCACGAATTGGGCCACCAGTGGTTCCCCGACATGATGAAGAACAACGACGCCTGGGGCGCCTGGCTTTCCGAGGGGTTTGCGGAGTTCTCGTCCATCTACTTCATGAGCAGTCTTTCCGATGAATCGTATTTGCAGGGAACGTTTGAATCGTACGGAATGATGTACCGGTACTTCGTCCCGGCTCACATGGATTATGGCCTGACGTCCGAAGAATCGCAGTACGTCTCCGACGGGATGACCTACCAGATCGTGACCTACTACAAGGGAGCGGTGGTGGCCAACATGATCCGCAAGGTCCTCGGGGACGAGAAGTTTCTTCAGGCCTTGCGGAACCTCTACGCGGACTACGCAGGGAAGGAGGCTTGGTACGACACGGCGGTCCTCCAGGCCTACTTCGAGGACACGTACGGCGACTCGTTGTCGTGGCTTTTCGATGCGTGGGTGTACGGGAAGGGCTACCCGATCTACACGGTGGACGTGGTCCGGATCCCCCCGGGCGAGGACGGGAAGAACCGCGTGCGCGTGCGCGTCCGGAGGTCCTCGAACATCCAGGGACAGACGTTCTCAGGGCCCATCGGGTTCGCTGTGGTGACCGACCAGGGGGAGGAGCCCCACACGGAGTGGGTGGGTCAGGACGACCTGTCCTTCGAGTGGGCGCACGAGGGGCGGCTCGTCAAGGTGCGCTTCGACCCCGAGCGGGTCTTCATCAAGCGCGTGGACCCGGGGCTCGAAGGGGACATGGACCTGTCGGGGGAGGTGGACGGGGTGGACCTGTTGTACGCGGCGTGGGCCCAGAACGGGCAGATCGGGCAGTCGTTCAACTTCTTGCCATACGTGGATTTCGACGCGAATGGCGTCGTGGACCAGACGGACCTGGACCGGGTGGCGTCCAACTTCGGGCGGACCGCCGAGGAGGTGCAGCCATGACCCGACGCCTGGTTGGAATGCTGGCGTGTCTGGGGCTCGCCGTGGCCTCGTGCGACTCGGGCGGCGTGATCCCGCGCGACGTGGGCGCGACGGATGCGGATGCCCCGGATGCGACGTCCTCGGTGGACTCCGAGGTCATGGCCGACCCCGGCGCGCTGGAAGTCCCGGACGCCGCCGGCGGTGGCGACGACGCCGCGACGGACCTCCTGGCCCCCGATCTGGGGCCGGAGGTGGGCGTGACGCCGCAGCCTTACATCCCCGCGAAGAGTTTCCGTCTGGAACCGGCGGGGCGGGAGGGGGACGCCCTGGTCATCCATGTGGTCGCCCGGGATTTCGATGCTCTGTTCGGGGTCGCCTTGCGCGTGGAGTGGGACCCCGAGGTCCTGGCCCTGGCCGACGTCGGCCAAGAGCGCGTGTTCGGCGATCAGGGCACAGCGGCGATCTACCGGGCCGGCGAGGTCCGCCCCGGCTCGCTCGCCCTGGTATGGGCGTTCCTTGGGTCCAAGAAGGAGGCGCCGCTCACCGGCGACGTGCGACTCGCGACCCTGAAACTGCGCGTCCTGAAGGCCGCCTCGTCCCCGATCGCCTTCTTCGAGCCCCGCTGTCTGGTCCTCACGCGCCGCCTCGACAAGGTCGAGGCGGTGTATCTATCGGCGATCGTCTCGCCGTGACCGGAAGAGGACCGGGCACCCGTTTCGTCCGTCCGGTTCACGAGCCTTGCGAAAGGGCCGCCTGGATGGCCTGCGACAGGTCCTGAAGCGTGAAGGGCTTTCGGAGCAGGACCTGATCGTCGGTCAGACCGTACTGCTCGAGCATCGAATCGGAACACCCCGACATGAACAGGACCGGAAGGTCCGGGCGGGCCTCGCGGATGCGGCGCGCCAGGGTCACTCCGTTCATCCCCGGCATCGCGACGTCGGTGAGGACCACCCGGACGCCTGTCGGGTCCGACGAGATGACCTCGAGCGCTTCGGCCCCATCGGCCGCGGTGCGGGCCTCGATCCCGAGTTCCCCGAGGAGAGTGGCGACCAGCCCCCGGATCGGAGTGTCGTCCTCGACGACCAGAACGGGTCCGCAGTGGGACATGCCATGCGGTTGAGTCGTGGGTCGAAATGCGCGTTCGGGTCGGACCACCTGCGACGGGGTCACACCCATCGAGGGCAGGCAGACGCGCACCGTGGTCCCCACGCCCACCGTGCTCTCGATCGCCATGGTTCCACGATGCTGCTGGACGATCCCGTACGACACCGACAGCCCCAGACCCGTGCCCCGCCCGCGCCCCTTCGTCGTGAAGAACGGTTCGATGGCCTGGGCCATCACGTCGGCGGACATGCCGTGACCGGTGTCCGAGACCTCGACGAGGACGCCGTGCGCCCGTTCCGGAAGAGAATTGGGCTCCGTGCAAGGCCCCAATCGGGAAGCCAGGGCCTGGCGGAGGGGTTCCCCTTGGAGGTTTCGCGTCCGGACGGTCAGGCGGCCTCCTCCCGGCATCGCCTCGACCGCGTTCACGCACAGGTTCAGCACGACCTGTTCGATCTGACTGGCGTCCCCCTGCACGACCCACAGCCCCTCCTCGAGGTCCAGGACGACCTCGACGCGGTCGCCGGCCAGGGGGAGGATCATCGTGCGCAGGTCGGTGATCAGCGCGTTGAGGTTCAGCGGGACGACCTTCAAGGGTTGGCGCCGGCTGAAGGCGAGGATCTTGCGCGTCAACTCGGCCCCGCGTTCCGCGATCTGTCCCACCTGCTCCAAGACCTGAGCACAGTCCGAGTCTGGCGGGCTTCGTTGCAAGCCGAGCTGCGCGTAGCCGATGATCCCGGCCAGGATGTTGTTGAAGTCGTGGGCGATGCCGGCCGCGACGCTCCCCAGCGAATCGAGCCGCTGGGTCTGGCGCAACTGGGCCTCCATCCGCACCCGGTCGGTCACGTCGAAAAAGACCTCGAGCCGCTGGCGTTCCCCGGCGATCGAGTCGTAGGGCACCGCGATGAGGTCATAGGTCCGATCCGTCCGGGGGTCGCGCCACTCCCGCCGCGTGGCAGTCCGCATCAGCGTCTCGGGGAAATCGCATTCCGGGCACGGGTCCTTCCGGCCCTGAAGGGTCGCGAAGCAGGCTGCGCCTTCCAGGGCGGGACCGAAATGCGCCACATGCGCGTCGTTGCGGAAGACAACCTGATAGCGGGCATCCACGATCCACACGGGCAACGGCAGGCTGTGCACGACGGACTGGAGCCTCGACCGGCTCGCCTCGAGTCGCCGCTCCACGGCGAACCGGTGCATCGCCTCCGAGACCAGCGGCAAGAGCCGATGCAGGAACTCGGTCGCCTCGGGGCTCAATCGCCCGGGTTCAGGGTCGCCGACCACGAGGCATCCGAGCGGTTCGTCCTGGTGCCTCAAGGGCAGGATGGCCAGCGTCCTCCCCAGACCACGCGACACCCAGTCGGCCACAGGCGACGCCACGCCCCCCTGCAACGAGGCCGTGTCGTGCAGGATGAGACATCCATGCTCGTCCAGCACGGCCGGTGCCACGGCCACTGCATCCCGGCGCAACACGGCGGCGCAGGGGCAGGCGGATGCCAGGAAGCGTGGCTCGCGAGCCTGATCCACCAGGTCCTCCGGAAACCCGCGCTGGGCGATGAAGGGAGCCGCCTGGCGACCGCGATCCCCCAACCCTTCCGACGCGACCGCGGCTTCCACCGCGCGCACCGCGAGCATGCGACAGCCCGTCTCGGCGCTCAAGATCTCCAGAAGACCCTCCCCGTATGACTCAATGGTGGTCGCGTGCGAAAAAAGGGCCAGGACCTGGTTCATCACCTCCGTCTCGTGCAGGAGTCTCACACGGGGGGTGTGTTCCGTCGAAAACCCAAACACCCCGACGATCGTTCCATCCTGATCTCGGATCGGGATCCGATGAATGACGAAGTGCCTCCGAACCCCCTGAATGACCTGGGATTCCTCCGTAGCGACCGGCTGGCCGCTCTCGATCACCCGGCGATTGACCTCGTCCGTATAGGCCGCGAGGTCCGCTGGCAAGAAGTCGGTCGCGGTCCGGCCCATGCAGTCCGCGGGCTCGACCCCCAACAGGTCGCTATAGCCGCGGCTGACCGCCACGTACCGCCCCTCGGTGTCGCGCGCGTAGCACACCAGGTGCGGATTCGTCAGAATGGCGTTCAGGACAAGGGATGGGTCCAGGACCACTGGCTTGCGCGCTCGGTTCGACGTCGCCACGGATGACCACTTCCAGAGCGCTGGTCCCGCTTATCCGATCTCGTGGCGAGTGTCAACGCAAAAAAAATCCCGGCCGAGGCCGGGATTCTTTCTGGCCCTGGGACAGGGGACG
>JBBIPO010000175.1:0-7894 GCA_037442805.1 Deltaproteobacteria bacterium
ATTTCGAGGCACCGATGAGACCCGCATGGATCTTGGCCGAATCAACATCGCGGACGCTCATGGAGAGCCAGGAGTTGGAGGTGACGATGGAAGTTTTCATCGGCCTGGATTGGAGCAGGCACGACCTCTGGCGCGGCTGTTGACGTGCGTGGGCGTGCTGGTGCATGTCGTGGACGGGAAGCGGGCGAGGCGACTTTCGGAGACCGTGACCTCCAGCGGGGCCAAAAACGATTTTCGGGATGCGAAGTCATTGTGCCTGATGGCCCAGAGCCCGGTGCACCGGAAGGAACCCTTCCAGGAACTCGCGGCGAACCTGGAGGAGTTGGTCGCGGGCGGGCGCTCGCGTTCCCACGGCAGCCCTCTTCGGAAGACGGGGGCGCTTCCTCGAATTTGGGCTTGACAACGAGGAAAGTTCGCAAATACTCGAACTGTTTCTTCCGTGGCGACGCCGGGTTCCAAGGAGGAACTCGGCCCGGAGGCAGCGCGACCGGTGACAAGGCGCCCGGACCGCATCCCGGTGCTCCTCCTCCACGACGTGGACCCGTCGTGGACCCCCGAAGAACGTCTGGAATGCGCGCGGGAGGCGGAACGGATGGCCGAGGGCCTGCGGGGGGAGGGGCACCCAGTCGAGACGCTCGCGCTGACCGGACCGGACGTCACGGGTGCGCTCGCGCCCTTCGACCCTCGCGCATTCATCGTCTTCAACTGGTGCGACGGCCTTCCGGGCGCCGTCCATGGCGAGACGAAGGTGGCCCGCGTCCTGGAACGCCGCGGATTCACGTTCACCGGGGCCTCGTCCGCAGTGCTGCGACTGGCCTACGACAAGCCTAAGGTCCAGGCGATTCTCGAGCGGCGCGGGGTCCCGATCCCGGCCTGGCGGGTCGCCGAGACGCCCTCGGTGGCAGACTGGGACCGGTTCCCGGCGATCGTGAAGCCGGTCCACGAGCAGGCGAGCGTCGGGCTGACCCCCGAGTCCGTGGTGCTGTCCCGCGTCGAGATGGAGGCCCGCATTCGCTACGTGCTGGAACACCTGAACCAGCCCGCACTGGTCGAGGACTTCATTGACGGACGCGAGTTCCACGTCGGGGTGTGGGGAAACCGGCACCCGCAGGCCCTGCCCGCGGTCGAGATGGACTTCTCCGCCTTCGACGACGTCCACGACCGCTTGTGCACGTGGGACGCGAAGTTCGACCCCACCTCGATTCACTACCAGCGGATCGTGTCGCACATCCCCGCGCCCCTCACGGCCTCCGAGGCCGCGGTCCTCGAGAGGGTCGCCATCGCGGCCTACCGGGCGGTGGGGTGCCGGGACTACGGCCGGATGGACATCCGACTGCGGGACGGCGTCTTCTACGTGCTGGACGTCAACCCCAACGCGGACCTGTCCGCGGACGCGAGTCTCGCCTGCGCCGCCGAGGTCGCCGGGTACTCGTACGGGCAGATGGCTGCTCGCATCGTCGCGCTGGCCGCCTGCCGCCACCCGGACGCGACCCGGGTCGCCGTGGAAACTATGTTCTGACCGCGAGGTTCGACTCGGCCGCCCGCCCCCGTCACAGGTTTCCCGAGCGCCAGGCGAAGTAGCCCCAGCGGACAAGCCCCATCCCCCACACCAGGACGGGGCGATGGGGGGGATAGGGGATTAGGCCCGTGCCTTCCGGGACCTCGAGGCCGGCGCGGGCCAGGAACTCGCGCGTGTGCTGGCCGCGAAGCGGCGACGCCGGGACCTCGCGCAGAGGCGTCCCCGACAGGCAAGTGGGGTTGCGCACGAAGGTCAAGGGCGTGGGGCAGCCCGGGTAGTCCCGCTGGAACACGGCCGGGAGGTCCCCGCCCAGACGGGACTCGACTTCCAGGAGGCGGCGCACGCGGGTCACGGGCATCACCACGACTCGGTCATGGAGGTCGAGCGCCTCGATGCGCCGCTGCCAGGCGCGGGCGGTCGCGCGCCACATCCGGCGCGAGGCAGGTTCCCAGGCCCCGTCCGTCGCGTCGAGCAGGCGCGCCACGTCCCCGCGCGGTCCCGCGAGCACGGCCCAGGTGTCCAGGGTGCGCACGACGCTCGACACGACCTCTCGCCCCGGATCCCAGGCCACCGCGAGTTCCCTCTCGCGGGCCGTGGCCAGGCACCGCTCCCGTTGCAACCGCGCGACCTCGGGCAACTGGAACAGGACGGACACGCGGGTCAGGTGGGTGGCCGCGAAGCAGCCCTGACCGGTCCGTGCCCGCTGGTAGAGCCCCAGCGTGGCCGCATACGCCCCGAGCAGGCCGCTCCCGATGTCAATGACGGGCGTGGGGAGCAGTTTCGGCCTGCGCCCGCCGCCGTAGGTCATCTGGATGCCGGACACGGCCTGGATCACTTGCTCGAAGCCGGGGCGGTCGCGCCAGCCGCCCTCGTTGCCATAGGCGTTGAGGTGCGCATAGACGATGTCCGGGAAGGCCTCGCGCACGGCCTCGGGGCCGATGCCCATCGCGCGCGCCACGTCCAGGTGCCGGTAGTTCTGGAGGAATGCATGGGGCTGGTAGTCGCGCAGGACGTCCCACAGCCGGTTGCGTCCCTCCTCGGTCGTGAAGTCCAGCGTCACGGACTTCTTGCCCGCGTTGAACATCAGGTGAAACGACAGGGCCCAGTCGAGGCTCGTGGGGTTCTGGATGGAGACGACGTCCGCCCCGAGTTCCGCGAGGACCCTCCCCGCGCAGGGACCCGCGATGATGCGGGTCAGGTCTGCGACCCGGACCCCGTCGAGGGGCGGCGAGGTGGTGGCCGGGCCTGGACGAGTCGGGAGAAGCGGCGGGGTCGCCTCCCAGCGAGCGACCACCTCATCCGCTCCCACCACAATCTGCCGCGGCGCCGGGTCCCAGGGGACCCCCTCGAAGGTCACACCCGGTCCCGGGGCAAGCAGGCTTCCGAACTCGGGGTCGGCCACCTCGCAGGCGTCGTTCATCCCCGCGGCCATCGAGTCCCGCAGCCATTCCTCAGCGGTGCGGACCTTGATGCAGCACAACTCCCGGCCCAGGGCCTGCTCCCACTCGTCCGCGGTGCGTCGAAGAAAGATCCCTTCATACAGGCGCTTGATCTTCTGGGCCTCCGCGATGCTCTTGACCTGGCTCGGGTCGCGCAGCGTCTCGGGCGAGGTCACGGCGCGCAGGGCACGGACCTCGTCGTGAAAACCTTGCGCTTCGAGGACCTCCAGGACGCGCGCCGCATGAGCCGGGAGGGTGATGTGCAGGTAGATGTAGCGACCGTCCCGACACGGCCACGACCGCATGAAGGGCGTGCCGATCATGCGCAGACTCAGGAAGCCGCGCGGGATGCCGGTCTTCATCAGAACCTGGAGGATCTGGGCGAAGTAGTTCGAGCGCAGGAGCGAGACCTCGGCGTCCTGGCCCCGGCCGTCGCGCAGGCGAGCGATCAACGCGCCCACGACCGCGCTCCCCGCGAAGAGGGCCGCCATGACCGACCCCAGGGGAAAGGCGTGGTATCGAGGAGGGCCCATCGGCTTCTCGAACAGGCCGCCCGCGGCCCCGGCCACGGCCTCGTGGTCGGGGAGGGATGCGCGAGGGTCCCCGGCCGGGAAGGCGGGGAGGCGGCAGCGGAGGAGGCCGGGGTTGGCTCGGCGCACCCCGTCGGGGTCGAGGAGGTCCCACAAGGCGCGGGAGGCCGCCTCCGGCAGGTCGTCGAGGACCACGTCGCACGACCGGAGGAGGCGCCGGACCTGGTCGGCGGCCTCGGGCCGTCCGAGGTTCAGCCGCACCTCGACCTGTCCCCGAGTCAGCATGGCATCGAGCACCGGGTCGTCCGGGCCGGGAAACAGCCCTCCCCGGTCGAAGACGCGCACCACCTCTGCCCCCTGGTCGCACAGCAACTGGCCCGCCAGGGGCGCGGCGATCCGGTGTCCGAACACGACGACGCGCACCCCGGCCAGGACCCTGCTCGACCCGTCCGTCATCTCGCCCCTCCCCCCGCCCTGGCCCCCCAGTACTTCCGCCACGCCCGCGCGTACAGTGCCGCGCCGACCGCGAACAGGGGAATGCCCAGCCACTGGGACGTGGCGAGCCCCAGGAAATCGCCCCGCGGGTCATCCCGCCAGAACTCGATCACGAAGCGCGCCACCGCGTACAGCATCAGGAACAGGTAGAACAACTGTCCGTCGAAACGCTTGCGCGTGCGCCGCCAGAAATACAGGTACGCGAAGATGGCGAGGCAGGCCGCCGCTTCCCAGGCCTGGGTCGGATAGACCGGGAGCGTCTCCGTGGCCGAGCGCGCGATCATCCCTTGCTCGACCTGGTAATCGAAGGCCGCGCTCCCGGGGGGAAACGCGAGGCCCCCGAACCCGGTCGGGCAGGTCCGCCCCCAGCAGCAGCCCGCGAGGAAACAGCCCGTCCGCCCGAAGACCAGGCCCAGCGGGATGGCGAACCCCGCGAGGTCCGCCACCTGGGCGGTCGGCATGCGATGACGACGCACGAACCAGAGGCCCGTCGGGATCGCGAGCAGGAGCCCCCCATAGAACACGAGGCCGCCATACCAGAACTTGAACACGCGCAGGCAGTCCTGGACGTGGCATGTCCCTTTGCTCGGATGACACAGGTCGCCCCGGTCCGCGTCGCGACATTCCTGGTCGGAATGACAGGGCTTTCCGTTCGGCAATCGCTGTCCCTGCACCTGAAGCGGGGCCACGCACAGGTCTCGGTAGGTGTCCCATTCCTCGTCGGCGACCACGTGCAGGGCGCGGGCGCCCACGATCCCGGCGGCCAGGAGAATCAGACCCAGGTCGAGCAGGCGGTTGTAATCGAGACCCAGGCGCTCACCCTCCCGCGCGCCCAGGAGGACCACGAGGGTGTATCCCACGATGAGGAGCGTGAAGTACGCGGGGAACTCGATGGGGCCGACGTGGAAGACCGGGTGCATCGCGGCGTCCTCGCGCGGGTCGCGGGGGATTCTAGCGCAACGCCCCCCTAGCGTCGTGCGGGGCGTCGGTCGAGTGCCGCCTTCAGGCGGGAGGCAACAAGACGCGCGGCGCGGACCTTGGCGGGGGTGTCCAGCGGCTCGCCGTCCGGGTGCAGGACCGCGAGGGGGCCCACCCGCTGGAACGCCGCGCGGGAGGGGCTCCACGGCTCGACGACCAGCGTCAGACGGGCGTGCGGTGATCGAAGTGTCAACCGGACCGACACCCCGGACCACGGCTCGATGGACGCGACTCGGAAGCCCTCGAAGTCGTTGACATCCCTGGTCAACGCGGCCGCCACGAAGGCCGCGAGTCGCCGCGCCCTCTCCGCCGTAGCCGGGTCCTCGGGTGCGGTCTCCTCCCGCCTCTCCTCGAGGTCCGGATCGCGTCTCGGGTCGAACCTCAAGGCAATCAGGCGCGCCCAGAGGTCGCGGTGGAAGACACGACGGTGCCACCACAGGAAGGCCCGGCAGCCGAGGGCCGCGCGCAACCGCCCGTGGCGCAGGATTGCGAGTCCCGCATCGTCCACGACCACCTCGTCCCCGTCCAGGACCGCCCGGACGAGCGGGTGGGCCCCGGCCCACAGCCCGGGCCGGTACCGGAACCGCTCCCCGGGCTCCTCCTCGGGAATCAACTCGACCCGGTGCCCGTCGGCCTCGGTCAGGAAGAGCCAGGGGCGCGAGAGGGAGCGCAGGAGGTCACGCGCCGCCTCCTCGCCTTCCTGGTGGCGCCAGGCGTCGAGGAGGCGCTGTGCCCTGGAGAGGCTCTCCGGACACGCGAGCGAACAGGGGACATGCTTGACGAGCGGGAGGTATCCGGGATGGAACAGGGGCGAGACCTCGTCGTCCGCCTCGATGCGGCGCTGGATGCGCAGCCAGTGAACCGGGTCGCGGGCCTCCCCCTCGCGAGCCGCGAAGGCCCGCGCGCAGCATTCCGGGTATCCGAGCAGGCGCGCCTCCTCGAGGAGGGCCTCTTGTCGGCTCCCCGCGTCCGTGCCAGGGTCCCCTTGCCGCCTTGCCGCCTCGACCGCCTGCTCGATCAGACGACGCTCCCGCCCCAGGAACACGATGCGCGTCTCCCCGACCATGCGCGGGGCAACCACCAATCCTTTGACCCCCGGAAAGGCATCGGCATCGCCCTCCAGGCGGGCCACGGGCTTGACCCCGATGCGCACCGCCATCGCGGTGAACCGGACCGCGAGGGACGGGTCCAGGGGGCGACCGGGCAGGGCCGATGCGTCGCGAATCCAGTCGCGACCTTCCGGCCCTCGCAGGCGTGCGGTCTCCTCAACAAGCCCGACCGGGTCCAACGGCCGGTCCGCAGCCACCGCGGCGTCCACGACCCCCAAGGCGAATCCGATCCCGTACGACGTCTCGCCGAGCCGCTGAAACGCGCGTCCCATCGCCTCATCCATGGGGTCGCCCCGCACGGGCGGGGTCGCCATGCGCACAATCACCCGGCAAACCGATCCCATGCGCGAGTCCTGGAACCGCCAGGGGGTGTCGTCTGGATACAGAGTCGGGTAAGAGTTTGAGCGCGTCGGGTCGAGGCGGGGGTCGTCATAGGCCTCCACCAGCAGCCCATCGCGCTCGGCCAGACGATGCAGGGGGAGCCCCGGGACCAGTCGCAGGCGTCCGGAGAATACCTTCCCCGCGAAGCGCTCGATCCGGGCCATCTCGAGGACCGACAGGTTGAACGCGAGGTCCTGAGGCCGCGTCCACGGGGTGAACAGGATCAGGCTCAGGCCGCCCCAGCGGCGGAAGGCGAAGGTCGAGGGGTATTCCCGTTCTAGGCGAAGCAAGAGCCGGACCAGGTCCAGGTTCCGGACGCCAGTGGTTCCCTTGTTCATCCTGAGAAGTTCTGTGTCAGAAAAGTTCTCGATGCCGACCAGCGCGATGTGGAGGCAGTGCCTCGTGGGGCGAAGCACCCTCAGGGCCTCCTCCAGATGCGCCTCGCGGGCGAGCAGGAGGTCGGCCCTCCCGTCCAGCAGGAAGTCGCACGCGGGCAGGGGACGCGACGCCACCAGGGCGGCGAACGTCTCGATCCGCTCGAGGAACGTCTCGCCCACGGCCCGCACCAGCAGGCGCTCCCGGGACCCCCGCCACGCGCGGGCCACCGCGTCCAGTTGCCGGCTCATCACGTCCTCGGCCGGGCGCGTCCAGGGCACGTCGTGGACCGGGCGGACGCAGAAGGTGCATCCCCCGCGGTCGTCGCATCCCGACAGGTCCACGCCCGCGAAGAAGGGGTTCGTATCGAGGCCCCGGCGATACGAGCATCCCGGCCCGCAGAACAGAAACGGCAGGGGCGGGGCCGAGGCGGCCTCGGGGTTGCCGGCCTCGAACGAAAAGTCGGGGACGGCCTCTTCGAAGAGGTTAACCCCGCCGTCGTGCGGTGGCAGGTCCGCGAAGGCCGCGACGGACGGGGCGTCGGGGAAGACGGGCCCCGAGTCGCCCGGTCCGTGCGAAACCTGGTCGCAGACCCACCCGATGCGGGCGCCGGGGACCCCAGTGTTCAGCGCAGCGCGCAGGCCGGGGGCAGGCTCGTGGCTTAGAAGCACGTGCGAAGGGGGCGCGCCGGCCCTGATCAGGCCCGCCAGGGCTTCCAGGTCCCCGGGCGGCAGCGGGATTCCCGATTCCCCCGGCCGCGCTCGGACCGCCTGCGGCGACCCGAAGCGCAGCCATCTCGTTGTGACGCCTCGCTCCCTCAGGAACCCCTGGATGAAGGGGAACGTCACGGCCCGCGGGAACTGGTCCGAGACGATGATCTCCACGAGCAGGACCGAGGTCATCGAGGGCCCTCCCGGCCGCGTCGGCGCGCGCTCCCGCGGCCATGAAACCACGGCGGGGGGCCGGAATCAAGCAGGACGAGGAACCCCGCGGTTCCGAACCCCACTTCCAATAGAGCAATCCGCGCTGTAGGCGCGGATTGCGACGCGCCCGCAGCAGGGGCCCCGG
>JBBIPO010000176.1:0-7820 GCA_037442805.1 Deltaproteobacteria bacterium
ACGGCTCCGAGTTCGCGAAACAGTTCGCGAAGACCGTGGAGAAGAACGGGATCACCCGCCACTTCACGTACCCGAAGAAACCGCAAATGAACGCTCATTGTGGACGATTCAATAGAACACTACAGGAATTATTTGTTACCATGAGGACTTACTTTTTACGACCTAGTATCATTCAATAAGAAACTTACCTCCTGGTTAATTGCTTATAATACTGTTATACCACACCACGGAACCGGTCTTCTTTCTCCCGTGGAGTGGCTTGTCACCAACCACCCTGAGTGCAAAATCTACTGGACCAATGCCCGTGCTTGACGGTGTGTGAGTTTCGTTTCCATACTGGCGCTGGGCCGCGACGGACCTGTTCATGACGGTGGGCGACATCCTGAAGACCCTGCTAGGCGAGATCGCCGACGGCAAACCGTGGAGCGGATGGACCCTGGCCACGGTGTCGCCTCGGGGAGATTCCTCGGACCTCGAGTTTGGCAGGGGTGGGGAAAGAGTCGTCGTGTTCCTGACCCCCGTGGAGGCCAAGACGGACTGCTTCCGCAAGACGCAGCGTTTTCGGATCGGGTACCGGGGCAACCCGTCCTTCTCCGGTGTGCTCGCGCTGGTCGAGGAGGTCGCCGCACGCATCTCTGCGCGGGAGGCTTTTCTACCCGAGGACCTTCGCGAACTGTGGGGACCCCCGCCGCGTCCCGACGGAGGCCTGGTCGTCAGCGACCAAACTCTCGAACTCCGCGTGACCTTGCGGTGCAACGAGCGATGTCCCTTCTGCAACACGGATGACCTGGCCCGCAACGTGATGCGCAATGACCGCGAGGTCGTCGCGGCCATCGAGAGCGCCCCCGGACTCGGCGTCTCGCAGGTCGTCTTCACGGGCGGAGAGCCGACCCTGGCCCGCCGGCTTTCCGAATGGGTCCGCATCGCGAAATCCCTCGGCCTGGTCGTGTCCATTCAGAGCAACGGCCTTCTCCCGGGGTTGCCGTCGTTCTGGCGGCGGTTCGACGGCGAAGGGTGCTTGCCGGACCACCTCTACCTGTCGTTCCACACCGCCCGCCCGGAGAGGCTCGAGGCCATCACCGGCGTGGCCGGGACCTTCCCGAGGAAGGTGCGCGCGGTCCACGAGGCTCGCCGCCGGGGGTGGCCGTGGGCCTGAACTTCGTCGCGAACTCGCAGAACCTGGACGAGATGCCGGAATTCCCCGGTTTCATCCTGCGGACGTTCGGCAGGGATATCCCCGTGGACCTCTCGCTAGTGGCCCCGACCGGGCGGTGCCACGACCGCATGGACCTGGTCCCCCGCATGCGAGACGTCGCGCCCTGGTTCGCCCGGACGCTCGACGAGGCAAACCGGCTCGGGTTGCGTTTTGAAATCATGCGGGTTTGCGGATTTCCGCCCTGCATCTTGCCGGAACGCGCCGAGGCGTTCCAGATACTCCGCAAGGCGCGGCCGTGCGCGTCGCTTCCGCCGGAACGGGTCAAGGGCTCGTCGTGCGCGAGGTGCCGGTGGGACCCGATCTGCCTCGGGGTCTGGCGGCGCTACGCGGAAGTCCACGGTCTGGACGAGTTCGAGCCCGTTCGTTGAGCGGGACATCCGGCGGTGCTATACCTGGCCCCAAGGAATCGGGTCCGCGCCGCGAGACGCAACCGATGACCGTACGCCACAGACGCACCCTCACCGGACGCGATGTCTTCGGGGAAGGCGGGCTGTGCGCCCGGGGCCTGCCCGACTACGAGCATCGCCCCGAGCAAGAGCAGATGATGGAGGCGGTGGCCGCGGCCATCGCCCACGACGACGCCTGCCTCGTCGAGGCCGGCACCGGGGTCGGCAAGACCCTCGCGTACCTGGTCCCCGCCATCCAGTCGGGCCGCAAGGTGGTGGTCGCGACCGGCACGCGCGCCCTGATGGAGCAAGTTCGTCGGCAGGATGTCCCCTTCCTGCAAGAGCACCTGCCCCACCCGTTCACGGTCGCGGTCCTGAAGGGACGCGCGAACTACGTCTGCCGCGCGAGGATGCGCGACCAGTGGGACCTGCTCGGGGCTGCGGACCCCCACCACGACCGCAAGACCCTCACCCGCATTCGACAGTGGATGCGGCAGACCGACACCGGAGACCTCGCGGAACTGGCGGACCTCCCCGAGGGGTCGGCGGTCCTGCACCACGTGGTCTCGACCAGCGAGACGTGCCCGGGTCGTTCCTGCCCGGACTTCGGTGGGTGCTTCCTGTTCCGCGCCCGCGAGCGGGCAATGGAGGCCGACCTGGTCATCACGAATCACCACCTGTTTTTTTCGGACCTTGCCATGCAAGAGGAGGGCGGGACTCGCATCCTCCCGGAAGACGCGGTGGTGATCCTCGACGAGGCCCACGCCCTGGAAGGCGTGGTGACCGAACACTTCGGGGTCGAGGTGCGCTCGGGGTCGGTCGCGCTCCTCGCCGCGGACGCGCAGGCCCTCGCGGCCCGCGGGGACCCGGCGCGCACCCGGGTCCTGACCACGGTCGCGGGACGACTGGCCGACCGCTTTTACGAGATGGCCACGCGCCTCGCGGGACCGGATGGGCGTGCCCCGATCCCGGCGGGGCGCCTGCCACCCGACCTGTCGCGGGCGTGGCACGACCTGGACGTGGACCTCGAAGTCCTCGCGGACGAGGCGAAGACGATCGCCGACGAGGTCGGGGCCTTGAACGACGTGTCCGTGCGGGCCCGCAAGGCGCGAGGGGACCTCGGGGTCGTGCTCGAGGACGCGGACCCCTCGTACGTCCGGGTGGCGGAGCGGACCGTTCGCTCGGCCTCCGTGTCGGCCCTGCCGGTCGAGGTGGCGGGCCTCCTGCGCGAGCGCCTGTTCGAATCCGGCCGCCCCGTGGTCCTGGTCAGCGCCACCCTGACCGTGGACGGCTCCACGGCGTTCTTGAGGTCGCGGCTCGGGGTACCGCCCACGGCCCGCGAGGCCGTACTCGCGTCGCCCTACGACTTCGACCGGCAGGTCCTCGTGTACCTGCCGGACAGCCTGCCGGACCCGAACGACCCCTCGTTCGCGGCGGCCTTCGCCGAGGAGGCCTTGCGGCTGCTTCAGGCAACGCAGGGACGCGCGTTCCTGTTGTTCACGAGCCACGCGGCCCTGCGCCGGGCGCACGAGGCGATGAGGGAGCGCATCGAATGGCCCGTCCTGGTCCAGGGGGAGACCGCGCGCGACGAGATGATCCGGCGGTTCAAGCAGACGCCACACGCCTGTCTGTTCGGGACGCACACCTTCTGGGAGGGCGTGGACGTGATGGGACCCGCGCTGTCGTGCGTGATCATTGACCGCCTCCCCTTCGACCCGCCCGACGACCCGATGCTCCGGGCGCGCTGCGAGCGCATCGAGGACCGGGGCGCAAACGCCTTCCGGGACTACCAGTTGCCCCTGGCGGTGATCCGGCTGCGCCAGGGGTTCGGCCGCCTGATCCGCCATCGTTCCGACCGGGGCGTGGTCGCGATCATGGACCCGCGCCTGCGCACGAAGGCTTACGGGAAGGTCTTCCTGCGCAGCCTGCCGCCCGCGAGGACGTGCTCGGACTTCGGAGAACTCCAGGCGTGGTGTCGGGAGAACCTGTAGCAGCCGGTCCGATCAGAATCGGAATGCACCACCGATGACGAACGAAGGGTAGAAATCCGCCCGGCTTCCACCCGACGCCGCGGCAATCGCGACACCCATGTCCATCTTGGCGAAGATGTTGACGCTGGACGAGGCCGCGTACTCCATGCCCACGTGCGCCAGGATGGGAATGTGGGCGAAGGTGGCCATCCCCTTCCGCCCGAAGACGATCGAGATCGGCATCCGGAGGCCGAAATGGAGGGAGAAGGCGTTGGAGAAGTTGTAGGTGCACAGGACCTGCGGAAGTCCCAGCACCACCCCGAACAGGAAGATCCCGGGGTGGAAGTTCATCAGGAAACCCGGTTCCCCCATCAGGGCCAGGTGGAACTTGCCGGTCTGCAACAGCCGGAACTTCAGGCCCGCGGTGAGCGTGGTCCCGACCACCGGGACCGTGGTGCCCTGGCCGTAATACAACCCGAAACTCGGGATCAGTTCGAAGTTGTTGATGAGGGGCATGTGGTAGCCCGTTTGCAGGGCCCACGGGAACCCGGCCCCGGCGTGCACGGCGTTTTCGCTCCGTTGCAGGGTCTCGCCGCCCTGGGTGCTCCAGGCGCGCGCCGCTCCGGGCGTAGCCACGACCGACGCGACCAAGGCAACCAGAAACACGCGATTCGCTGCCTTCATGTGCGTTCCTCCCTCGACAATAAAACCAGACATCCCGGCGGGACGCTTTCCGGTTCCGGACTCTACTCGATCTCTCCCTCGGATGCCAAGTCCGCGGCGGGGCCCTCCGCCGCCGGCAGGACGAATTCTCTCAACATCACGGAGGCGTACGTTCCCTTGGGCAGGAAGAAGGACACCACGATCCCGTCGGGGTGCCCCGCCACGCGCACGTCCTCGGGCCGGACGTGAAAGGGGCGTCGGGTCCCGCGCGCCAGGCTCGTGAAGGCCCGGAACGACGCCGGATCGAGTCCGGCCTCCGCGAGGACCGCGCGCTCGATGGCCCCGGGCTCTCCCGAGGCCAGGCGGGACCTGTGGCCGAAGATCGGTCCCGTGATCGCCACCTCCCCGGCCTCGTACCTCGCCTGCTCGGCCGCCGGGTCCTCGGCCTCGAAGAGGCCCCCGGAGTCCACCCGCGCCAGGACATCCCCGGCCAGGACCGTGCGGTCGAGGCCCCGGACCATGCGCTCCCGAAGCACCAGGTTGAACAGGGCCGACTGCACGGCGGACAGGGCCATCCGGCGCTCGAACCGCCCGACCCTCGCGAAGGCGGGGTCGTCGAGGGACCCCGCCTCGATCACCTTCAGCCCGAGCGCGATGGATTCACCGCAGTGGCCGAATCGCTGGACCCCGAAGAAGTTGGGAAAGCCGACCCGTGTCAACTCGTCGGCGGTCCGCTGGAGGTCCGGGACCCTCGCCGGGTCCGCCCCGCGCAGGAGGATGCGGAACCGGTTGCCCCGCAGGTGGCCAAGGCGCAGTTTGTTCCGGTGGCGCGTCACGCCGAGGACGCGGATCCCCTGGAGCGAGATGCCGGCGGCGACGGCCCGCTCGCATGAATCCGGCACGGAGAGCCACTGGCGCGTCACGGCCATCCGGTCCTTGGTCCCGGCATACCCGATGTCCGCGGCCGGAATCCCCAGGACTGCGGCCAACCTACGCAGCAGATCGCCGCCCGAGCAGTCGCGCTTCTCGACCCACAGGAACAGGTGCGGCCCCTCCCCCGCCGGGAGATAGGCCGGGACCTCTTCCACGACGAAGTCCTGGGGGCGGTCCTTGACCCGCGCGGCCACGCGGGGGGCCTCGGGCAGGGCCCTGGGCAGGGAATCGAGGTCGCTCGCTTGCAGCAGGTAGTCGCGGTTCATTCCTCGATGTCCTTTCGCGCGACCGCGCCCTCCCTCAGAACCTCGACCCGGTCGTCCCGGACCCGCACGACCGACGAGGGACGACCCTGAAGGGCCCGGTGGTCCTCGATGAACAGGTCGCACGCGAGCACGAGGTCCCGCGAGACCTCGTCCGGGGTGGACGGCGGTGGCTCCGCGGACCGGTTCGCGGACGACGACAGAAGGGGAACCCCTGCGGCCGCGGCGAGGGCGCGGGTAAACGGGTGGGCGTCCACGCGCACGGCTACGGTCCCGCCGGGGCCAACCAGATGCGGCGGGACCCGGTCCGAGGCAGACAGGACCAGGGTCAGGGGACCGGGCCAGAACCGGGACGCGAGTCGCCGGGCGGCGGGCGGGACCCGCGAGGCCAGGGCCCAGGCGGCCTCGGCGTCCGGGACCAGGACCAGGAACGGGCTGTCGCGCCCGCCTTTCAGGCGCCGGACCCGCGCGACCACCGCCCCGTCGAGGGCATTGCCCCCGAAGCCATACAGCGTGGAGGTGGGGTGCAGCAGGACACCCCCGCGCCGCACCACATCCGCCGCGCGCGCCACGTCGGCGACCCCGCCGCGCAGCGAGTCCCCGAGGCCCAACAGGCGCGCCACGCTTGCCTCCTCGTGCTCGAACGACTCGAAGAACAGGTCCGGTTGCAGGGCCAGGAGGGTGTCGCGCGGGGTCCATCCCGTCGCGACCAGGGCGACCCGGGCCCCGTTGCGACGGGCCGCGGTCACCTCGTGGGGGGAGTCCCCGATCACGAGCGGGTCCACGGGTCCCCCTGCGGCGACGCGGGCCCGCTCGATCGCGACCCGCGTCAGGGCGGCCCGATCCGAGTCGTCCGACCCGTAGCCACCGAAGGAAAAAAACCGATCGAGGTTCCCCCGCGCCAGTTTCAGCCGCGCCCCTTCCTCGAGGTTGCCCGTGCATAGCCCCACCACGCACCCGGGTCTGGCGGACAGGGCCTGGAGCACACCGACCACCCCCGGCAGGACCCGATAGCGGGGCGAGGCGGGAACCTCCTCCGCCAGGTACCGGAGATACCGGTCGAAGAACGCGCGTTCCTCGTCGGGGTCGGCCGGGCGGCCCAAGTAGTGCTCGACCGCGACCCGGAAGATGTAGGGGTCGGTGCGCCCGGAAAACGAGTCGAAGCGGTCCGCCGGGGGAGGGGCATGGCCGGCATCGGGCCGTGGCCACGGATTCTCGACCCCGACGACCTCGGTGAAGGCCCGGCGCATGGCGCGGACCCCCGCGCCCCCCGAGTCCACGAGCGTTCCGTCCACGTCGAATAGAAAGGCCGGCGCCGGGGACGGGGCGGACAGGTGGTTGCGGGCGATGTCAGCCATGGGTCGGGGCCTGCTCGCGGTCACGTCATCGCCCCTTCTTCCTGGGAGGCGGGGCCTTGCGCGGCGGGGCCTTGGGGAACTCGAGCAAACCCGCGGCGGCCGCGACCCGGACGACCTCGTCCGGGTCGAGGAAGAGGCCGCGAAGGGTGTCCACGACCGTGTTGTCTCCGCAGCGCACGAGGACCTCGACGGTCCCCAGGCGGACCTCGAAGTCGGCATCCTTGGCGAGGGCCTGGGCCGCGGCCAGGGCCTCGGGACACGAGCGTCGCCCGAGGGCCTGCACGGCGGCCTTGCGGACGTCGGCGTAGCGGTTCGTGGCCGCGAGTTCTTGCAGGAAGACGACCTCGATGCCCGGCAGGAGCGCCGCAGCCTGGACCGCGGCCAGGCGCGTCCAGGCGCGGCTCGAGGAGGCCGCGTCCTTCAAGAAGGGCAGGAAGGCCTCGCCGAACGTCCGCGCGAGGGCCAGGAGGTGCCAAGGCTCGAGACCGGCCAGGGCGCGGTCCAGGTACTCGCGAGCCGTCGCGGGGTCCACCTCGATCATCGCCCGGAGCACGTCGTAGCGGACCTCGGGGTCCGGATCCTCCGCGTAGATCCGGAGGATTGGAAGGGCGTCCGCGTGGTTCACCCGGCAGACCGCGCGAATCGCCGCCTTGCGGATCGCCGGGTCCGTGTCATAGACCACGAACGAGGCGACCCCGGCCACGGAGCGGTCGTGGATGCGCCCGAGGGCCTCGACCACCGCGAGCCGGACGTCCCGCTCGGTGTCGCGCAGGGCGCGCTCCAGGACCTCGACGGACTCGGCCTGACCGAGGTCCCCGATCCCCTCGGCCGCCAGCCGTCGGATCAGGGGGTTGCCGTCGCGAAGCAACTCATAGAGCCTCGGCAAGGCGCGGTTGCCGAGGAGCCTCGGGAGGGCCCGGGTCGCGGCGGCCCGCCGCGGCAGGAGCGGGGACGGGTTGTCTTCTTCCACGCCGCTCCGCCCGGCCGCGTCCTCCGTCCCCCCGCAGGCGAGATAGACCCGAATCAACACG
>JBBIPO010000177.1:0-7803 GCA_037442805.1 Deltaproteobacteria bacterium
CTCCGGACCTGGGCCCTTCCGACCCCGGTCCTCCGCCGGACCCGGGACCGGTGGACGCCGGCCCCCCACCTGACCCGGGCCAGCCGGACCTTGGGCCGTCCCCGGACCCGGGTCCGCAATACAGCGAGACGGTCGCGGCCTGTATTTATGTCGTTGGAAGTCTGTGTGACAAGTTTCTTCAGCGCTGCGACCTGTTGAACCTGATTCCAGACAACTGGTTGCAAGTGTGCGCGGACTTTCTGGCACAACAGGACGACCTGGTCGCGGCGGCTTGCCTCCAGATTGACAACGTCGAGTCCTCGGACCCGAACGTGGCCCTGATCAAGACCTTCGGTCCGCTGGCCCTGCGGGAGTGCGTGGACAACTTCCAGTGCAACTTCCAAACGGCAGGCGCGATCGGGGATTTCCTGCTGCCGGTGATTCAGGGCCAGAAGGTCGAGACCAGCGCGATCCTGGCCCTGGTCACGGACCTGTGCTTCTCGGAGTGACCTCGCGTCCCGATCCGGCGGCGGGGTCTTCCCCGTTGTCCATCTCTCGAAACGACACCGAGAAGGCGCGCCGGAACGCGACCTGTCCCCGGGCGATGAACCACCCGCCGAACAGGATCAACTGGAGGAACTGCATCGCGTAGACGGTCAGGGCGAAGGCGAGCGCGGCCGGCCTGCCGGCCAGACCATACAACTCCAGCGGTTTCAGAAGGAAGAACCAGAACGTGCCGACGTTGCCGGGCGGATTGGGGATCATCATCCCGACGACGATGGTGGCCATCATGGCCACGGCCGCGAAGAAGGGGACGTCCAGGCCGAAGCCGTGCGCCAGGAGGAAGAGCCCCGTGCAGTTCGACCCCCAGTAGCCGAGAGAACCGCCAAGGAACAACAGGAAATTGCGCCAGTCCGGGAAGATGGCGAGGCCCTGGAGGAAGCGGTCCAGGACGCCCGCGAGGATGGCCCCGACGCGACGGCCCGACAGGCGGGGGAGGAGGATGCGCGCCTGGCGAATCAGGGGTCCGCGGAAGGCGAAGACCACCGCGAGGACCGTCACCAGTCCGGCGAACAGGAGGAGGGCGAGGTAGGTCGCGATGCGGATCTCGACGTAGGAGTCGAGATTGGACCGCGGCATGAAGACCAGGGCGATGGCGAGGAACCCCGCGACCAGGACCCCGTCCACGGTGCGCTCCACCACGACCGTCGCCAGCGCCGGGGAACGCCGGACCGAGACGGCGGTCGAGAGGAGCGCGGGCCGCACGAGTTCCCCGAGCCGGAACGGCAGCAGAAACATCGCGAGGAATCCGACCGACGACACGCGGTTGAGGGTCCAGAGGTCCACGTCGGTCACGGGCTTCAGGAGGGGCCTCCACCGCCACACCCGGAAGGCGTGCATGGCGACGAGGGTCAGGAAGTAGGCGGGGAGCCAGGCGAGGTGCAGGCCCCAGGACCTGGAGGTCACGCGCAGTCCATCCAGGCGCAGGTCCGACACGATGTCCCCGAGCGGCCAGTCCCGCAGGGTCAGCCAGGCGAAGGCCGCGCCGATCCCGAGCGACAGGCCCCAGGTTCCAGCGAACCGTAGCAGCGGCGCCACCGCGCGACCCCTCCGCGCCCAAAAAACCGGTGAAGTATAGACCACGACGCTGGGTCGGATGACGAAAACCGGTGTGTCCGGGACCCGATGGACGCGCTCAGTCCGAGGCCCCGCGAATCCGCATCTTGTAGAACGAACGGTACACGAAGACGATCGCCACGGCCAGGAAGGCAACGGCGAGGCCGAGGCGCACGGTCTGCGGCAGTTCGATCGCGAGTTCCACGGCGAGCAACCCGAACAGGGTGGTGAACTTGATGATCGGGTTCATCGAGACCGAGGACGTGTCCTTGAAGGGGTCGCCCACGGTGTCACCCACCACGCAGGCTGCATGCAGGTCGGTTCCCTTCGCCTTGAGTTCCGTCTCGACGATCTTCTTCGCATTGTCCCAGGCGCCGCCCGCATTCGCCATGAAGATGGCCTGGAACAGGCCGAAGGTCGCGATGGAAATCAGGTAGCCGATGAAGAAGTACTCGCTCGCGAAGGACATCGCGAGGGCGGAGCAGAAGACCACGATGAAGATGTTGAACATCCCGCGCTGCGCGTACTGGGTGCAGATCTCGACCACGCGCTGGCTGTCCTTGACCGAGGCCTTGCCGCCTTCGATGTCCAGTTTGATGTTCGCCTTGATGAACTCCACGGCCCGGTACGCACCGGTCGAGACGGCCTGGGTCGCGGCCCCCGTGAACCAGTAGATGACCGCGCCGCCCGTGATGAGGCCCAGAAGGAACGTGGCGTTCAGGATCGAGAAGTGTTCGGCCACTCCGTGCAGGGCCGCGCTCAACTGGTCCACGCTGAAGGCCGACTCGATGCTGGCGAGCCCGGCCTCTCGCTTGGCGAGGAGGAGCATGGTCGAGAAGATCAGGGTCGTGGCCCCGACCACCGCGGTCCCGATCAGCACGGGCTTGGCCGTGGCCTTGAAGGTGTTGCCCGCGCCGTCCGCCTCCTCGAGGTGGTCCTTGGCGTGGTCGAAGTCGGGTGTGAAGCCGAAGTCCTTCTTGATCTCGTCCCGGACGCCCGGGACCTCTTCGATCAGTGACAATTCATACACGGACTGCGCGTTGTCGGTCACGGGGCCGTAGCAGTCCACCGCGATGGTGACCGGCCCCATCCCGAGGAAGCCGAACGCGACCAGCCCGAAGGCGAAGACCGCGGGGGCCGCCATGATCCCGGCCAGGCCCGCGGTGCTGACCGCGTAGGCCGCCGCCATCAGGATCACGATGGCGGCGCCCATCCAGTAGGCGCTGAAGTTCCCGGCCACGAAGCCCGACAGGATGTTCAGGGACGCGCCCCCCTCCTTGGAGGCCGAGAGGACCTCGCGGACGTGACCCGAGTTGACGGACGTGAAGACCCGCACGAGTTCCGGGATGATCGCGCCCGCCAGGGTCCCGCAGGTGATGATGGACGACAGTTTCCACCACAGGGTCCCGCCGCCGAGTTCCGGGATCAGCAGGTACGACGACAGGTAGGTCATGCCGATCGAGATGATCGAGGTCAACCACACCAGGCTCGTGAGCGGCAGCTCGAAGTTCATCCGGTCCGCCTGGCCATACTTCGCCTTGGCCCACAGGCCGTTCAGCCAGTAGGACACGGCGGATGTGACGATCATCAGGATGCGCATCGCGAAGATCCAGACGAGCAACTGGACCTTGATGTCGTTGGCCGGGACGGCCAGCATGATGAAGGTGATCAGGGCCACGCCCGTGACGCCGTAGGTCTCGAAGCCATCGGCCGTGGGGCCAACCGAGTCGCCCGCATTGTCGCCGGTGCAGTCCGCGATGACGCCGGGATTGCGGGCGTCATCCTCTTTGATCTTGAAGACGATCTTCATGAGGTCGGACCCGATGTCCGCGATCTTGGTGAAGATGCCGCCGGCGATACGCAGGGCCGCGGCGCCGAGCGATTCGCCAATCGCGAACCCGATGAAGCAGGGGCCGGCCCACTGGCCCGGGACGAACAGCAGGATGAACAGCATGATGACCAGTTCCACGCTGATCAGCAGGAGCCCGATGCTCATCCCCGATTGGAGGGGGATCTCCATGGCGGGGAACGGCTTGCCCCGCAGCACCGCGAAGGCGGTGCGCGAGTTCGCGAACGTGTTGATCCTCATGCCGAACCACGCGACCCCGTACGAGCCCAGGATGCCGACGATGCTGAAGAGGACGATCACGAGGACCTGCGGCGCGGCCATGTGCTGGAGCAGCGCGAAATAGACCACGATGATCGCGGCGACGAGCGCCCACAGGAGCGCGAGGAACTTGCCCTGGGTCACGAGGTACGCCTTGCACGTGGCCCAGATGAGTTCCGAGATGTCGCGCATGGCCCGATGAACGGGGTACTTCTTCAAGCGCCCGTACATGACGAGGCCAAACACCCCTCCGAGCACGCAGACGACGAGGCCCCAGACCAGGAGGTCGAAGCCGGACACGCCCAGGAACCGGGGCCCCTCGCGCAGGTCCGGCAGCACGAGCGAGGCCTCGCTTGCGAGGGCCTCCGACGCCGGGGCGAGGAGAGCAGCCATCGCCAGGAAGAACAAGGCGATGGGCCTGCCCGCTGATTTCAGGGGTTCGACGAGTCTTCTCATGGGACCTCCTCTCTTGGCGACCTCCAACACCCGAACACCCATCCGCAAGTCCGCCGCGGGCGTGCGTCAGGCGGCCCCGGCGGCAAGCCACGCCTCGTCTAGCAAGGGGTGCACGGGGTGTCAAGGGAAACGGCGGGCCGGCGTGTCCAATGTCATGATCCAGTCAACGTCCGCGCGCGCCGGCGGAAGACCGTGTAGAGCACGGGGACGAGGATGAGCGTGAACACGGTCGAGGCCGTGAGGCCGCCGACGACCGCACGGGCCAAGGGGACGTTGGACTCGCTGCCCTCGCCGATGCCGATGGCCATGGGGAGGAGGCCGAGCAGGGTCGTCAAGGTGGTCATCAGGATGGGGCGCAGGCGGACGCGGCCGGCGGCGATGACGGCGGCGAAGGGGTCCACGCCCTCGGCCAGGCGGGCGTTTGCGAACTCCACGAGGAGGATGCCGTTCGACAGGACGATCCCGACCATCATGATGACCCCCATGAAGGCGTTGACCGAGAGGGGCGTGCCCGTCAGGTACAGGGACCAGATCACGCCGATCAGGCCCATGGGGACCGAGAACATGACGATGAAGGGCTCGCGCAGCGACCGGAACTGGGACGCCATGGTCATGTACACGAGGAGCAGCGCGAGGACCAGGGCCAGGGACAGCCCCTGGAACGACTCCTTCTGGGAGGCGCGCTCGCCAGCGAGTGTGACCTCGAACCCCTCGGGGAGGGGGAGGTCGGCCAGGGCGGACTCGATGTCGGAGGCCACGTCGCCCAGGGGGCGGTCCAGGACGTTGGCCGTGACGTGGACGATGCGCTGCTGATACTTGCGGTCGATCTGGACCGGTCCCGCGCCGGGGCGGATCGAGGCCACGGTTCGCAAGGCCACGGGTGGACCCGCGCGGGTGCGGACGGGCACGTCCTCGAGGTCGTGGAGAGAGGCGCGGTCCTCGTCCCTCATGCGCACGACGATCCAGTACTGATTGCCGGACACGGGGTCGGTGTAGATACCGGGGACGTTCAGGTTCCCGGCGACCGAGGTCAAGACAGTCTGGGCGACGTCCCGCGTGGACAGGCCCAGGCGCGCCGCCTTCTCGCGGTCTACGGTCACATCAATCTCCGGGTAGTCCTCGTCCCGGCTCGCCTGCGCGTCCGTGGTGCCAGGGGTGCGCTCGACGATGGCGAGGACCTGGCGCGTCACCTCCCGGGCCTCGTCGAGGTCGTATCCGAGGACCTCGACGTCAATCGGGGCCCCGGACCCCATGCTCATGACACGACGCACGATCCCGCCCGTGTCGAAGTAGGTCTGGACCCCCGGCAGCAGCCCAGCGAGGGCCCGTCGGACTCGCTCGACGCACCCCTGGTCCGTCAGGTCGCGCCGGTCCGGCGGGACCAGTTGAACCCGGATCGTGGCCTGGTGCGGCCCCGCGTTGCCCGACCAGATCGCGCCCATCCCGGACTGGCGCACGCCCGAGTCCGTGACCACGGTGGCGACCGCGGGGCCGAGCGTCTCGCGGATTGCCTGCTCGACCCGGGTCGCGAGGAGGGCGGTCTCCTCGACCCTCGTTCCGAGCGGGGCCTTGACCCGTCCCTGGAACTGGCTCTCGTCGGTCCGGGGGAAGAACTCGGTTCCCAGGCGCGGGAACAGGGCCATCGAGCCGACGAAGACCGCGAGGATCGCGACGACCACCGCGGCGCGCCGATGCAAGGCCGCCCGCAGGACCCGTGCATACTGCTCGTCCAGGGCATCGAACGCGGATTTCCAGCGGGCGAGGAAGCGCCGGTACAGGCCCGGGGCGCCCCGGGGCGCGGCGGCCGGGGCGATGCGGGCGGTCAGGGGGGGGACCACGGCCATGGCCGCGAGGTACGACGCGGCCAGGGCGAAGACGACCGCGAGGGTCAACGGGATGAACAGGAGTTTGGCAATCCCGACCAGGAAGACCACGGGGAAAAAGACGGCGATGGTCGCGACGGTCGAGGCGAGCACGGGCATGGCGACCTCGCGGGCGCCCTCCAGGGCAGCCTGGAGCGCGGGTTCGCCGCGCTCGCGGTGGCGGAAGATGTTCTCGAGGACCACGATGGAGTCGTCCACGAGCCGCCCGACCCCGAGCGCAAGCCCGCCGAGCGTGAAGATGTTCAGGCTCTGATGACCCACGAAGAACAGGAGCATGAAGGTCGCCATCAGCGACAGGGGGATGGACAGGGCGATGACGAGGGTCGAGCGGAAGGACCGCAGGAACAGGAAGATCACGGCCACCGCGAGCAGCGAGCCCATCAGGGCCTCGTTCAGGAGGCTCCGGATGGCGTTGCGGATGTAGGTGGACTGGTTGAAGGTCGGGGTGATCTCGACGCCCTCGGGGATGCCGCGCAGGGCCGGCAGGGCCGTGAGGATGCGGTCCACGACCTCGATGGTGTTGGCCCCCGGCTGCTTGCGCACCCACAGGTTCACGCCGGGGCGCCCGTTGACGCGCACAATGTTCGTCTGGTCCTCGGAGCCGTCCCGGACGAGCGCCACGTCGCGCACGAAGACCGGGGCCTGGCCAGGCCCGGCCACGCGCACGGGCACGTCCCCGATGCGGTCCACCACGGGGATCTGCGTCTCGGTGAAGACGTTGTAATCCAGCGGGCCGACGCGGAGGTTGCCGGACGGGAGCAGGAAGTTGGCCGCGGCGATGGCGTCCACGAGGTCCTGCGTGGTCAGGCCGCGGGCCTGCAAGGCCGTCCGGTCCGCGAGGACCGTGACCTGGCGCACCAGCCCGCCGCTGATGGAGGCCGTGGCCACGCCCTTCAGGTGCTCCAGTTGCGGCTCGATGACGTTGTAAGCGAGGTCGTACAGGGCGCGGTCGTCCATTCCGGCCCCGGTGACGGACAGGCCCACGACGGCGATGTTCGACAGGTCAATCTTGATGACGAAGGGCTGCTGGGCGCCCGGGGGGAGGGACGACAGGATCTGCTGGACGCGCTGGACGCAGTCCGCCGCGCCCACGTCCACGTCCGCGCCCCAGTCGAACTGGACCCGCACGACCGAGATGCCTTGCCGGGACGTGGACTCGATGTAGGTGACCCCGGGGACCGAGGCCACGGCCCGCTCCAGGCGCATGGTCACGGAGGCCTCGATGTCCTTGGGACCGGCGCCGGGATAGACCACCCCCACGACCACGACGGGGATGGAGATGTCGGGGAAGAGGTCCACGGGGATGCGGCGCAGCGACACAAAGCCCAGGACGACCACGGCGATGGCGATCATCAGGATCGCCACGGGGTTTCGCAGGGCCGCTCGGGTCAGCATGGATCGGACCTCTCAAAAAACGCGGGCGAGGGCGTAGGCGTGGGCGTGGGCGACCCCACCAACGCCTCAAGACGCTCTCCGCGCTTGCGTTTCACCCATCCCGGCGCGTGCGCCCTTGATGGCCCATTGGCCGTTTTCCGTCCCCGGTTTCCGGTGTCCCATTTCCCGTCCGTGGCCGTGACCGTGTCCGCGACCGTGGCCGTGACGGTGTCCGTGTCCGCCACGGGAGTCCCCGCCGGACCCCGGATCCCGTGGGGACGCGAGCGCCTGCTCGCGTACGGCCGCGCGAGCGCCTGCCCGCGGCATGACAAACGCCCCCCATGCCCATTCCTGGTCCCCCTGGGGACGCGAGCGCCTGCTCGCGTA
>JBBIPO010000178.1:0-7734 GCA_037442805.1 Deltaproteobacteria bacterium
CGGGGCCCCTGCTGCGGCCGGGTCGCAATCCGCGCTTACAGCGCGGATTGCTCGGATACGGCCCCTGCGCGAGCGTGTTCTGTGTGAACGACCATCCTGGCGATGCGGAAAGAACCATTCTCCGGTTGGAGAAGGACCCGAGGACAGACGTTTGGGAGCCATCCTATCTCGATGTTTCTGGGAGCCATGAGGGCACCTTCACAGGGACCGCGTTCGGGACCTGGAACTTCCTGGTCCGGGGGAACGAGGTCCTGGGGATTCTCTACGTGGAAAACCAGGTGGGAACCCAGCGTACGGCCGGGCGCTTCCAGGGCACGACCTCGGGCTCGGACCTGTCGTTGACCTGGGACACCGGGACGCTGCGGACCGGCCGGTTCTCGGACCGCATGACCGCCGAGGGGTCGTGGGACTACAGTCCGGAGGGCCGAACGTGGGAGGCGAGGCGCACCCTGGAGCCACCATGCCGGGGGACGCTGGCAGGCATCATCTCGGATCCCGCTCTCTGGCGCGCTCCCTTGCGTCACGCAATGCCCCGGCGCGCCCAATGGCCGAAGTTCCGCTCGCCCATCGCGTCCAGGGCATCCGGCGTCGGACCGGCCAGGACTTTCGGCAGGCGCTGGCCCGCGACCGACTGGGCCCGCGCGGCGGTGGAACGATCTTGCCTTTCCCTCGGCTTGCTGGTAGGGTTCGACCGCCTTGGGCGGGACGCGGAGCATGACGTTCCAGGACGTGATCCTGCGGCTCCAGGAGTTCTGGGCGCGGAGGGGCTGCCTGATTGTGCAGCCGTACGACATCGAGAAGGGCGCGGGGACCTTCAACCCGGCCACCTTCCTGCGCTGCCTGGGTCCGAAGCCCTGGAACGCCGCGTACGTGGAGCCCTCGCGCCGCCCCACGGACGGGCGTTACGGCGAGAACCCATTCCGCCTGCAACACTATTACCAGTTCCAGGTCGTCATGAAGCCCGCGCCGCTCGACGCGCAGGACCTTTACCTCGACAGTCTGCGCGCCCTGGGCATTGACCCGCTCGACCACGACATCCGCTTCGTCGAGGACGACTGGGAGTCCCCGACGCTCGGGGCCTGGGGGCTCGGGTGGGAAGTGTGGGTGGACGGGATGGAGGTCACCCAGTTCACTTACTTCCAGCAGGCCGGGGGCTTCGAACTGGACCCCGTGACCGTCGAGTTGACCTACGGTCTGGAACGCATCACGATGTACCTGTCCGGCATTGACAACGTCTTCGAACTCGAATGGGGGCATGGCGTCAAGTACGGCGACGTGGCCCACCGGGACGAGGTCGAGTTTTCGCGCTTCCATTTCGAGGAGGCGGACACGGCCCTGCACTTCGACCTCTTCGACCGCTACGAGGCCGAATGCCGCCGGCTCCTGGAACGGGGGCTGGTGCTGCCCGCCTACGACCACTGCATGAAGTGCTCGCACGTCTTCAACGTCCTGGACGCGCGGGGGGTGATCTCGGTGTCGGAACGACAGGCGTACATCCTGCGGGTGCGGGCGTTGGCCAGGGCCTGCGCCGCGGCGTATCTGGAGGGGCTGCGACCGTGAGCGATGCGCGCCCGCTCCTCCTGGAGGTCGGAACCGAGGAGATCCCGGCCCGGATGCTGCGGCAGGGGGCGGCGGACCTCGCGCGCCTCGTCGAGGAGGCCCTGGATGCGGCCTCGCTCGCGCACGACGCCGCGACGCCCCTGTGGACCCCGCGTCGCCTCGCCGTGCTGATCGAGGGCGTTCCCGTCCGTCAGCCGGACCGCGAGGAGGTCGTGACCGGACCGCACGTGGGCGCGGCCTACGACGCGAGCGGGGCCCCGACGAGAGCCGCCGAGGGGTTTGCGCGAAGCCAGGGGGTGACGCCTGCGGACCTGGTGCGCGTCGCGGGGCCGAAGGGCGAGGTCGTGGCGGTGCGACGCCTGGTCCGCGGCCGCGAGACCCGCGAGGTCCTGGCGGAGGTCCTGCCAGGCGCCCTGGCGCGCCTGACCTTTCCGAAGGCGATGGTCTGGGACGGGCACCGCGGCCCCTTTGTCCGCCCCGTACACTGGGTCTGCTGCCTGCTGGGGTCGGACCCCATCGAATTCGAGTTCGTGGGCGTGCGCTCGGGGCGGACGACGCGCGGGCACCGATTCCTCGCGCCGGACCCATTCGATTTGGCCGACCCCACGGCCTACGTCCGGGAACTGTTGCGGCGGGACGTGATCGTGTGGCCCGAGGAGCGCCGCGCCCGCATCCGCGAGGCCCTCGCCCGCGTCGAGGGCGAACTGGGCGTCCGCTTCGTGCCGGACGAGGCCCTCTTGGAGGAGGTCGCGGACCTGGTCGAGTGCCCGGTCTTCGGCGTGGGGTCGTTCGATTCCGCGTTCCTGGCCTTGCCGCGCGAGGTCCTGGTCACGGCCATGGCCGCGCACCAGCGCTACTTCGCGGCGGAGGACGGTCAGGGGCGTCTGGTGGCGCGATTCGGCGTGGTCAGCAACACGCGGGCGCGCGACCCCGCGGTCGTGGTGCGCGGCAACGAGCGCGTCCTCGCGGCGCGCCTGTACGACGCCCGCTTCTTCTACGAGCAGGACCTGAAGACCGGTCTGCACCGGATGTCCGAGCGCCTGGGGGAGCGCCTGTTCCTGAAGGGCGCGGGCGACATGGCCGAGAGGTCCTCCCGCATCGCGGAAGTGGCGGTCCAGTTGTGCGAGGCCGCGGGCCTGTCCGTGGACCTGCACCTCGTTCGCCGGGCCGCGGCCCTGTGCAAGGCGGACCTGATGTCCCAGATGGTCGGGGAGTTCCCGACGCTCCAGGGTGTGATGGGCCGGTACTACGCCCTGGCCGCCGGGGAGCCGGAGCCCGTGGCGCGCGCCATCGGGGAACACTACCGGCCCCGGTTCGCGGGGGACGCGCTTCCCGCGAGCGAGATCGGCGCCGTCCTGGCCGTGGCGGACCGGGTGGACGCCATCGCGACCTGCTTCGACATCGGCGCGATCCCGACGGGCTCCCGCGACCCGCTGGCCCTACGTCGCAATGCGATCGGTCTTCTGAAGATTCTGATCGAACGATCCTGGTCCAACGTGACCGTGGGCGGGCTGGTCGCGCGCTGCAAGGACGACGACACCCGGTGGAGGGCCTGGGCCTTCGTGCGCGAGCGGTTCCACGGCATCCTGACGGAAGACTACGACGTCCCGACCGACTTCGCGACCGCGGTCCTGGAGGCGGCCCGTGACAAACCCCCGAGCGAGGTTGTGGCCATGGCCGTGGCCCTGCGCGACTTTTCGCGCGAGGCGACCGGGTTCCGGGACTTTCTCGAGACGGTCTTCAAGCGGGTCTTCAACATCCTGCGGCAAGCGGACGACAAGATGCCCGAGTGGCGCGCGAAGGCGGACCGCGCTGGGCTCCTTGACGTCAAGCCCGATCCATGCCTCACGCACGGATACGAGCGCGGCGTCCAGGAGGCGTGGGTCTCGGCGGAAGCAGCCCTGCGCCGGGCCCGGGACGAGGGGGACTACCGGGTCCTGCTCGAGGCGTTGTATGCCTTCAAGGACCCGCTGGCACGGTTCTTCGGGACGGGCAGCGAGGGCGTTCCGGTCCTGATCGAGCCGGACGAGGAGAAACGGGTGCGGCGACTGGCCCTCCTGTGGCGGGTGCTGAACCTGTTCGGATGGTTCGCGGATTTTTCAAAGGTATCGTCGAGGTAGCGTCATGGCCACGAAGTATGTCTATCGGTTCGCGAAGGGACAGGCGGAGGGCAACAAGGACCAGCGGGAGTTGCTGGGCGGCAAGGGCGCGAACCTCCACGAGATGTGCCAGATCGGGCTGAACGTGCCGCCGGGGTTCACGATCACGACCGAGGCGTGTACGTATTTCTTTCACAACGACAATCAGTGGCCACAAGGACTGGACGCCGAGGTCCACGACGCGGTGGCGTGGCTGGAGGCCACGACCGGCAAGCGGTTCGGGGACCCCGACAACCCGCTCCTCGTGTCCGTGCGCTCCGGGGCCCGGGCCTCGATGCCGGGGATGATGGACACGGTCCTGAACCTCGGCCTGAACGAGGCGACCCTGGAAGGGCTCGCGCGCCTGACCGGAAACCGGCGGTTCGCCCTCGACTCGTACCGCCGCTTCATCAAGATGTTCGGGGACGTGGTCCTGGGCCTGAAGGCCAAGAAGGGCGAGGAGGACCCCTTCGAGGCCATCCTCGCGGACGTCAAGCGCAGGACCGGCCGAACACTCGACACGGAACTGGACGAAGCGGCCCTGACCGAGGTCATCCGTCGCTCGCTGGACGCGGTGCGCGCCGCGACGGGACAGGCGTTTCCGTCGGACCCCGCGGTGCAGTTGCGGATGGCGATTGACGCGGTCTTCAAGTCCTGGATGAACGAGCGGGCCATCGAGTACCGTCGCATCTACAAGATCCCCGAGGACTGGGGCACCGCGGTCAACGTGCAGGCCATGGTCTTCGGCAACATGGGCGAGGACTCCGGCACCGGCGTGGCCTTCACGCGCGACCCGGCCACGGGCGAGAACGTCTTCTACGGGGAGTTCCTGATGAACGCCCAGGGCGAGGACGTGGTCGCGGGGATCCGCACGCCCCTGAAACTGGACCAGTTGCGGGAGGTGATGCCCCACGCCCACGAGGAACTCGCTCGCGTCCGCGAGGTCCTGGAGCGGCACTACCACGACATGCAGGACCTGGAGTTCACGATCGAGCGCGGGACCCTGTACATCTTGCAGTGCCGCGCGGGGAAGCGGACGGGGCTGGCCGCGGTCCGGATCGCGCTCGACATGCTCGAGGAAGGGCTCATTGACGAGCGGACGGCGCTCACGCGCATCGAGGCCGACCAGGTGACATTCCTGCTACGGCCGGTCTTCAACGAGGCCGCGAGGCGGGCCGCGCGGGCGGAGGGGCGCCTGCTTGGCAAGGGGCTTCCCGCGGGGCCGGGCGCCGCGAGCGGCCGCGTGTGCTTCTTCAGCGACGAGGTCCACGACCGCCGCAAGGAATGGGGCCCGATCATCCTCGTGCGGGTCGAGACCTCGCCCGAGGACATCAAGGGCATGGAGATGGCCGAAGGCATCCTGACGGCCCGGGGCGGCATGACCTCGCACGCGGCGCTCGTGGCGCGCCAGCGGGGCAAGACCTGCGTGGCCGGGTGCTCGGCGGCCGAGGTGGACTACAAGGCGCGGGCCATGCGATTCGGCGACCGCGTCGTGCGGGAGGGCGACTGGATCTCGCTCGATGGCGGCACGGGCGAGGTCTTCCTGGGGCGGATCGAGACGGCACCCTCCGAGGTGGTCCAGGTCCTGGTCGAGAAGACCCTGAAGCCGGAGGATGCTCCTACCTACCGCCGCTTCGCCCGCCTGATGGAGATCGCGGACCGGTACCGCAGGCTCGGGGTGCGTACCAATGCGGACCGACCCGGCGAGGCCGCGATGGCCGTGGCCTTCGGCGCGCAAGGGATCGGGCTGTGCCGCACCGAGCACATGTTCTTCGAGGGCGAGCGGATCACCTCGATGCGCAAGATGATCCTCGCCGAGACCGAGGCCGAGCGCCGCGCGGCGCTGGACGAGTTGCTGCCGTACCAGCGCGAGGACTTCGCCGGGATCTTCCGGGCCATGGCCGGCCGGCCCGTCACGATCCGCACGCTGGACCCGCCCCTGCACGAGTTCCTGCCCACAGACGAGGCGAAGCAGGCCGAGTTCTCGCGCGAGACGGGCATCCCGGTCCAGAAGATCCGGCAACGCATCGAGGAACTGCACGAATTCAACCCGATGCTGGGCCACCGGGGTTGCCGCCTCGGCATCACCTACCCCGAGATCACCGAGATGCAGGCCAGGGCCATCTTCGAGGCCGCGTGCCTCGTAAAAAAGGAAGGCATGGACGTGCGCCCGGAGGTCATGATTCCGCTCGTGACCACGCTCCAGGAGTTCCGCCACCAGGAGGCCGTGGTCCGGCGCGTGGCCGATGAGGTCTTCGCCCGCGAGGGGGTCCGGGTGGACTACCTCGTAGGGACCATGATCGAGACCCCGCGCGCGGCCATCATGGCCCACGAGATCGCGGAGGGCGCGGAGTTCTTCTCGTTCGGGACCAACGACCTGACCCAAACGGGATTCGGGATGTCCCGCGACGACTACGGGAGTTTCATGAAGGACTATCTCGCGAAGGGCATTCTGAAGGTGGACCCGTTCATCACGATCAACGACGGGATCGGCGAGATGGTGCGGATCGCGTGCGAACGTGGGCGCCAGGTCCGCCCCGGACTGAAACTGGGCGTGTGCGGGGAGCATGGCGGGGACCCGGATTCCGTGTTCTTCTTCCACGAGGTCGGACTCGATTACGTGTCCTGCTCGCCGTATCGAGTGCCGGTGGCCCGCGTCGCGGCGGCCCAGGCCGCGATCGGGGCCGGCGCGGAGAAGTGAGGGCGTGAAGGCCGCGGTCCCCATCGTCCTGGCCGTCGTCGTGGCTTGCGCCTCGAATCCTCGGGGCGAGGCCGTGGACCCGACGCGCCTGGAGTGGCCCATCGGGGTGGCCCTGGACCCCGCCGGGGACCTCCTATATGTGGTGTCGTCCAACTTCGATGCGGGCCGGACCGGGAGCACGGTCCTGCCCATCCGACTGGACACCCTGGAACCTCTGTCCACCTCGGCCGTGGAGGTCGGGTCCTTCGCCGGGGAGATTGCGGTCGCGGCGGGCGGGGATGGCCGCGGCGCCATGGGCTACGTGGCGGTGCGCGACGGGGACCAAGTGGAGTTCTTCGGCGTGGACCGCTCGGGCGAATCCCCGGTCCTGCGATGCGGCGAGGGGAGCCCGGTCCCACGGTGCGACCCCGACCACCGCGTGTCGCCGGTCGGGTCTCCCGAGGACCTGGTGGGTCGGGACCGCGACCCATTCGCCCTGGGGCTCGGGGAATCCCCGGACGGGCGCTCGCGGTGGCTGTACGTGGGGAGCATCCTGGACGGGACCCTCTCGATCCTGCGGCTGGACGCGGGGCTCGCCCCGAGCCCCGGGACCGCGGTCCTCCTGTCCCCGGGACTGCACTCGGTCGTGGACGGACCGGTCGTCGCGGGCCGCCGAAGAATCTATGTGTCGAATCGTCTGTCGAACGCGATCCACGTCGTGGACGTCACGGAGGAACGCGGCCAGCCCGCGGGCCAGGTCATGGACTCCCTGGCCGTGGGCCAGGTGTCGGCGACGGGGGACTACTTCCGGGGGCTCGCCTTGTCGGACGACCGCCGGACCCTGTACGCGGCCCTCCGATCCCCGGCGAGCCTCGTCGTCCTCGACATCGCCTCGGACGGGGCCGTGGGCTTGCGGGGCCTGGTCCCGCTCCACGGCGCCCCGGCCGGGGTCGCGGTGGCGGGGTCCCCCGAAGGGGATCGCGTCTATGTGGCCGATTTTTCTGGGGATTCCGTCTATTGCGTGGACCCGCTCGGCCTGGGCGTGGTGGACCGCATCCCGGTGGACGCGGGGCCGTACGGGGTCGTGATCGGGTCTGGAAGGGTCTACGTCACCGCGTTCGAGGATCACCGCGTCGTGGTGGTGGACGTGGACGAGGCGAGCCCGACGTGGCATCAGGTCGTGGCGAGGGTCCCGTGAGGGGGAACCGCAAGCCGGGGTCGGGGGTCGGGGGTCCGGGGTCCGGCGGGGACTCCGTGGCGGCCACGGACACGGTCACGGACACGGACACGGTCACGGACCCGGACTCCGTCCGCCCGACGGCCCACCAACCGCCCGCGCCCGGCCGCGCCCCGAGG
>JBBIPO010000179.1:0-7699 GCA_037442805.1 Deltaproteobacteria bacterium
GAGGCACCGATGAGACCCGCATGGATCTTGGCCGAGCCAACATCGCGGATTGCTCATTCCCCATCGTCGGGTCGAGTTCTCCGTTCCACAGCAGGGATTCCGGAGCGACCACGGACATGGACTCGAGCACGGACTCGGACCCGGCCACGGACTCCGACACGGTCACGGCCTCGGGCGCGGTCCGGCGCGCGCAGCGCGAGCCTTCCGTGTCCCGCCTGCTACAATGCCCTGACGCGGAGGCACGCCGTGGACGAGGCCGGGCGTTCACCAGCGGTCGGGGGGGCGGTGACCGACGAGGACGTGGTGCGCATCGCGGCCGGGTGCGCGCTCGCCTGCCGGTTCTGTCCCCACTCCTACGGGAGATCCGGCGACCCGGTCGAGCGCGTGCTGGCGCCGGACCATCCCATCCCGCAAGCCCACCGCATCACGATCCTGGCCGGGAATTGTCTGGATGCCACGTTTGCACCGGTCGTGCGCCGCGCGCGGGAGGCCGGGACCCAGGAGGTTCGCGTCTATGCCCATGCCGGGATCCGATCCCCCGAAGACCTGGGTGCCCTGCGCGACGCCGGAATGACCGGGCTTCATCTGATGCTCCCGGCCGCGAGGCGTGACCTCCTGGCCTCGCTGACCGGGGGTTGCGGGTCCCTGTCGCGCACCGCCGCGCTCCTCGATGCCGCGAACGCCCTGGGCCTGGGCGTCTTCGTGGAGGTCCCGGTCGTGGTCCGGAGCGTCCCGGACCTGCCCGACACCGTTCGCCGCGCCCTGAACCGCATCGCGCGTCCCGAGGGTGTGACCTTGCGATTCCTCGCCGAGTTCGACCCCGCCCGTGGGGCCGTCCCATGGGATCCGGGGGTCTCGCGCGATGCTGTCGCGGCGTGCATCAGCGAGGCTCGCTCGCGCCGCGTCCCCCTGTCGCTCGCGCACCCGGAGGCTCCGCCCGCCTGTCTCCTCGACTTGCCCGCGGTGGTGCCCGAAACGTATCCGACGTTGTCCTCGAGCGCGCCCGGCTCCGCCTCGAAACCCTTCGATGCGTGCACCCGGTGCGCAGTGGCCCGTGTCTGCCCGGCGGACGGGACATACCTCCGGGCCGGGGATGTCGTCCCGCGGCCTCTCGCTGCTCGGCCCGCTGGAGTGAGCCGGGCGAAACCGGCGGCCGAAGCGGGGCTGGGGGGTGGCGGAGACACGGCGGCAGGCGTGGCGAGCCGGGGGCGAGGGGCGGTAGCCCCTCCCCCACTCGCGAAGGACCCCGCGACCAGTGCCACCCTGTTCCTGCGCCGTGCCGCCCTCGAGCCCCTACTGGACGAGTTCCGCGCGCGGCGTCCGCTGTGCCGGTTCCCGTGGGAGGCCCTCGAGGCCCACGACATCCGGGGCGTCGTGGCCCCCTGCGCCGGGGGCTGGCCCCTGGAACGGGCAACCCTCGCCTGCTCCTCGTGGAGGGACCTCGGGTTGATCGGGGCGTGGAACGCACCGGGGTTGCAGGCGTTTCGCCGCGCGATCGCCGCGCGAGACCCGCACCGCACCTGCAAACCCGAGTGCCCCGCGTTCCACGGCGGTCCCCAGTCCGCGCTTCCCCCCCTGGCCCCGGCCACGACGCGCGTCTTCCACGACAACCTCGTCCGAAATCTGCGCGAGATGCTCGATGGCGCGGAGGTCCTGCGGTCGCGGCCCCTCACGATCTCGCTGTCGCCCACCTTCCGCTGCCCCAACCATTGCCGCATGTGCGACATCCACGAGATGCGCGACCGGATGGGACCCGATCCCGCCCTGTACGACATGAACGAGGCCCTCTTCGAAGAGTTGCGCGACCTGCTCCCCACGACCCGGCTCCTCGCGCTGACCGGGGGGGAGCCTCTGGTCTCGCGCCGCCTGCGCGACCTCCTGCGCGAGTTCGACGCGGAGCGCTTCCCGGATGGGGCCGTCACCCTGACGACGAACGGGCTTCTGCTGCGGGGGGCCGTCCTGCGCGACCTCGCCCGCACGCGCTTCCGCCTCGTCATCGTGTCCCTGAACGCGGCGACCGAGGCCACCTACGAGGCGATCACCGGAACCCGGGGCGGGTTTCCCCGCGTGCTGCGGAACCTGCGCGACCTCGTCGAGGCCGCGCCGCACATGGCCGGGCGGCCCGCCATCGTGGCCAGTTTCGTCGCGATGCGGTCGAACCTCTCGGAACTGCCCGCGTTTCTGGACCTCGCACGCGACATCGGGTGCGGGGTGCGACTGCTCCCGGTCGAGCGCGACCGGTGCGGTGAGTCTCTCTTCACGGACGAGGACACGCTATCGCGGGCCGTGGCGTTCGTGGACCAGCGCGTGCGACCCCTGGCGAACGCCCACCCCCACGCGGTCCGCGCCGAGGTCGCCCGCCTGGGCTCGATCTTGCGCTCGCGCCTCGCGCGCCGTGACTTCACGCCCCTGTGACGTCCCCGAACACCAGGCGCTCCAGGTCCGCGATTCCCTCCGCCACGGGCCGAGAGGGGTCCGGATCGGGGTCCTCGGCATGGTACCCGCCCGGCCAGCGCATCCGGACGGCGCGCCACCCGCGGGCCGCGGCCGGGACCAGGTCGTGACAGGGTCGGTCCCCGACCATCACGAGGTCGGACCCCGTGAGCCCCGACAGGTGCTCTACCGCCTCGAAGCCTGCCGGGTCCGGCTTCCAGGTCGCCCGTCCCCCGAGCGCGTCCGTGAAGACCACGACGTCGAACCACGCCCCGAGACCCAGTGCCTTCCACTTCGATTCCTGCACGGCGAGGGGCCCGTCCGACAACAGGCCCAGCCGGAATCCCCATCCTCGCAGGCGCTCCAGAGCCTCGGGCACGCCCGGGAAGGGGCGGATGCTCGGCGAGTGTCCCCGGAACGCCCGGACCAGGTCCTCGATCCGCTCCGGGTCGGGCGCGATGCCCAGGGCCTCGAGCCCCTGGTCGAAGACCCGCGACACCCCGTGTCGTTCGAGGAGGTCCAGAAACACCTGGGCCGCGCCCGTGGCCCGACCCTCCCGCTCATCCAGCCGCGCCCCGGCCGCCCGGAATCCGCCCCGCACGAACTCCACTTCCGGGTACAGGGTGTCGTCGAGGTCGAAGACGACCATCCGGGGGGGTCCCGTCATTTCGAGCCGCCGGGACAAGTCTGCGTCAGGGCCCACCAGGTGGACAGGGTCCGCCCGCCCGGTACCGTTCCACCGAAGAACAGCGCCCGCCGCAAGAGCGGGTCATACGCCGACAGCGACTCGAACGAGACCACGGACAGCGGGAGGACCGACCAGGTCGGTCCGGCCTCCAGGGGCAGGACCACCTGCAAGGCCTCCTTCCCGGAGGAAGGGACGTACAAGAGGAGTCTCGAGTCCGGGTCGAAGAAGGCCGCGCCGCCCGCATCGGCCAGCAGTGGGTGTTGCACGAGGGACGTCCACGTGCGGCTGACCGGGTCGAAGGTCGCGAGGTCGCCCCCCGGGTCGCCCGCCACCACCACCATCCGCCGCAAGGCGCCGTCCCAGAAGGCCGCGTGTCCGGTGCGCGGGTGGGGGATCGCGTCCAGAGGGAACCACGATGCCGCCTCGGTCCATCCCCACACGTCCCCAAGCACCGTCTCGCCCAGACGCCCGCCGTGCACGATCAGCATCCCGGAGGAACCCGCCGCGATCATCGTGTGCCCGGACCTCGGGGACGGACCGCCCGCTACGGGCAGGGACTCGACCACCGGCACGGCCGGGTCCAGCCGCTGGAAGGTCGCCGTCTCGATCGCGTCCGGGCCGGGAGGCCGGTCCAGGCCCCCGAACAGATAGACCACCCCGCGGACCTCGTCCGACGCCGCGGCACCCCGGATCAGGGTCACGGCCTCCCCTTCCGTCTGGAGCCTGCCGAACTGTTCATCCAGAAGCGACCAGGACCACACCTCGCCGACCGGAAACGTTGCCGCCAGGTCCGTGGCGTATCCCCCCACCAGATACGCGGTCCCCCGCGAACGCAGGACCGCGAGGGTCCCGCCCGCGTGTGGCCCCGGCGTCACGTCGAGCGAATCCGTCGTCCACTGACCCGAGCCCGCGTCGTACCTCAGGACCTTGCGGAACCCCCGGCCCTTGGGCGTCAGACCGCCATGCAGAAAGGCCGCATCGCCGGACGCGGCCAGGACCGAGTCCACGAGCGGGGGCAACTGGGGGGGCGCCCCCACCGGCTGCGCGACCCCCGTGTCCGACCGGATCAGGAAGGCCTCCTGGGTGGCGGTTCCGTCCGGCCCCTCCCCCCCGACCATCAGCAGAGACCCGTCCGCCAGGGCCGCGAGGGCATGCCGCGCCCGCGGGGGCAGGTCCGACCCCACCAGAACGACCGCACCGTCCGGGTCCACCCGGAACAGGTCGCCCCGGACCTCCCCACCGTCGTCCCGACCTCCCGATACGAACAGACTCCCCGTTGCGCCCGCGAAGGCCGGGTCCCGCCGGACCGGGAGGTCCACCGGGACCGGGGTCGCGGACGGGTCGTCCACGGCCACGACGACCGCTTCGGGCGCATCCGCGCGCACGACAAGAATGGTGCCGCGGTCCGGATCGAACGTGGCCCCGACCGACCCCGTCGCGGGGACGCCGACCCCGACCGGCGCCCAGTCGAGGAAATCCAGCGAAAAGGACCACAGGCCCCCGAAGCCCGACCCCGCGGGAACGCCCGCCACCAGGAACAGCCTCGCCCCCCCGGCGTCGCATACCAGGGTCGCGCCGGACCGCCCGCCCGGGGTCGGACCCGGGATCGGGACGAAGCGGTGGCTCTTCAGGTCATAGCGCCAGAAATCCCCCAGGACCTCGAGGGCCTCCCCGGACGGCCCGATACGCCCCACCCCCCCGTACAGGTACAGCGAATCACCGCCTGGACACCCGGCCAGGGCCGCGCGGGTCCTCGGTGGCGGCACCCCGGCGTCGAGAAGGGTCGGGACCGAGGCGAAGACCTTGGGCCACCCGTCGTCCACATCGCCATCGCAATCGTCGTCCGCCTCGTTGCAAACCTCTGGGGTCGCGAGCCCCGACGTGGAGCACGTAGCGGAACCTCCATCGGACGCGCACACCACCACCCCGCCCGTGCAGGCCCCCATCCCGCACGTCTGACCCACCGTCCGCGTCGCGCCGAAACCATCCGCCCAGCCGAAATCCTCGTCCAGAAACCCGTCGCAATCGTCGTCCTTGCCGTCGCAGAGGCCCTCCGTCTTTCCGGAATATCCAGGGACCCCCGAGAAATCGCACGCCGGCGTTCCCCCCTGGCACACGAGCCGTACCTTGTCCGCGCGAGTGGCGCACACGCCGACGGGCTTGCAGTGGTCCAGGGGGTTGCCCTCGACCACAACGTCCTCGTCGGTCAGGCCATCGCAGTCGTCATCCTGGCCATTGCAGACCTCGGGCGCGGACCGGTCCTCGGACCCCCCGGGGCCCGACGAGCAGACCACGTTTCCGTCCGGGGCGCACTCCACCGCTCCCGGCCCGCACGTCCCCGAGGCCACGCAGGGTTCCCCGAGCCCCCGTCCGTCCAGGGTCAACCCGTTGTCGCTTGCCCCGTCGCAATCATCGTCGCGCCCGTTGCAGACCTCCGCGACCGACTGGTCCCGGCTCCCGCCCGGCCACGTTGAGCAGCGGGTCGCGGTCCCGTCCTCCGTGCACTCGACGACGCCCGGGCCGCACTCACCCCTGCCCGGACAGGCCATCCCCACGGGGATCCCTTCCAGGGCGAACCCCCCGTCGGTCTGCCCATCGCAGTCGTTGTCCAGACCGTCGCACCGGTCCTCGACCTCCTGGTAGCCGGGAATCAGCGAGTAGTCGCACGACGCGACGCCGTCCTCGCAATGCGATGACACCAGGGCGAAGGCGGCTCCGCAAACCCCTTGACGGGAGCAGTTCACCTGGGTCACCAGGTCAGCCGGGGGATGCGGGTCGTCGTCGTGGCCGTCCATCTGGTCGGGCACGCAGTCGCGGTCCGCGTCCGCGCGGGCGCTCTCGAACACATCCGGCAGGCCGTCGCCGTCCGTGTCCCTCGGGTGCGCCGCGTCCGGCCCGACCTCCTCCCCGTCCGCGACGCCGTCCCCGTCGGTGTCCCAGTTCCGCGGGTCCGTGCCGACCGCGACCTCGTCGGCGTTCGACAGGCCGTCGGAGTCCAGGTCCCCGGTCCCGGGCTCGCATCGCCCGGCCAGGCAGACCCCGCCGGGACACGGCGAGAGGTCGGCCCCACATGGCGTGGCACCACTGCCGCCGCAGCGGATCCCCCCGACGGCGATCAGCCAGATCGCCAGGTTCGTGAGCGCGGCCACGTCGGGCCACCGGGGACCACGACCTGTCGTCCCGCCTTGCAGCACCTTGACCCCGTCCACGGCCGCGTCTATCTTCCCGGTTCGTGGACGAGATTTCAACGTCGGAACGGACGGTTCACGTGTTCGAAACGCCGGCCACGGACCCGGCCGAGCGCCTCGACGTCCTGGTGGCCGCCAACGTACCCGGTGTCTCGCGGTCCGCGGCCCAGCGCCTGATCCGGCAGGGCCTCGTCCAGGTGGACGGCCGCCGCCGGCCGCAGGGGTTCCGGCCGCCGCCGGGCGCGAAGGTCCTCGTGGAGGTACCGGTCGCCCCGGCCGCCGAGGTCCCGGTGGCGCCACCCGGCGACCTCGATGTCCTGTTCGAGGACGACCACCTGCTGGCCGTGGCCAAGCGGCCCGGGGTCGTCGTTCACCCGGGCGCCGGGCACCGGTCCGGGACCCTGGTCCACGTGCTGCTTGCGAGCGGGCGCGCCCTGTCGTCCGTGGGCGGACCAGAGCGGGCGGGCCTGGTCCACCGCCTGGACCGCGAGACCTCGGGCGTTCTGCTGGTCGCCAAGGACGACACCACGCACGAGGCTCTGGCCCGCCAGTTCCGCGAGCGCGCCGTTCGCAAGGCATACCTGGCCCTGGTCCTGGGCGCGGGGATTCCGGATGCGGGCGAGATCGTGACCGCGTTCGGACGACGCCCCGGGGACCGCAAGCAGTTCACGAGCCGGGTGAGGCAGGGTCGCGAGGCCGTCACGGCCTATCGAACGATCCTGCGCGGGGCGTTGTGCGCCCTGGTCCTCGTCTGGCCGCGCACGGGGCGGACCCACCAGATCCGCGTTCACCTGGCCGAGCGAGGGCACCCCGTCGTGGGGGATCGCGTGTACGGTCGGGCCTGGCCACGTCCCGGCAGCCGCCCGGCCGGGGAGGCCGAGGCCCTGCGTGCGATGACCCGCGTCGCCCTGCACGCCTGGGCCCTGCGATTCCGCCATCCGAGGACCGGAGAGACCAGGACCGTCGTTGCCCCGGTCCCGCGAGATTTTTCGGATGTCTGCTCGGCGGTGTTCGGAGAGCAGTGGATTCAGGCCCTTCCAGAGGACCCGTTCCCGGATCGCCCGTCCAGCAGGTGACCCTCGCATCTGGCCTGTCACGGGACGGGGGTTGCTAGGATTGCCACGTGGCGAAGTCCACCACCTGCCGAGAATGAAAGGGCTACGGAACATCCGGTCCCACAGCGGCGCGCGCAACGCGCCTTCGGACTGCGGCGTGCCAACGCCGCCTTGTTATGGTGCGGGCAGGCGTCCGCGCCGCCGCGCGCGAGCGGGCGCTCGCGTCCCCACGGGAACCGGGTTCCGGATTCCGGCAGGGACTCCGTGGCGGTCACGGACACGGTCACCGACACGGTCACGGTCCCGCGCGCGAAGCGACCCTTCGGACTGTCGGG
>JBBIPO010000180.1:0-7641 GCA_037442805.1 Deltaproteobacteria bacterium
ACCGTGCACACCGAGCCCCCCAGGGTCGGCAGGCACAGCCCGTACGCGCAGTCCGTGTTGACCGTGCACGGCCATCCAAAGCCGCCCTCGACGAGGTCGGGCCCCGTGTCCTGCGCGTCCTCCCCCGGGTCAGGGATGAAACCCGAATCCTGGACCCCCTCGTCGGCAAGGTCCCGGCCTGGCCCGTGGTCGGCCCCGACCCCCAGGCACCGCCCGTCCATGCACACGCCCCCATCGCAATCCGCGGCCGTGGCGCACCCCCCCGCAAGGTCCGGGCCGCCCGTCGTGCCCCCGCCCCCGCACGCGAGCGCCATCGCTGTCACCGCCGCCAGGAAGACCCCGGTGATCGTCCGCATCGCGACCCTCCCCGAACGTCCCGAGGAAGTGTACCGGACCGGGTGGATTCCGGCAAAGGTCAGCGGGTACCAGGAGATGCTGGCGCAGTTGCGGGACCGTGACCGTGACAGAGTCCGTGTCCGAGTCCGCGTCCGTGTCCGCGTCCGTGTCCGTGACCGTGTCCGTGACCGTGTCCGTGACCGTGTCCGTGGCTGTGACGGAGTCCGTGGTCGCCGCGGAGTCCCTGCCGGATCCCGGACCCCCGACCCCGGATGCCTCGATCGAAGCACGCCGCTGGTCCCCGTCGGGACGCGAGCGTGTGGCGCCACACAGGCCCTCCTGGTCTCGTGAGAAATCTGCTATCCTTCCCCGTGAAGCGGCTCGTTTCTCGGGAGGCCCGGTCATGCCCCTGAGCGCAAGGATGCGCAAGGACATCGAGGATGTCGTCGAGGAGAAGCTCCGCGAGCGCGTGGCCACCAAGGAGGAGTTCAAGGCCCTGGCCGCGGTGGTTGAACGTCTGGCCCGCGCTCAGGCAGACTTGGCCGAGGCCCAGGCCCGCACCGAGCAGCGGGTCGAGGAACTCGCCCAGGCCCAGGCCCGCACCGAGCAGCGGGTCGAGGAACTCGCCCAGGCCCAGGCCCGCACCGAGAAGCGCGTCGAGGAACTCGCCCAGGCCCAGGCCCGCACCGAGAAGCGCGTCGAGGAACTCGCCCAGGCCCAGGCCCGCACCGAGAAGCGCGTCGAGGAACTGGCACGAGCGCAGAAGGCGACGAACGAGGCGGTGGCTCGCCTCGCCGACGCCGTTGTGGGCCTCCGTCAAGACCTCGAGCAGTGGAGGGACCAGATCGGGAAACTCGGCGCCCGGTGGGGCATCTACTCCGAAGAGGCGTTTCGCAATGCCATGAAGGCCCTCCTGCACGAGCGCTACGGCGTCACCGTCGAGGAGCGCGACATCGGGGGGCGGCAGGTGGACCTGGTCGTGCGCAACGGAAAGCCGGTCATCGTGCAGATCACGTCCTCGACCACGCGGGAAGACATCCAGAAACTATTGAAGGCAGCAAAGGCATACAGGAAGGAGACGGGCGAGGAACCCGACCTGATGCTCGTAACCGCCTTCATCTCGGCCAGACTCTGGGAGGTCGCCCGCGAGGCGGGCATCCGAATCGAGTCACACGAGTGAGCAGGGTGTGGGCGTCTGCGGGACTGCACGTGGCATGCCCCTTGATTTTTCGAGCATCTGGATGTAGTTATTGAAACTATATTTTCCGAAACCTAATAACCCCTGGTCGCGGAGACCCCATGAACGCTGTTCGTGAACAGACCTTGAAGCGGTTGCCCTGGGATGGGCCGGAGACCTGGTTCCATGACCTGGCCAGCCTCGGCCAGGACGTGCGCAGGATGCCGCGGTCGCTGAAAGTGCTGTTCGAAGACCTGGTCCGCCGGGGGCAGGAAAGGGCGGTCCTTGCCGTCCTGGAACGGCGCCGTGCGGGCGGCGTACGGGAGCCGCCGGACGTGTCGTTCCTGCCGGCGCGAATCCTGTTGCAGGACTTCACGGGGGTGCCGCTCCTCGTGGACCTCGCGGCCATGAGGGACGCGCTCGCGGGGCTCGGTGGGGACCCGGCGCGCGTGTCCCCGGTTCTGCCCGTAGACCTCGTCATTGACCATTCGGTGCAGGTGGACCGGTTCGCGCAGGCGGGGGCCCTCGAGGCCAACGTGGCCCGCGAGTACGAACGCAACCGCGAGCGCTACGCCTTCCTGCGCTGGGGCCAGGGGGCGTTCGCGCGGTTCCGCGTGGTCCCGCCGGGCACGGGCATCTGCCATCAGGTGAACCTGGAGTACCTCGCGAGCGTCGTGCAGAGGGCCGAGGGCCCGGACGGAAGGTCCGTGGCGCGCCCGGACACCCTGGTCGGGACGGACTCGCACACGACCATGGTGAACGCGCTCGGGGTCCTGGGCTGGGGGGTCGGGGGGATCGAGGCCGAGGCCGCGATGCTCGGATATCCGATGAGCCTGCGGTGGCCCGAGGTGGTGGGCGTGCGCCTGACCGGGACCCTGGGACCTGGCGTGACCGCGACGGACCTCGTCCTGACCGTGACCGAGGCGCTGCGCCGCGTCGGCGTGGTCGGACGGTTCGTCGAGTTCTTCGGCCCCGGGCTCGACGGCCTGCTCTTGCCGGACCGCGCGACCATCGCGAACATGGCCCCCGAGTATGGGGCGACCGTGGGCTTCTTCCCCGTGGACCGCGAGACGCTCGCGTACCTGCGTTTCACGGGCCGTTCCGAGGACCAGGTCGCCCTGGTCGAGGCTTATGCGAAGGCGCAGGGGCTGTTCTGGTCGCCGCAGGTCGAGGAACCACAGTACGACCGCGTCGTCGAGGTCGCGCTGGATCGTGTGGAACCAAGCCTCGCCGGACCGCGCCGCCCACAGGACCGCGTGCCGCTCGCACAAGTTCCCGAGTCGTTTTCCAGGGCGTGGCCCGAGCCCCGCCCCGCCGCGGACATCGAGGTGGACGGACGCAGGGCCACCCTCTCGGACGGGTCGGTCGTCATCGCCGCCATCACGTCGTGCACTAACACGTCCAACCCCTCGGTCATGGTCGCGGCGGGGCTGCTCGCGAAGCGGGCCGTGGAGCGCGGCCTGACGCGTGCGCCGTGGGTGAAGACAAGCCTCGCGCCCGGCTCGCGCGTGGTGACCCGGTACCTGGAACGCGCCGGGCTCCTGCCGGCCCTGGAGGCCCTGGGCTTCCACCTCGCGGGCTACGGCTGCACCACCTGCATCGGGAACTCCGGACCCCTGCCGGACCCTGTGGCCCGCGCGATTGACGAGCACGGTCTGGTCGTGGCCGCGGTCCTGTCCGGGAACCGGAACTTCGAGGGGCGGATCCACCCGCAGGTCCGTGCGAACTACCTAGCGTCCCCGCCCCTCGTGGTCGCGTACGCCATCGCGGGCCGCGTGGACCTGGACCTCACGCGCGAGCCCCTGGGCGTGGACCCCGGCGGCCACCCGGTCTTCCTGCGGGACCTGTGGCCGGACCCGCAGGAGGTCGAGGACGCGATCCGCGCCTCCCTGTCCCCGGAGATGTTCCGACGCACCTACGAGCACGTCTTCGCAGGAGACGCCGCCTGGGCCGCCCTGCCGGTGCCGTCCGGGGACCTGTTCGAATGGGATGATTCGTCGTCCTATATCCGCAAGCCTCCCTATTTCGATGGGCTGTCGTTGGAGCCGGCGCCGTTGCGCGACCTGCGGGGAATGCGGGTCCTGGCGGTCCTGGGGGACTCCGTGACCACGGACCACATTTCGCCCGCGGGTTTCATCCCGGCGAACAGCCCGGCGGGCCGTTACCTGGTCGCTCGCGGGGTCGATCCGCGCGACTTCAACACCTACGGGGCGCGGCGCGGCAACCACGAGGTCATGATGCGCGGGACCTTCGCGAACATCCGCCTGCGCAATCTGCTGGTCGCGGGCGTGGAGGGCGGGGTCACGAGGCACCCCTCCTCGCCGGACCCCCTCCCGATCTACGACGCGGCGATGCGATATGCCACCGAAGGAACCCCCCTACTAATCATCGCGGGGCGCGAGTACGGGACCGGGTCGTCGCGCGACTGGGCGGCCAAGGGCACGGCTTTGCTCGGGGTGCGCGCGGTCCTCGCCCAGTCCTTCGAGCGCATCCACCGGGCCAACCTCGTGGGGATGGGGGTCCTGCCACTCGAGTTCCTGCCCGGCGAGGGCCGCGAGCCGCTCGGACTGACCGGGTTCGAGACCTACGACGTCGAGGGCCTGCACGACGGCCTGTCGCCGAGGGCCCGCGTCCGGCTGCGGGTCGTGGCCCGGGACGGGTCGCTGAAGTCGTTCGAGGCCATCGCACGCCTGGACACCCCGGACGAGGTGTCCCTGTACCGGCACGGCGGGGTCCTCCCGTCCGTGCTGCGCTCGCTGTGGAAGGGACCCAGGGTCAAAGTTCAGCGATAGATCTCATCGAACTGAAGATACCGATAAGTCTGGTCTGCGCGGGGCGTGACGCGCTCCCGGACCAGGTCGAAGTACTCCTGCGGCGTGGGCAGCCGCCCGAGCAAGGCCGCGACCGCCCCGACCTCGGCCGACCCCAGGAACACGCGCGCGTCCGTGCCCATGCGGTGGTCGAAGTTGCGCGTGGACGTCGAGAAGACCGTGACCCCGTCCGGCACGCGGGCCTGGTTGCCCATGCACAGCGAGCAGCCCGGGACCTCGACCCGCGCCCCCACCCCGGCGAAGATGGGATACAGCCCCTCGCGCTTGAGTTGCTCCTGGTCCATGCGCGTGGGCGGGCACAGCCAGATGCGGACGGCGGGGTTGAACTTCGCCCCGCGCCAGACCTCCGCCGCGGCCCGGAAGTGCCCGATGTTCGTCATGCACGACCCCAGGAACACGTCCTGGACCGGCGTCCCCGCGACCTCGGACAGGGGCTTCACGTCGTCCGGGTCGTTGGGGCAGGCCAGGATCGGTTCCGTGATCTCCGACAGCTCGATGTCAATCACGGCCGCGTACTCGGCGTGCTCGTCGCGTCGCAGGAGGGTGGGATTGGCCAGCCACGCCCGCATGTCGGCCACGCGGCGGCGCAACGTGTCTGCGTCCTGGTAGCCGTCGGCGATCAGGCGCTCGAGGAGCGCGACGTTCGACCTAAGGAAGGTCGCCACGCTCTCGACCGACAGGGCGATGGTCGCGCCCGCGGCGCTGCGCTCCGCGGAGGCGTCGGTCAACTCGAACGCCTGCTCCACGGTCAGGTCCGGCAGGCCCTCCATCTCGAGGACGCGCCCGTTGAACACGTTGACCTTGTTCTTCTTCGGCACGGTCAGGAGCCCTTGGCGGATCGCCCACAGGGGGATGGCGCCCACCACATCGCGCAGGGTGATGCCGGGATTCAGACGCCCGTGGAAGCGAACGAGCACGCTTTCCGGCATGTCGAGCGGCATGAACCCGAGCGCCCCGGCGAACGCGACGAGCCCCGACCCCGCCGGAAACGACAGACCGATGGGGAAGCGGGTGTGCGAATCGCCCCCGGTCCCGAGCGTGTCCGGCAGGATCATCCGATTCAACCACGAGTGGATGACGCCATCGCCCGGCTTCAGGGCCACCCCGCCCCGGTCGGTCACGAAGCGCGGGAGGGTGTCGTGCATCCGCACGTCCGCGGGCCTGGGGTAGGCCGCGGTGTGGCAGAAGGACTGCATGAAGAGGGGCGCCTGGAAGCGCAGGCACGCGAGTTCCTTCAGTTCGTCCGCGGTCATCGGACCGGTCGTGTCCTGGGAGCCCACGGTGGTCATGCGCGGCTCGCACGCGGTGCCCGGCAGGACCCCGTCCAGCCCGCACGCGCGGCCCACGATCTTCTGCGCGAGCGTGTACCCCTGACCGGGCTTCGGCTTCGGGTTGTCTGGCCTCGTGAAGAGGTCGGACGGGCCAAGGCCGAGGGTCTGGCGGGTCCTGTCGGTCAGCGACCGCCCGATGATCAGCGGGATGCGGCCGCCCGCGCGGAACTCGTCGCGCAGGGTCGCGGGCTTCAGGGTGAAGGTCGCGAGGACCTCGCCGTCCGGGGAGCGCACCTCGCCGCGCTCGAAGTCCAGGATGACGTCGTCCCCGGTCTTCATGCGGGTCACGTCCATGACGAGGGGCAGGCCGCCCGAGTCCTCGACCGTGTTGAAGAAGATGGGCGCGATGACCCCACCGATGACGATGCCCCCGCGCCGCTTGTTGGGGACGCCCGGAATGTCCTCGCCGATGTGCCACATCACGCTGTTCGTGGCGGACTTGCGAGACGACCCCGTCCCGACCACGTCCCCGACGAAGGCCACGCGCCGCCCCTGGGCACGCAGGTCCGCGATGGTCCGGAGCCCCCCGGGAAAACGGGTGCGGCCCATGGCGAGCGCGTGCAGCGGGATGTCGGGCCGGGTCGCCGCGTCCCCGGCGGGGGACAGGTCGTCTGTGTTCGTCTCGCCGTCCACCTTGAACACGGTCACACGCAGGGTCGCGGGCAGGCCCGGTCGGCTCGTGAACCACCTGCCCTCGGCCCAGGCCTGAAGCACGCGGCGCGCCGCAGGCAGGTCCTTCGCCAGGGCGGCGACCTCGTCGAAGGCATCGTACACCTGCGTCAGACCCGCGAGGGCCTCGACCGCGGCACCCGCGACCTCGGGGTCGCGCAAGGCCCGCACCAGGGGCGCCACGTTGTAACCCCCGAGCATGGCCCCGAGCATCCGGACCGCCTCGATTCTCGACACGAGCGGCGACGCGGCCCGGCCCTCCAAGATGGCCGCCAGGAACTCCGCCTTGACCCGCGCCGCGGGGTCCACGCCCGGCGGCACCCGGTCGCGCAGGAGCGCTAGCAGGAACGCCCCCTCCCCGGCTGGCGGATTCGCCAGCATCTCGCACACCGCAGCCGTCTGCTCTTCGGTCAGTGGGAGCGGGGGAATCCCGAGGGCCTCCCGCTCCGCCGCGTGTTTCCGGTACGCCTCGAGCATGGTGTCACCTCCTCGCTGGGACCCCCGGGCCGACCCCCGGGCCGGTCCGGAGCGGCTTATACCGCATCTTTCGACTGTTGTCCGTACCCGGCCCTTTTCATTTCCTGATCCCCGGCAAGGGTCTGGCGAACGCCGCCTCCGCAGGACCGTGTGATGCGCTCTTCGGACTCTACACGGTCCAGACCCGTGCCGTCGCGTGGGCCGCGCCTCAATCCGGGTTGTAGAAGACAGCGTCCCCGACCGCGACGTGCGGGAACGAGAATCCACCCGCGAAGGCTCTTCCGAGCCGCGAAGACGACGCTGGAGACCCGCCCGATCGATCACCAGTGGGACGCAACCATCCACGGGCACGTGTTCTGTTCGTTCCTGGCACTGGTCCTGATGGACGAGTTGCAACGCCGCCTGTCCGCGAAGGGTCACCTGGTCGAATGGGACCAGGCCCTGAAGGACCTGCGGTCCGTCTGCGAGGTCCCGGTCCGCAAGGACGACCAGCGGTCCATGCTCCGCATGCCCCTTCAGGGGGTCTCCGGCAAGGTCCTCCAGGCCGTCGGGGTCGTCCCACCTCCCCCCGGCCGCCCCTGGGATGCCAAGGCCGGAGCACAGCCTGACATCCCTTTGATCTTGCTGACCTTTGTCGAAGCAACTGTCGAAGTTGGGTGTCAGCCATCGGACAAGCGTCGTTCAGCCTGATGGGCTGTCGAGAAGCCGACGCCGACCTTCTGGCCGGCTTCGGCAGGCGTTCCGCCTGCCGACACCTTCCCGACCGCCCTTCGACAACCCGCCCTGGCGGGTTCTCGACAGGCTGAACGACCCCACCGCC